>CAMVGM010000021.1 GCA_947167015.1 uncultured Bacteroidales bacterium
CGGTTTCGATAGCAGTTTCAGGTGGGACACGCTTCGTGGTTCTGGACGGTTTCACAATCGGCTTGACCACGGGTCTGCTGTCAAAGAAACTACTCTTAATCATCCTCCAACCAGTGAACCAAACAGACAGGCAAATCAACGTGTGAATGGTGGTCCGGTTGGACGATTCCGACCGGAGGATGCCAATCTGGTTGAACTCCTGGACTATGCGGGTTGCCGTCTTACGGTCACAGCCCCACAATCGGGCAAGTTCAACCTTGGAAGCCTTGAATTGCCCGGGTTGTAGGACAGCTGAATAGTTCTTTCCGGAGACCTTGGTTTCCTCCAGGACGGCCATCCGGATGAAGGTTTTGAGGCACTTCATCCGGAGGATATCCTGCTGCTCGTCTGAGAGATAATCGAGCTGCACATCATTGAGGGTGATGCTGTATCGGAGGTTCGTGATCTGACTCATAGCTGTTGGCTTTGCTTGGCCAGTTCACGCGCCTTGTCGACATCGAATACGATCCGTCGCCCGATACGGGAAACAATAGCATCCCTGAGGATTCCGCCGCCTTCGGAGGATCCGTCCTCTTTGCGGGGCGTACGCATCAAGGAATAAACAGTGGAATCGGAGCATCCAAGTTCGACAGCCAAGGCATGTATCCCGAGAGCTTTCTGTCCGGTTGAAGCCTGGGAGGATCCAGCGTTCGGGGAGAAGGAGAGGGCATAATGTGTGAGTTGGCAGTATTCCTCTCCGGTCATCTGCCAAAGGGGCTTCTCAAGCAGCCCGTTGATGTTTATTTCAGTACTCATTTCGCTTACAATTTTTAGCGTTAAACAGTGGCACATTACCAGTAATTTTGCCGGATGGGGTTTAGTCCGTTTTTGCCGCTTACTCAACCGGCAATGTGCCATAAACCAAGGGATTATGGGTCAACTCCCTGATTCAAGTTAGGAAGAAAATCTTACTTGCAAGAGCCCACGCGATACTTATTACGGATTTCCGGGGTTTTTCTCGAAAAAAAGTGAGTGTTTTTGGAAATGGTACTCTAAAACGGTACTCTGAACGTTATGATTAGCCTCAAATCGTCCTTTTAGATGTATAAGATGAATGCCTAGAAAGGTATGTGTTTTTGATGCATTCTGCCACTGCATTCCGGCAGCTTTGTACATAAAATGCCACCCGATTTGAGTGGCAAAAGACAAAGCTCCTACCATCGTTTCACAACCTGTTATTTGAACCTCTGGTAAGAAAAGGGAAAAGAAATCCCCCGGGTTATGACATGAACCCCGAAAGTTTTTTGTCTAACTTTCGGGGTTCATGTCAAGTAGCCTGAGGGGGATTTTTCGTATAAAATGTGACAAAAAAGGAGGCGTCTCAGATGCCCGCGGCGGCGAACGGAAACCCCATTTCAAAAACAGATTTACAGAAGAACACTGTTTTACAGCATTCTATTTGTTAAACACCACCTCAAATTAGCTCTATATGGGGAAATCACGGGAGAGATATACAATCATACGCCTCCAGACGGCGATTATTTGTAGACCCCTCCATCATGCGCGATCAGATTTAGGAGCAGATACCAATTGAGTACCCCAAATGGATACTTGAAGATGTGCACCTTTCACCGTCTCGAGAACTTGTTCCTCATACCCCCCTGCCTTCATGATACTCTGCCGAATCCCTGGAAACAACATAACGATACTTCCATTCAACCTCCCAAGCTTCCAAAAATATCGTAAAACAAGGAATGAAATCCGAGAAAAACCTAATATTTATGGAACCCGAAGGACGGATTGATGGCTTATTCAGATTATTAGTATATTCGCCTTTGATATTATTGGTTGTTAAATGAAAAGAATCGCCATCGCCCTCCTGGCCGGCCTCCTACTGGCCGGGTCCGCACTCGCTCAGGACCTGACAAGCAATGCGGCATATAATGCCCGTATGGATTCTTTGGCCAGGATCCACTTTGCCATCACCGATGAATGGAACGCGACGATTCCTCCGCATTTCATGGAAGCGATGCGCCTTGAAAAGGAAGCGGAGTCTCATCCCGAACATAAAGATTCCCTGCTTGCGATAGCAGCCAGGGAACGGCAGGCCGGGCAAGCACTTATGCCTGCGCTCCAGCAGCAGATGGACGACAATCAGGCAGAGCGGCAGGCATTGATGGACAAGTACGCACTCGTCTTCGAAGATGCGTTTCCTTATTTCCTGATGCGCAAACAATTCTCGAAAGACAGCCTTTCCATCCTTTTGAAGAAATCTTCCCCGGAAATCCAACGGTCTGCCCGCGGCAAGGCCCTGCGCAAATACATTAAGAAACGCCAGAGAGGAGAGGGAGAGCCTTTCCGCAAGTTCCGCTGCTACAGTGTTAATGGAGAACGCTTCGACTGGGGCCTGGCCAAAGGGAAAAAGGTCTTTCTCATCCACGACGGTCTGTGGTGCATGACCCACGGGATGGACAACTCCGCATTGAGAAAGTACCTAAAATACCTTTCCAAAACCGCCCCGGACTGCCTTCCGTTGATCGTCGTGAATTGCGGGGAAAAGGAAGAACTCCTCGCCGCCATCGAGGAATATGGCTTGCAGGAGTTCTGCGTTGTCAGCGAGTTCAACAAAGACAACGGCGTGCTGAACTGGCTCTACAATGACACCACCACACCGACTTGTCATCATATCGATGAACATGGCATCCTCGTGAAGACGACGGAAGGCGTCAGGCAGGAATATATTGAACGGGATTTCCTGCAGATCAAGTAAACGACCGTTATTCTATTTCACATGAAACGTATCCTGTTCGTCTGCCACGGAAACATCTGCCGCAGCCCGATGGCGGAGTTCATCTTCAAGGCGCTCGTACGCGCCCGCGGGCTGGAAGGCTGCTACCATATAGAATCGGCGGCGGTGTCCGCGGAGGAGACCGGCAATCCCATCTATCCCCCGGCCAAACGCTGCCTGACACAGCACGGCGTGCCGTTCGACAACGCGAAACGCGCCCGGCAGATCACCCGGGCCGACTATGACCGCTTCGACAGGATCATCTGCATGGACGGGTCCAACCTCCGGTGGATCCGGCGGATCATCCCGGACGACCCGGCTGGAAAGATCCACCTGATGATGTCCTATACGGGCAGGGCCCGCGACGTGGCAGACCCCTGGTATACCGGAGATTTCGAAACGACCTTCCAGGACATCCTGGAAGGATGCGAAGCCATGTTGTAGGCCGCCCTACAGGGCGAAGTGGAGCGTGGTGTCGTAATCGTTCCAGTTCCGCAGGTCCAGCGTCAGTTCCTGCTGGTCGTAAACGGCGCTGTACTGCGTGTCCTCCACGGTACCGTTTTCCCACATCAGGTCCTTCCAGTGCACCTTCGCGAGGCACTCCTGCGCCTCTTCCAGGCTGAGGGTCCCGCCGTGCTCCTTCAGGTAAGCCGCCGCCGTCTCATAGCGCCACCAGCTGCGGCTGTGGGGATTGCCCACGGCCGGGTCGGGCTCGGTGGTATAGTACTTTTCGGAAAGGAGGTGGTTCGTGACCAGCATCGACTTCTCGCCCGGGGCCTTGCGCACCACCATCGATTTCCAGCCGTCCTCCTTGTCGAATTCCAGGACGGCGCAGTCCCCGTTGGCATCGGCGATCATATAGTGGTAGCCGGAGCCCACGGTGGCATCGTGGCGGATGTCCAGCGTCGCGGCGAGGTCCAGGGCCTCCTGCACGGTGGCGCAGCGATCCAGCCACAGGCGCATGATCATCGTGGTCCCCACGTCAGGGCGCTCCGACTCCTGCCGGGAGGCCTGCTTGGGCAGGGCCATGATGGAGGTGCAGAGGCCTTTCTCGTTCACCCCGTCCAACGGGGCGTAGATGGACGCCAGGCAATTGACTTTCTTGACGAAAGAATCCGGCACCTTCTCCAGCGAGAAGCCGTAGTGGGACATGTCGCTGACGGCGATGGAGGCATAGCCCTTTTTCGGCCGGGACAGTGTCACCATCGTGGGATTCTTGAAATAGTCGTAATTCCGCCCGTAACGGAAGCCCGTCCCTTCCGAACGGGCGACCTGGAAGGAGGTGCAGTTGATGGTTGTCAGTTCGCCGCTCTCGTCGGCCACCTGCGCGCTTTTCATCTTGATGGGCAGGCCCTTCCCGATCCGGCCGACGATGTAGTCGAGCAGTTCGGCGTTGGTGTCCACTTCCTTGGCAATCACGTCGTCCAGGTCGTAGGCGGCCTTGAACTCCATCTGGTAGAGATACTCGTTGCCACCGACGGAAGAGACGGTGCGGAGGGTGGCGATTTCCCGGCCCCAGACACAGAGGACCGCGATACACAGCGCGACAAGCAGGCCGACAAACCAGAACAGGACCTTTTTCATACCTTTATTTTTTCCAAATATAGTCTTTTTTCCATATATTTGATGTCATACTGGAAACACTATGCTGAAACCGATACCCCAACTCCTCTTCACACTCCTGCTGCTTCCCGGCCTCCTGTCCGCCCAGCCTTATGACGACGGGCTGCCGCGCAGCACGCCGGAGGCGGAAGGCATCCCCTCCGAAGTCATCGCCCGCTTCTACCGCGCCCTCGACGAGGGCGGCTACGAAGTGCACGCCCTGATGATCCTCCGGCACGACAAGGTCGTCTCCGAGCACTGGTGGCGGCCCTACGGCCCGCAGTATCCGCACGCCCTGTACTCCGCCACCAAGACCTTCACGGGCGCGGCGGTCGGATTCGCCGTGCAGGAAGGCCTGCTGAAACCGGGCGACCGGGTGAAGGATTTCTTCCCCGACCTGATGCCCCCGAAAACCGCCCCGGAGCTGGATCGCCTCACCGTCGAGCACCTGCTGACCATGTCCGCGGGACACGCCCGGACGCAGTATCCGGGCTCCGGCGACGACCAGGTGCGCTCCTTCCTCGCGATGGACTACGCCCACGAACCGGGCACCTCCTTCGCCTACAACATCACCTGCTCGCACATGCTCTCGAACATCATCACGCGCGTGACGGGGCTCACCCTCTACGAGTACCTGAAGCCCCGCCTGTTCGATCCGCTCGGCATCCGCGACGTGACCTGGGAGATGGACCTGGATGGCCGGAACATGGGCAACGGCGGCATGCACGCCAAGACCTCCGACCTCGCCAAGTTCGGCATCTTCCTGAAAAACAAGGGGATGTGGCAGGGCCGGCAGCTGCTCGCCCGGGAATGGGTGGAGGCGATGACCACCCCGCACATCTTCCAGCGGCCGGAGCTGTCGGCGGAAGAGAACGCCAAGGACGACGGCGGACAGGGCTACGGCTACCAGGTCTGGATGGGCCGCCGCAATTCCTGGCGGGCCATCGGCGGCCAGAACCAGCTGATCATGGTCATCCCGGAGTACGACCTGGTGGTCGTCTCGAACGGGCAAATCGGCGATGAGGCCGGCTTCAACCAGTTGATTTACAATATGCTGGACGGGATGAGCGAAAAGCGTCTCAAGCCCGCCAGGGGCTTTGACCTGGAAAAGGAGATCGCCGGCTACGAACTCAGGCATCCCTTCCCCGACGCGTCGCTTCCCCCGCAGGAACGTTCCCGCACCCTGCGCTACCGTCCGCACCAGAACGCCTACGGCCTGACGGGCATCTCCTTCCGCTTCGATGCGGAGGGCAACGTCTTCCTGACGCTCGAGACGGCCGAAGCCGTCCACAACATCCCCTTCGGGCTGGACGACTGGAAGATGGGCAGCACCGACCGGACCCTGCTCTTCGGCGGCACCGTCTATCCGAACACGATGGGCGTGACGCCCGTCACCACGGCGGGCTGGTGCGCCTGGACCGCCCCCGACGAACTGGGCGCCTATTACCTGTCCCTGTTCAACAACGGCTGCCAGGAGCGCTTCCGTTTCACGTTCAGCCCCGACCGGGACGAACTTACCGTCACGGTCGTCGCGCCGCCGGCGCGCCGTTTCCAGGGGAACCCCGCGCCCGCTCCCGCCACGCGCGATGTCACCCTCACCGCATCACGCATCAAAACGACTTATTAATCAACGAGATATGTCCAATATACCTACTCCCCACATCGGGGCGAAATACGGCGAGATTGCCGAAACCGTCATCATGGCGGGAGACCCGCTGCGCGCCAAATTCATGGCCGAGCAATACCTGGATGTCCCCGAACAGTTCAACAACGTCCGCGGCATGCTCGGATTCACCGGGACCTGGGAAGGCCGGCGCGTGAGCGTGATGGGCCACGGGATGGGCATCCCGTCCATCGGCATCTACACCTACGAACTCTTCCACTTCTACGGCGTCCAGACCATCATCCGCGTCGGTTCCGCCGGCGCGTACGACCCCGACCTGAAACTCGGCGACCTGGTGCTCGCGATGGGCGCCTGCACCGACTCCAACTACGGCAGCCAGTATGAACTTCCCGGCACCTTCGCGCCCATTGCCGACTTCGGCCTGCTGCGCGCCGCCGCGGAAAGCTGCGACCGCCTCGGCCTCCGCTACAAGGTGGGGAACGTGCTGTCTTCGGACGTGTTCTATTCCGCCCACCCGAAGGTGGACAACTGGCGCAAGATGGGTGTCCTCTGCGTCGAGATGGAAGCGTCCGCCCTGTATATGAACGCCGCCTGGGCCGGCAAGCGGGCCCTGGTGATCAACACCATCTCCGACCACGTCCTCACCGGAGAGGTCACGACCTCCGAACAGCGCCGGACCACGTTCACGAACATGATGGAAGTTGCACTCTCCTTGTGCTGATTCCATAATTATTTTGCATATTTGCAGTATGGAATCGGACAGGCTGCACATCGGGATCAAGGGCTGCGAGGAAACCCTCGTGACGGAAGAGTTGCTGGCGAAAAACGTCGGCAGCGGTTTGGTGAGGGTGTATGCCACCGCGATGATGATCGCGCTGATCGAGAAGGCCGCCGTCCTGTCGGTCGAGCCCTTCCTGGAAAGCGGACAAGGCACCGTGGGCATCCACGTGGACGTCTCGCACTGCTCCGCCACGCCGCTCGGGATGAAGGTCCGGGCCGAAACGGAGCTGGTCCAGATCGACGGCCGCCGGCTGGTGTTCCGCGTCGCCGCCTACGACGAGCGGGGCTTGATCGGCGAAGGACGTCACGAACGTTTCATCATCGACTACGCGAAGTTCCAGGCCAAGGCCGACGCAAAATGACAAGACCATGACGAAAGATCTCTACCTGGCAGCCGGCTGTTTCTGGGGGGCCGAGCACTATCTCAAGCGTATCCGCGGGGTGGTGAAGACGGAGGCGGGCTATGCCAACGGCAACATCTCCCATCCTACCTACCGGGAAGTTTACACGGACTCCACCGGCTACGCCGAGGCGGTCCACGTCGTCTATGACCCCGACGTGCTGGGACTGGAGCGCCTGGTCCAGATCTATTTCAAGGCCATCGATCCCCTCTCCCTGAACAAACAGGGGGACGATGAGGGTACGCGCTACCGCACCGGCATCTACTATTCCGACCCGGCCGACCTGCCCTCCATCCAGCGTATCTATGAACGCGTGGCCGGCGAACTCAAGGCGCCGCTCGCCGTCGAGGTAAAGCCCCTCAAGAATTTCTACCGGGCGGAGGAATACCACCAGGACTACCTGGACAAGCATCCGCAGGGCTACTGCCACATCCCGGCCTCGCTGATGGAGTTCGCCCGCACGGCCAATGAGCCGGCGTCCGACACCGACTGAGCCGCTCCCGGATGCCGGCAGTTCCTTCATACATCCAGGTTCTCCTGCCGCTCAAGCTCCAGTGGATCCCCACCTACTCCGCCCCGATGCCGCTCGAGCCGGGACGGCGCGTATGCGTGCTCCTCTCCGGCCGCAGCTATGACGGCGTGGTCTGGCGTCTCCTGGATCGGCCCGACCTGCCCCCGGAACGCATCCAGCCCATCGTCAGCGTACGGGACGACCTTCCGGCCGTCACGCCGGAGGAACTCCGCTTCTGGGAATTCCTTTCCGGATACTACCTCTGCACCCTGGGCGAGGTGTACAAGGCGGCCTATCCCCTGCTAAAAGTCCGCAGCGAGCGCACCGCCGCCGACATCCTCGCCCGGCTGCACGCGCGGCTGGAGAAGAAAGAGCGGGAAATCGCCGGACGCCACGGCGAACACGTCGCCGCGCGGCTCGCCGCAGAACGGGAGCAGCTGCTCGCGCAGATCGCCGCCTGTAGCCCGAAAGACGCGGTTTCCGGCCCCAAGCCCGCCCCGGGCAATCCCCTCGTACTGACCGGAGCGAAGCGCCGGGACGCCTACCTGCCCGCCTTGCGGGAGGCCCTCTCCGCCGGGTTCCAGGCCCTGGTACTGACGCCCGAAATCGCCTTCTGCGACAAGCTGGAGGCCCTGCTCACCCCGGAATTCGGGGAGAATCTGCACGCCTTCCACTCCGGCAAGACCCCCGTGCGGCGCCGCCAGACGGCGGATGTCCTGCGCGCCGGCACGCCCGCCGTCGTCCTCGGAACCCGTTCCGCCCTCTTCCTCCCCTTCCGCCGCCTGGCGCTGGTCATCGTCGATGAGGAGCAAGACCCGGCCTACAAGCAAAGCGAGCCGGCGCCCCGCTACCAGGGCCGCGACGCCGCCGTCGCCCTGGCGGGCATCCACGGCGCCCGCGTCCTGCTCGGCGCCGCCGTGCCCTCTCTGGAAACCCTGCTGAACGTCCGCATCGGGAAATACGCCCTCCGCTCCCTGCCCGGGGCGCCGGCCGCGGCCGAAGTGATCGATATCCCCGCCGAGCGCCGCAAGAACGGGATGAACGGGTCATTCTCGCGCAAACTCATCGACGCCATCCGCGGCACGCAGGGTCCCGTCGTCCTGCTGCGCGGATGGGAAAAAGCCGAAATCCTGCAAGAAGAGGCCGCCGCCCTGTTCCCGGAGCGGGAACTGCGCGTGTGCACCCTCGGGGCACTGAAGCGCGAAGGGGCCGGCGAGGCGGCGCTGATCGCCGTCCTGCAGGCGGACGCCCTGGTCTCGCGGGACGATTTCCGCAGCGACGAGCGGGCCGCGCAGATCGTCGGCACCCTGTGCCAGTTCGCCCCGCGCGTCATCCTCCAGACGGCCGTACCCGCACGTTTCGACGGCCGCCGGGACGCCGACGGCCTGCTCGCCGAGCGACAGCAGTTCCATTTTCCGCCCTTCACGCGCCTCGTCGAAATCCGCCGCCAGGGCGACGGCACGGTGACGGAGCGGCATTTCCTGCCCCGCGACCGCGAACTGCCCGCCCGGAAAGCCGAGCTGGCCGCACGGCTTCCGGACGGGTGTTATCTGGACGTGGATCCGGTGGACTGAGCCCTAGCGCAGTTCGGCGGTAACGTCTTTCCCTTCTACCGTTATATTGTTGAGCCGGAGCCCCTCGACGTCGTCCGTGAGGAGCAGCGGGCGCGTATCCGGCTTGTCGTAGCTGAGGTGGATGCCATCCAGTTCGATGCCCTTCACGTGGCGCAGGAAGATGCCCTTCGCCGGGATGACGCCGAACATGTTGTGCTCGGGATAGGCGTTCTCCCGCTCGGGCACCTCCTTCAAGGCGGGTGCGTCGGCGGGCGTCAGGCCGCCCTGGAAGCGGATGTGGAAATTGCGCACCGTGACATCCTCGATCCGGTAGCCGGGGATGCCGGAGATCAGGATGGGATAGCGGGGATCCGCGTCGCTGACGTTCACGTCGCTGATCCGTACGCGACGGAGCACGCCCACCGGCGTGTTTTCCGGGCTGCGCATCCGGGCGCCGAGCCGCATGAACAGCGGGGAGTTCGTGCCGCGCATCGTGATGTTGCTGAACACCACGTCTTCCAGATATCCGCCGTCCACCGTCTCCAGCAGGATGCCGCCGCAGTCATGGAAGACGCAGTTGGTGACGGCGATGCCCCGGAAACCGCCGCTGGACTCCGTGCCGAACTTGATGCGTCCGGTCCCGAAATACGGGAACTGAGGGGGCGTCCGCGTTTCGGGCGACCTGGAATAGCCGGGCTTGTCAGTCGGCGGCAGGTTGGTGTTCGCGAGCATCGTGCCCTCCTTGTAACCGGAGATGATGCAGTCGGAGATGGTCACGTCTTCCGTGTCCTTGAAACGGCCCAGGCCGTAGGAGGCCTTCAGCACGATAGCGTCGTCCCAGGGGCAGTTGAGCCGGCAGCCGCTGATCAGGACGTTGCGGCAGCAGTCGATGTCCAGGCCGTCCCGCTGGGTGTCCACCACAAGGTCGCGGATGATCAGGTTGTCCACGCCAGTGGCGAGCAGGGCGAAGTGGCCGCAGTTGTACATCGTGAACTCCTTGAGCACGATGTTTTTGCAGTTCTTGAGCGAGATGGCCTTGTTGCCCTTGAGCGGGCCCACGCGGAATCCCGGGAGGTCGCCGTAGTCGGGGATGAGGCCGGACCCGTCGATCAGGCCCTCACCGCTGATGGTGATGTCTTCGAGGCCGATGCCCCAGATCAAGGAGTTCTTCCAGTGGCTGTGGCCGTAGTCCTGGTACTCGCGGCCCCACTCGAAGTCCTCGGCCAGGTCGTAGCCCTGATTCTCCGTCGGGCTGGCGGCAAGCAGCACGGCGCCTTTCTCCAGGTACAGCTGGACGTGGCTCGCAAGCCGCACCGAATAACTGGCATAGCGCCCGGCGGGCAGATAAACCACGCCGCCGCCCTCGCGGGCGGCCGCTTCGATGGCGGCGTTGATGGCGGGAGAGTCGATCGTCACGCCGTCGCCCTTGGCGCCGTAGTCGCGCACGTTATGCACGGCCGCGGCGGCGTGCAGGCAGAAACAGGAAAGCAGGAGGAGGAAAAGTGTTTTTCTCATGGTCGTAGATAATTGGTTCTCCCAAAGATACAAAAAAAAGAATCCCGGAGCACCTGGTGTTCCGGGATTCTTCAACCTATACTGTCGCAGAAGCTTACTTCTTGCGGTTCTTGTACCTCTGATAGAACATATCAACACGGCCGGCGGTATCGACGATCTTCATCTTGCCGGTGTAGAAAGGGTGAGATGTGTTGGAGATCTCAAGCTTCACGAGGGGGTACTCGACACCGTCGATGGTGATGTTCTCCTTGCTGGTAGCGCAGGAGCGGGTGATGAACACGTCCTCGTTTGACATATCCTTGAAAGCTACAAGACGGTAGGTTTCGGGATGGATTCCTTTTTTCATTACACTAGTGTTTTTGGAATAGGGCGCAAAGATAAGAATAAATTTCGTAAATTTGCAAGCTATGACTCTGATAAAATCCATTTCCGGCATCCGCGGCACGATCGGCGGAGCCCCGGGCGAGGCCCTCACCCCTGTAGATATCGTCAAGTTCACCTATGCATACTGCGCCTGCCTCCGTGAGCGGAAACCCGTCCCAGCCTGCGGAGCGCGTTATAAAGTGGTCGTCGGACGTGACGCGCGCATCAGCGGCGCGATGGTCGAGCAGCTGGTCTGCGGGACCCTCGTCGCCTGCGGCGTGGACGTCGTCAAGTGCGGATTCGCCTCCACGCCCACCACGGAACTGGCCGTGCGCTTTGCCGGCGCCGACGGCGGCATCATCCTGACCGCCAGCCACAACCCCCGCCAGTGGAACGCCCTCAAGCTCCTCAACGAGCACGGCGAATTCCTCACCGCGGCCGAAGGACAGGCCATCCTGGACCTGGCGGAGCGCGGGGATTTCGATTTCGCCCCGGTGGACGAATTGGGACGCATCGAAGAGCACGACTTCACCGACGAGCACATCGACGCCGTCCTCGCCCTGGAGGCGGTGGACGCCGAAGCCGTGCGCAAGGCGGGCTTCAAGGTGGTGCTGGACGCCATCAACTCGGTGGGCGGCATCATCATGCCCCGCCTGCTGGAGCGCCTCGGGGTGGAATGCATCACCCTCAACGGCGAACCGACCGGCGACTTCGCGCACAACCCGGAGCCGCTCCCCAAGAACCTGACCGACCTGAGCGCGACCGTCGTGCGCGAGCACGCCGACCTGGGCATCAGCGTGGACCCCGACGTGGACCGGCTGGCCTTCATCTGCGAGAACGGAGAGCCCTTCGTCGAGGAATACACGCTCGTGGCCGTGGCGGACTACCTGCTGGAACGGGCCGAAAAGGCCGGCGTGATGCCGCGCAACACCGTCTCCAACCTCAGTTCCAGCCGGGCGCTGCGCGACGTCACGGAGGCGCACGGCGGCACCTATTACGCCGCCGCCGTGGGCGAAGTGAACGTGACCACCAAGATGCACGAGGTGGGCGCGCTGATCGGCGGCGAGGGCAACGGCGGGGTCATCTACCCGGCGAGCCACTGCGGCCGCGATGCGATGGTCGGCGTGGCCCTCTTCCTCAGCCATCTCGCCCACAAGGGCCTGAGCGTCAGCGCCTACAAGGCCACGCTCCCCCCCTACTTCATCGCCAAGAACCGCATCGACCTGAGCGACAAGGCCCTCATCGACCGCATCCTGGACGCGATGAAGGAGCACTTCAAGGACGAGAAGGTGAATACCATCGACGGCGTCAAGATCGATTTCGAGGCGCGCCGCCAGTGGGTGCACCTGCGCAAGTCCAACACCGAGCCGATCATCCGCATCTACAGCGAGGCGCAGACCGAAGCGGAGGCGCAGCGCCTCGGGGAGGAGGTCGTCGCCCTCGCGCAACGCATCATCGGAGCCTAGGACATGTTCTCGTTCCGCACCACCCCCGTCGGGGAACAGCTCGACCGGAGCCTGCAGGAAGGGCGCGTCGCCTGTTTCTGCACCCAGAATTGCTGGGACCCCGCCCGCGGGCGCTACCTGTACGACATCTTCCGCGAACGCGGCAACCTGGAGCGCATCTTCACGCCGCGCGACACCGAGCTCACCCCGGACACCAACCACATCGACTTCGATGCGGCCGAGCTGGAAGGGCTGGACGCCGTCGTCGTGGAGATCCAGGACGTCGGCACGCGCTACTTCAACTACACCCGCGACGTGATGCGCCTGCTGTCGATGTGCGCCCGCCTCGAGCAGAGCCCCTCCGTGTTCATCGTGGACCACATCAACCCTGCCGGCCGCGTGGTCGAGGGTACGATGCCCGCCGTGGAATCCGACATCTGGACGCCGAAGGTGGCCCACCGCCACGGCCTGACGCTCGGCGAGCTCTGCCACCTGTACTGCAACGAGATCGGCGCGAAGTTCCCCCTGCACATCATTTCCGCCTTCACGTCCGAGGTGGGCAAGGACCTGCTGCCCTGGACCATCGCCCCGGCCTCCGACATCCCGGGCATGTTCACCTGCGAGATGTATCCCGGCGGCGGACTCTGGAACAACACCTCCATCACCCCGGCCATCGGCACGGCGCGTCCCTACGAGTATTTCGGGGCCCCGTTCATCAAGAGCGGCGACGTCCGCTTCCTGCCCACGCCCCCGGGCGTGATGATGCGTCCCTGCTCGTTCACCCCGGCCGCCGGGCGTTACCGGGGCGAGCGCTGCTACGGCTACCAGATCATGCTCCAGCCGGGCGCCCAGTACCATTCGCTGCTGCACACGCTGCAGCTGATGCGTTTCCTGTCGGAGCGCTACTCCCAGTTCGAGATGTACGATTCCCTCTTCGTGAAAGTCGCCGACCCCGTGATCGAGGAATACCTGCGCGCCCGCCTGACCTTCGACGTGGTGCAGGAGCACGTCAAGGCCGAGGAGCAGAAATGGATACGCAAGGCCAAGCGCTTCATCCTCTACGACGACGCGCCGTACCGGATGAAATAATTCGGGAGAAGGCGAAGAAAAATTTGGAGATTCCCAAAATATGCGTATCTTTGCACTCCCAACCGGTGGGTTCGTATAACGGTTAGTACTCGAGATTCTCAATCTCGCAATAGGAGTTCGATTCTCCTACCCACTACCAAAAAGCACCGCACGACGTGGTGCTTTTTCTTATTCCAGGATCTCCAGGCACATCCGCCCGTTGTGATAGGGGCATTTCCAGAAACCGGCCCGGTCGTCGGCCGTGTCATGCGTGCCGTCCGCGCGCAGGCTCCAGTACCACTCCCCGTCCGGGCACAGGAGTTCCCGGCGGATGAAATCCCAGGTATCCAGCGCCCGACCCGCCCAGGCGGCATCCCCGTCGCGCCGGAAACGGTTCCAGCAGCCCACGACGGTCTCCGCCTGCACCCACCAGTGGCGGTCGGTGTCGACGTGCGCCGCGGCCGGGTCCCGTTCATAGATCATCCCTTCGCCCGCCTGCCAGCCTTCCATGGCAGCGGCGGCGATGTGGCGGCAGGCGTCGGAGGTGCGGGCGGAAAGCGCAGGGTCCTCCAGCAGGTCCGCCGCCTCTTCCAGCAGCCAGGAGGCCTCGATGTCGTGGCCGTACGAGACGGTCTCCGACTGGGAGCGCCAGGCCGTGTCGAAGAACAGGCCCAGATGCCCGTCCGGCCTCAGGATCCGGTCCAGGAAGATTCCGACCAGGCCGGTGAGCCGCGCTTTCAGCCCCCCGTCCTTCCAGACGCGGTACAGGCCGGTGTAGCCCTCCAGGATGTGCAGGTGCGTGTTCATCGTCTTGGCGTCGTTCCGGTCCTTCTCCGACAAGCGCATGTCCGCGATGGGACGCCAGTCGCGCATGCAGGCCTCCAGGTAACCGTCGCCGTCGAAACTGTGCGTCTCGATGTCGCGGTACAGGCGGACGGCCAGGCCGAGCGCCTCTTGCAGACCGATTGCCCGGTAATACTCCGCCAGGCCGTAAACCGCGAACGCAATGGCGTAGAACTGCTTTTTGGTATCCAGCGGCCGCCCCGCGGCATCCAGGCTCCAGAACACGCCGCCCTCTTCCGGATCGAAGAAACGGTCCCGGATCTCGAGGTATGCGCGGTCCGCCGCCGCCCGGTATTCCGGACGCCCGAGGACCCGGAATGCGGCGGAGAAGGTCCAGAGGATACGGGCGTTGAGGATGGCGCCCCGGGGGGCGTCCGGGACCAGGCGTCCCTCGCCGTCGATCCGGCCGTACCACCCGCCCGACGGATCCTGCATCCGGGTGAGCCAGAAAGGCAGGATGTCCTCCGTCAGTTCGCGGAGCATTTCGGAAGAAATCATTCTTGGATTCATGTCACACGTCTCTTTCTTGTTCAAAGATAATCATTTATCCTTTTTCCCGGGGAAAGCGGTCCCTTGCCGCAAAGAAAATGATAAAAAAGTATCATTTTTACCGAATAATACTATATTTGCAGAAAACACCAGAACCATGTCCACCGTCCTGTCCGAAATCACCGGCCTCTCCCAGCGCGACTGCTTCTACATCGTGGAACGGCACAAGAACGTCTTCGATTACCCCCTGCACCAGCACCGTGAATACGAACTGAATTTCGTCCAGAACGGACAGGGCGTACGCCGCGTCGTAGGCGACAACGTGGAGGAGATCGGTCCGCTGGACCTGGTCCTCATCGCCGGAGAGAACCTCGAGCACGTCTGGGAGCAGGGCAACTGCCATTCGGAGGACATCCGCGAGATCACCATCCAGTTCTCCTCCGACCTCTTCGGCAAGGACCTGCTGAACAAGAACCAGTTCGTCCGCATCCAGAAGATGCTGGAACGGGCCGCCCACGGCATCTCCTTCCCCGCCGAAGCCATCCTGAAGGTCTATCACCGCCTGGACACGCTGGCCACGGACGACAACTCCTTCCAGCAGTTCATCAACTGCCTGCAGCTGCTGTATGAACTCTCGGGATTCGAGTATAAAGTGTTGGCCAGCAGTTCTTTCGCCCACGCCCCCCGAGACCGGGAGAGCCGGCGGGTGCTCAAGGTCAAGGAATACATCAACGAGCACTACGCCGAACCGCTCACCCTCGACATGCTCGCCGGCATGGTCGGGATGAGTCCCAGTTCCTTCAGCCGCTTTTTCAAGCAGCACACCAACCGGACGCTCTCCTCGTACCTGATCGACATCCGCCTCGGCCAGGCCTCCCGCGACCTGGTGGACACTTCGCAGGGCATCTCCGAGATCTGCTATGCCTGCGGGTTCAACAACCTGTCCAACTTCAACCGCATCTTCAAGGCCAAAAAAGGCATTTCCCCGCGCGAATTCCGCCAGATTTACAAGAAGACTAAAGTCATAGTCTGAGCGGATTATTTGCAATATTTGACAAAAACGTACTTGTTTGCGGCGGGCGAACCCTCTATTTTTGCCAAAGTTTGGCGCATTATGCACGGGCACGCCTGCGAGGGCTCCCGCCGCGCCCACGAGATTAATACATAACTGTTTAATAATCAATAAATTAATTAACCCTAGAATGATGAAAAGGAGAAAACTTTCTCTTCTGTTCGGGCTCTTGGCGCTTCTGCTCCTGCTGCCCGGGCAGTCCTTCGCCCAGAATCTGCGCGTGACAGGCAAGGTCCTCGATGAGCAGGGCGAGGGGTTGATCGGGGCCGGCGTGGTCGTACAAGGGACCTCGAACGGAACCGTCACCGACCTGGACGGTAACTTCGTGCTCCCGTCCGTTCCCCGCGGCGCCACGCTCGAGGTTTCCTGCATCGGGTACCTGACGCAGGAGGTCCAGGTTACCGGGCAGGCCCTGACCATCAACATGGTCCCCGACGCGATGGCGCTGGACGATGCCGTGGTCATCGCGTATGGCCAGCAGAAAAAAGTCACCATTACCGGTGCCGTATCCGCGGTCAGCGGCGAAGGCCTCTTGAAGGCGCCTGTCGCGAACGTGGCCAACGCCCTCCAGGGCAATCTCCCCGGCGTGTCGGCCGTCCAGGCTTCCGGTATGCCGGGTGCCGACGAACCGGTGATCCGCATCCGTGGCGTCGGCTCGCTCAACAGCGCCGAACCGCTGGTGCTGGTGGACGGTGTCGAGCGTTCCTTCTCGCAGTTGGACGCCAATGAGATCGAGAGCATCTCCGTCCTCAAGGACGCCTCCGCCACGGCCGTGTTCGGTGTGCGCGGCGCCAACGGTGTCATCCTCGTGACCACCAAGCGCGGTTCCGTCGGCAAAGCCTCGGTTTCCGCCACGATCAATACCGCCGTACAGACGATCTCGAAGTTCATCGACTTCGCCGACTCTCCGACCTACGGCAAGATGTGGAACTATTCCCAGATCACCGACGTGCTCCCCATGAGCCAGTGGCCCGGCACCGCCAACATCCAGGACTACACGCCGTATGCCGAGACCGGCATCCGCTTCAGCCAGGAAGTCATGGAGCATTTCCGCAAGCAGGACATGCCCGTCACCTTCCCGAGCATGGACTGGATCAAGTACATCATGAACGACGCAGCCTGGCAGGAACAGGCCAACGTGAACGTCAACGGCGGTACCGAGAAAGTCCGCTACTTCGTTTCCGCCGGCTTCCTGAACCAGGACTCCCTGTTCAAGACCTTCTCCGACAATAAGAACGAGACTTTCGCCTTCAAGCGTCTGAACTATCGTGCGAACCTCGATATCGACGTGACCAAGCGCAGCCAGATCTCCATCACCCTGGGCGGCCGCATGCAGAACCGCAACACCATGGGACAGGGCGAAGGATTCCTCTTCCGCTACCTGCAGGGTGCCACGCCGTATGCCGGCAGCGGCATCGACGCACAGGGCCGCCACATCATTTCGGACAACACGATCGTCGGTCCGTTCGACCGCGACGCCCTTTCGAACTACTACGGCCTCGGTTACCAGAACGAAAGTACCAACGTCCTCAACTTCGATATCCAGTACAAGCTGGACATGGGCTTCATCACCCAGGGCCTCAGTTTCAAGGCCAAAGCCTCTTACAACTCCGAGTATACCGCCCAGAAGAACCGCCAGAACGGTTACGGAACGGGCCTGGTCTATGTGGCCACCCTCGTGGACGGCAAGGAGGTGCTCCGTAAGGAGAACATCACCTGGCCGATTCCCTACAGCGAAGGCAAATGGGGCAACCGCAACTGGTACGCAGAGGCGAGCTTCGACTACGCCCGCCGTTTCGGCAAGCACAACGTCGGCGCCCTTCTGCTCTACAACCAGAGCAAGACCTATTATCCCTGGGATTCCGACGGCAGCATCTACCAGTCCATCCCGAAGGGTTACGTCGGCCTCGTCGGCCGCATCACCTACGATTACGACACCAAGTATCTGCTCGATTTCAACATCGGTTACAACGGATCCGAGAACTTCGCTCCCGGCAAGCGCTACGGTCTCTTCCCGTCCATCTCCCTGGGCTGGATCCCTTCCGCAGAGCCCTGGTGGGAGCCGGTCAAGAACGTGATCGGTTACCTGAAGATCCGCGGATCCTGGGGCCTTGTCGGTAACGACAACACCAATGGAGCCCGCTTCCTGTACCTCCCCGGTGCCTGGCAGTTCTACCAGGGCGCCACGACGGTCAACCCGCAGCGGCGCGGCGCCAACTTCGGCACCAGCGGCAACTGGCTGCAGGCCGTCAAGGAGCTGACCACCGGCAACCCGGACGTGACCTGGGAAACGGCCAGCAAGTTCAACATCGGCGTCGATGCCGGCTTCTTCAAGGACCGGCTCCACGCATATGTCGACTTCTTCTGGGAGGACCGCAAGAACATCCTCGTGTCCAACGCCTCCACCCTGCCCGCCGTCACTTCCCTGCCCGCCAGCTATGTCAACGCGGGCCGCGTGAAGAACCACGGTTACGAAATCACCCTGAACTGGGAAGACCGCCACGGCGACTTCCGTTATTCCATCTCTCCGAACTTCTCCTTCGTCCGCAACCAGGTCATCGAGATGCTCGAGGTGCCGCCCATGTATGATTATCTGCGCCGCACCGGCCTCCCGGTCGGCCAGCGTTTCGGCTATGACCTGTTCGAGCTCTATCAGCCGGGCACGGCGGAGCGCTACAAGGCTGCTTTCGGAAAAGACCTGCCGCAGCAGATGGCCAAGCCTGACAACAGCGACCTCAAATACGGCGACGCCGTCTATGTGGACTTGAACGACGACGGTGTCATCGACACCAACGACCAGAAGCCGCTCGGCTACACCGACACGCCGGAGATCACCTTCTCCCTGAACACCGCCTTCCACTGGAAGGGGCTTGACTTCTCCATGCTCTGGACGGGTGCGGACCACGTGAACCGCCAGCTGAACGGATATTTCCGCGACCAGTTCGGTTCCACCAACACTTCGGCCCTCGCCCAGTGGGTGGCCGACAATTCCTGGACGGAGGACAACCCCAACGCCATCCTGCCGCGTATTTCCTTCACCAACCGCGTGCACAACAACCACGATTCCCAGGCCTGGCTGGTCAACTCCCGCTACATCCGTCTGAAGAACGTCGAGATCGGCTACACCTTCAACAAGACGCAGAACCTGCCGTTCTTCAACTACATCCGCGTATATCTCTCCGGCCAGAACTTGCTGACCTTCTCCCGCTTCGACGGCAACGACCCCGAAGCCCCGGGTTCCGGTCTCGACTTCGGCGTACGCTACCCGATGACCCGTGTGTTCAACATCGGCGCACAGTTCAACTTCTAATGCAGATACGAATATGAAAAAGATATCCAAGATTTTCCTGGTTCTGGGAATCTGCTCCGCTTCCGCCCTTTCGTCCTGCGTCGACCGCCTGGCGGTGGGTGACGCCTTCCTCGAAAAGGCCCCGGGTGTCGATGTCAACCTCGAGACGGTGTTCTCGAGCGCCGAGTACACCCGCAACTTCCTCTGGAGCGCGTACGGACAGCTCTATTGCACCTACACCGCCGGAAACATGATGAACGGCGCGCCCATCGACGTGCTTTCGGACTCCTACCATTGCTACGTGAGCTGGGGCGGTCCCAAGCAGAGCTATTATCCCGGCGCCCTCACCGAGAACGCCCAGGATACCGAGGACGGCAACTTCCAGGGCAAGTTCTCCTATTCGACCAAGAGCGGCCTCGACTCGGATGCCGGCGGTCGCGTGTCCATCTATGAGACCGTCCGCAAATGCTGGCAACTGATCGAGAACATCGAGAACGTGCCGGACATGCAGGACACCGAGAAGAGCCGCCTGCGCGGTGAGGCCTATACCATCATGGCCAGCCGTTATTTCGACGCTTTCCGCAACTTCGGCGGCCTGTGCCTCGTCAGAAAGGCCTATGCGGTCGGAGAAGAGTTCACCAGCGGCCGTTCCACGGCCAAGGAAACCGTGGAGTTCATCGACTCCCTGATCGTCTGCGCCATCAAGGAACCCGGCTTCATCTGGAACGTTCCCGACGCCGACCTGGGGCAGTGGTCCGGCCGCCTCACCCGCGCTTCCGCGCGCGCACTGCGCGCCAAAGTATGGATGTTCGCCGCCTCCCCGCTGTTCAACAACAGCGAGCCCTATATGAGATATGACAAGAAGCCGACCGGCCTGGAGAGCGAGGAGCACGTGTGGTTCGGCGGTTATGACGCCGGTCTCTGGAACAAGTGCCTGAGTGCCTGCAAAGATTTCTTCGACGACAATGCGGCGAACGGGAATTACTATACGCTGGTCCAGCCTGCCACCCAGAACGAGGCCGGCTACCGCGAAGCCTACCGGACCGCCTACCGCTACCGTAACGGCTATACCAACAAGAGCGGCGTGGTCAACCACGAGAAACTCTTCGACGCGCATCCGACCCTGACCCTTTCCGACGGCGGCTGGGGCTGGGGCTGGCGGGGCTTCGCCCTCGACTGCCTGCGCCAGGGCGGCGCCGTCCCGACCAACGAACTGATGGAATGCTTCGGCATGCAGGACGGCCGCGTCTTCCCGTACGAGAACCTCTACGGTCCGGGCAACAACCCCACCGGCATCGACATGTTCGCTGACCGCGACCCGCGTCTGTATGAGACGATGGTCGTCCCCCAGCAGTCGCTTCCTGCCGGCTTCGACTACGCCGGCATGACCTACATGGACTCCTGGGTCGGCGGCTTCCTCGAGAAGAACAGCAACGTCAACAACACGGACGACGTTGCCTCCGGCTACAGCAAATTCAAGTGGCTGCTCGATTATTGGGGCGGGAACCGCTATGATGACGACCTGATCGGCGTCCCTTACATCCGGCTGGCCGAAATGTACCTGATCCAGGCGGAAGCCAAGGCCGAGACCGGGGACCTGCAGGGTGCGCTTGACGACCTGCACGTGGTCCGCAGCCGCGTCGGCCTGGGCCGTCTCGAGAAAATGAATCCCGGCCTGAACCTGACGAGCAACAAGGACAACCTCATCAACGAAATCCTCCGGGAGCGCAACTGCGAGATCGGCGCCGAGTGCGGAGACCGCCTGTACGACATGATCCGCCGCAAACGCCAGGATCTCTTCACCAAACCGCTCCACGAGATCCGCATCTATCGCCTCGACGCCGACGGCAATCGCCTGGCGGACGGCGACCAGCAGTATAAGACCGGCGACCCGTGGCCGAAGTTCGAGTACGAAAAGCCGCAGATCGTCAACGGTGCCCGCAAATGGTGGGATGCCGGCTTCTGGACGAACAAGTGGTACCTCGACCCGGTCTCCCGTATTGAAGTACAGAAGGGGTATGGACTTACGCAGAACCCTGGTTGGTGATAACTTGAAATCCTCACGATTATGAAATTACGCAATATACTTATCTACAGCCTGTTGGGCATCTGCGCCGTCCCTGTGACGGCAGGCGCCCAGGCCGTCCTGAGTGACAAGAAGTCACAGAAGGTGGATTTGGGCTTTGGCGTCGAGAGTTCGGAGTTCCTGACCACTGCGGCGACCTATACCATCACCGCCGAAGAGCTCAGCCATACCTCCGCCATCAGCCTCGCCGATGCGCTTTATGGCAAGCTTCTCGGCCTGACCGCCCTCCAGAACACCGGTTTCAAGGGCGAAGAAGGCAGAGGCGCCTCCTTCAACATCCGCGGTGCACAGACCACCGGAGAGCGGGACATCCTCATCCTGGTGGACGGCTTCGAACGCCCGATCGACCGCCTGACGGTCGAAGAGGTGGAGAGCGTGACCGTCCTGCGTGACGCCGCCGCCGTGGCCCTCTACGGCCACGAAGGCATCAACGGCGTGCTCCTGGTCAAGACCAAGCGCGGCGCCGCCGACAGCGGATTCCACGTCAAGGCCGGCGCTTCCCGCAAGATCCAGTTCAATCCCGAATCCGCGGAAATGGTCAGCGCCTACGATTATGCCGGCGCGCTGAACATCGCCCGCATGAACGACGGCAACGCCATCGCCTACACGGACGCCGAACTGCAGAAGTTCAAGGACGGAAGCGATCCTTTCGTCTATCCCAACGTGAACTGGAAAGACCAGGTCTTCAAGAATACCGCCAACGAGACGAATGCATTCGTTTCCATGTACGGCGGTTCGGACAACGTCGAATACTTCACGCAGCTCGCTTATACCGACGCCCGCGGACTCTACAAGAATCCCAACCAGGGCGACTGGAATTCGCAGCTCATGTATTCCAAGATGAACGTCCGTGCCAACGTCGACTTCCAGGTCACCCAGAGCACCCGGGTCAAGACGAACGTCCTCGCGATCTTCATGGAGACCAACGGCGTTCCGAACGTGAATTCCAACGATGCGTGGTGGCATCTGTACAAGGTGCCCGCCCTCGCGTTCCCGATCAAGACCGCCGGTGGCGTATGGGGCGGCAGCCAGACCTACGGCGACTTCAACCTCGTCGCCAAGGCCACGGGTACCGGCTTCTCCAAGACGCACCAGCGCCAGATCTGGGCCGACGTGACCCTCGAGCAGGATCTCGACTTCCTCCTCGACGGCCTGCAGTTCTACGTCGGCGGCTCCTATGACAACGCCTCGAACACCATCGAGAACCGCCTGAAAGGCTACCAGTACGGCTGGAACTACTATGACGCATCCGGCGCCATGCAGGAAGCGGTCATGGGTACCGTGGAGGACAAGCTCGCCTTCAACTACCGGGTAGATTCCCAGTGGCGTATCGGCACGGTCTTCACCGGCTTCAAATATGCCACCGTTTTCGATAACGGCGACAACTTCACCGCCAATGCCGGCTACAACATGAAGAGCGAGATCCGCGACGGCCGGAGCAACACCTGGTACCGCGCGAACTGGAACCTCGCCCTGCATTACGACCATGCCGAGACCTTCCTGGCCGACCTGGTCCTTGCAGCCAACGGTTCCAACCGTTCCTACCCGGCCAAGTGGGCGTTCTCTCCGACCCTCGGCCTCGGCTGGATCTATGCCAACAACCCTTCCGGTGTCCTCAACTACGGCAAGCTCCGCGCTTCCGCCGGCATCCAGCACACCGATTACGTTCCCCAGGCCGGCCTGTGGCTCCCCAACTGGGCCAATTCCCACGGCCAGTTCTGGTATGGACAGAACTTCACCGACTCCTGGGGCGCCTTCCTGACGCAGTTCCCGACGACCGATTTCCGGCAGGAGGCCGCCTACAAGGCCAACCTCGGCACCGACCTTCGGATCGCGGACTGCCTGGACTTCACCGTCGACCTGTTCTACCAGCAGCGCCGCAACATCCTCGTCAGCGCCGCTTCGCTGAACTCCGACGTCGTGGGCATCCAGTCCGCATATGACGACCGGGGCCGCGTGGCCAGCTATGGCGTGGAAACCGGCCTCCGCTTCGCGAAGACTTTCGCCAGCGGCCTTAACCTGAATCTCGGCGGCAACGTCTCCTTCGTCAAGAGCCGGATCCTGGAATGGATCGAGACCCCGGCCTACCCGAACCTCTCGGTGATCGGCACCCCCGCCGATGCCGCCCGCGGGCTCATCGCCCTCGGCTTCTTCCAGGACCAGGCCGACATCAACAACAGCCCCCTGCAGGAGTTCGGCCAGGTCAAGGTCGGTGACATCAAGTACAAGGATGTCAACGGTGACAACGTGATCAACGAGAACGACTTCGTGGCCCAGGACCACGGCACTGCCTTCCCGGCCCTGAACTACGCGTTCAACCTGGGCCTGGAATTCAAGGGCTTCGGCATCAACGCCACCTTCCAGGGCGCCGCCCTCCAGACCAAGAGCCTCCAGTACGTGGACGGCGTCTGGGGCGCGCTCTCCGACAACCGCAACCTGTCCCGGGAATACTACGACCACTGCTTTGACCGGCAGGGCGCCAGCGCACTGTACCCCCGTCTCTCGACGATGAACGTGGCCAACAACGCCCAGCCTTCGACCATCTGGTACCGCAGCGTCAGCTGGCTCAAGCTGCGCGACTGCGAGCTCTACTACAAGCTCCCCGCCTCGTTGCTCAGCCGCATCAAGGTGGCGGACGCCAAGTTGTTCGTCCAGGGACAGAACCTGCTGTCCTTCGACAACATCCCCGCGATGGACGCCGAGAACCTCAACACCGGTTATCCCGTGCTGAAGGCAGTGAACTTAGGCCTTTCGATCGTATTCTAATAAAGCATGAGAATTATGAAACTCGATAGAATCCTTTCATTCTTTTTCGCCGGTATCGTCCTGGCCTCGTGCGCTGACCTCAACTATACAGAGGAAAACACGCGTGACGAGGAATGGACCTATGAATACTTCGCGAATGGTATCAAGAACATGGTATTCGACGTTTACGCACAGCTTTACGGCAACGAACTCGAGTCCAACAGCGCCTATTTCCTCGCCGGTGCCACCGACGAGGCCCAGTACGCGCTCGAGACCGGTGCGATAAACAACTACACCAACGGTGGCTGGAGCGCCGCCAACCCGTATTCCAACATCTGGACGAAGTCCTACACGGCCATCGCGGACATCCACATGTACCTGGAGAAGATCGACCAGGCGGACATCACGGAATGGCAGTACAATCCGGACTATTCCAAATGGGTCCAGCAGCTGGAGCTCTTCCCGTACGAACTCCGCTTCCTGCGGGCCTACTTCTACTTCGAACTGTTCCGTGCCTACGGGGACGTGCCCCTCGTCACGACGACCCTGACCAACGCCCAGGCCAACAACATCGAGCGCACCAAAGCCGACGACATCGTGAAGTTCATCGTCGAGGAACTCGATGCCGTGGCCCCGTATCTGCCCGTTTCCTATGCGACCGAGGTGGAAGCCGAGATCGGCCGTGCGACCCGTGTCGCGGCCTTCGCCCTGAAGGCGCGCACCCTGCTGTATGCGGCTTCTCCGCTGTTCAACCCTTCGGGCGACCAGACCAGGTGGGCGAAGGCCGCCGAGGCTTGCAAGTTCATCCTGGACAATGCAGATGCCTGGGGGCTGAAACTCAGCGACTACGGTTCCCTGTGGGGCCACGACGCGTTCTTCAATCCGGAACTGATCTTCGGCCTGGGACGCGGCGAGAGCAATTCCTTCGAGATGGCCAACTATCCGGTCGGCGTCGAGAACGGCTCCTCCGGCAACTGCCCTACCCAAAGCCTCGTGGACCAGTACGAGTTCCAGGACAACGGCGAGACCTTCGCCAAGCGCTATCCCGGCAGCATCGACCTGAACGAGGTCGATCCCTATGAGGGACTCGATCCGCGCTTCGCCCTCACGGTCGTGAAGAACGGTGACGAATGGCCGACCAACGGTGCCCAGAAGAAGGCGATCGAGACCTTCGTAGGCGGCTTCAACGCCTCCCCGAAATATGGCGCCACCCCGACGGGCTACTACCTGAGGAAGTATGTGGACGGTTCCTGCGTCACGACGGCGGACAACCAGACCACGCGCCGTCACACCTGGATCCTGTTCCGCCTGGGAGAGATCTATCTCGACTTCGCCGAGGCCGCGTTCTACGCCACCGGCAGCGCCAACGACAAGACCTATGGCCTGTCGGCGAACGACGCCGTCAACAAGCTTCGCAACCGTCCGGACATCAAGATGCCGAAGTTCACCGAAGACGGCGACGCCTGGGTGGAGCGCTACGAGCGCGAGCGCCTGGTCGAACTCGCCTTCGAGAACCACCGCTTCTGGGACGTGCGCCGCTGGAAGAAAGGTGCGCAGTACTTCAGGACCATCCAGGTCGCCAGCATCAGCAGCGACCTGCAGCTCACCCGCTCTACCGTGACCCGCCAGTGGGATGACAAGTACTACTTCTACCCCATCCCGCAGACGGAATTGAAGAAGAACCCCAAACTTGGTCAGAATCAGGGATGGTAGTATGCTAATCGATTTTTAAGGATTACAGACATGAAAAGAATATTCAAATATTTCGGAGCATTCCTGACCGCCGCCCTGATGGGGACTTTCACGGGATGCAACATCCTTGAACCGGTCAGCGAATCGGCCGACCTCGGGTTGGGCGTAAAGGTGTTCTTCCCCACGAAGGTGGTGGCCGGACAGCCGATGACCATCAACGGTTCCGGCTTCACGGGCGTCAAGGAAATCGTTTTCCCCGACGGCGTCCGCGTGACCGATTTCGAGATCGTCAGCAATGAAATGATCCGGGTCACCGCACCGGCCGGCCTCGCCGCCGCAGGCGGCAAGATCCTCGTCCGGACCACGGATGAAGAAGCGGAGTCCCGTCTGGCGCTCACCCTCGGCAAGACCGTCGTTTCCGGTTTCTCCAAGCAGGAAGGCGAGGAGATCGGAGGCGGCGAGCAGCTGACCATCTACGGCGAGGACCTGGAATTCATCAACAAGGTCGAACTCCTGGACGCGGACGGCAATCCGCTCATCATCGAAGACGCCGGCTTCTACCGCAAAGGGGAAAGTTCCGTCATCATCATGATCCCGAAGAAGAACATCTTCGAAGGCAAATTCATCGGCAAACTGTACACCTACGACGGACGGGAGTTCCTCCTGCCGGAGCTGAGTTACAAACCGGCCTCCGACGGCGGACACTGGGAGACCGTGAAGACGGTCATCTGGGAGAATGACGATCCCGCCGGACACGGTCCCGCCAACTGGAACGGCACCTACCGCTTCGCAGGCGAAGGCTTCGAAACCGGCGAGGAGATCGCCATCATCCCGACCGAAACCTGGGAGAAGATGAAGAGCGAGCCGTTCTACATCACCTTCTCGCACGATGACTGGTTCCAGGTCCGCGTCGTCACCGGATGGTGGAACTGCCAGTGGCCTTTCGGCAAGGAGGATGACTTCACCCCGAACGCCCACACCGACATGCTCATCGACAACGGCGACGGCACGTATTCCATCGAGATCAATCTCAAGGACACCGATCTTGCCGCGAGCATGGATGCGGAGCATCTGCTCTTCACCGGCGGCGGATTCACCCCGCTCGAGCTCTACTTCTCGGAAGACATCTGGATCGACGGCGGCGGCCATTCCGAAATCGTCAAGACCTCCGTCTGGGAGAATCCGGATCCCGCGGGCATCGGTCCGGCCAACTGGAACGGCACCTACCGCTTCGCGGGCGAAGGCTTCGAGACCGGCGAGGAGATTGCCATCATCCCGACCGAAACCTGGGAGAAGATGAAGAGCGAGCCGTTCTACATCACCTTCTCGCACGATGACTGGTTCCAGGTCCGCGTCGTCACCGGATGGTGGAACTGCCAGTGGCCTTTCGGCAAGGAGGATGACTTCACCCCGAACGCCCACACCGACATGCTCATCGACAACGGCGACGGCACGTATTCCATCGAGATCAATCTCAAGGATACCGACCTGGCCGCGAGCATGGATGCCGAGCACCTGCTCTTCACCGGATCCGGATTCACCCCGCTCGAGATTTTCTTCCAGGAGGAGATCTGGGTTGACGGCGACGGCTCCCCCAAGGAAGTGCCCATCTGGGAGAATGACGATCCCGCCGGACACGGTCCCGCCAACTGGAACGGCACCTACCGCTTCGCAGGCGAAGGCTTCGAAACCGGCGAGGAGATCGCCATCATCCCGACCGAAACCTGGGAGAAGATGAAGAGCGAGCCGTTCTACATCACCTTCTCGCACGATGACTGGTTCCAGGTCCGCGTCGTCACCGGATGGTGGAACTGCCAGTGGCCTTTCGGCAAGGAGGATGACTTCACCCCGAACGCCCACACCGACATGCTCATCGACAACGGCGACGGCACGTATTCCATCGAGATCAATCTCAAGGATACCGACCTGGCCGCGAGCATGGATGCCGAGCACCTGCTCTTCACCGGATCCGGATTCACCCCGCTGAAACTCTACTTCCTCGAATAGGAAGACGGCGCTTCTCATTGAAAAAGGGTGACCGCTTGGTCGCTTGACCGGCGGCCACCCTCTTTCAAAAAAACCTTTGCGCGTGAAACGGACCGGAACTATCAAAAACATCATCGTCCTCCTGCTGTCGGCCGTCTGTATTTTCGGCTGCCGGCAAGAGGCCCCGTTCTATGACGTCGAGGAAGGACGCATCGTCCTGGACGGCGAACCCCGCTATTTCATCGGCACCAACGTCTGGTACGCCTCGCAGCTCGCCCTCGGCGACCCGGAGCGCCTGACCGCCGAACTGGACGCCCTGCACGCCCTGGGGCTGGACAACCTCCGGATCCTCGCCACCGACGAGAACTTCGAAGGGATGGACATCGTCCTCCGGGAACTGGAAAAACGCGGCATGTGCGCCGTGCTGTTCCTCAACAATGCCTGGGAATGGAGCCCCGACGGATACCGTTCCTGGCTGGAAAAGGCCGGCGCCGGACGCCAGCCGCATCCGGCGACCGACGGATACGGCGTTTATATGGACAGCATGTGGGCGTTTGCATCCAACCCCGCGGCGGTGAAACTCTACCAGGAGCACGTCCGGCGCGTAGTGGAGCGCTACAAGGACTCCCCCGCCGTCTTCTCCTGGCAGATCTGCAACGAACCGCGGCCCTTCACCGGCGACCCCGCGAAGATCGAGGATTTCATCGCTTACCTGCACGGGACGGCCCGGCTGATCAAGTCCGTCGACCCGCGCCATCTGGTGAGCACGGGCAACGAAGGATCCATCGGTTCCAACCAGGACATCGACCTGTTCACCCGTGTCAACGACTGCCCCGACATCGATTACATCACCATCCACATCTGGCCCTATAACTGGAGCTGGGCGCGGGAGGAGGTGCTGACGGGGCCGGAGCCGGAGAAAGCCCTGGAGGCCGCACTCGCAAACACCGCCGCCTACATCGACGAACACCTCGAAAAGGCCTACGACCTGCGCAAGCCCGTCGTCATCGAGGAGTTCGGCTTCCCGCGCGACGGCTTCGAATGGCGCAATGACGGCCCCACGGCCCTGCGTGACCGTTACTACGGCTACATCTTCGGCCGCGTGCTGGAGTCCGCCCGCAGCGCCGGACGTCTGGCCGGTTGCAACTTCTGGACCTGGAGCGGCTACGCCCCGCAGAATCCCGGCCACCAGTTCTGGCAGGAAGGCGACGCACTCGCCGGCGACCCGCCCCAGGAGGCCCAGGGCCTCAACGGCGTGTACCTCTCCGACGAGAGCACCGTCTCCACCATCCGGAACTATACGGACAGCCTCTCCCGCGTCCTCACCCTCTGGGCGCCAGACCCCGACGGCTGGGTGTTCCGCGGCGACGGCCCGCAGGTCCTGCACCTCCGTGCCGCCTCGCAGACGGCCGGCCGCCACCCGGTCTCCCTCGCCCTGGTACGCGACCTGGACCTGATGTCTCCCGCGCAAGACACGCTCCTGCTCCTGAAGCGGGACGCCCGCGTCCGTCCCGGCCGCCCGGCCCTGCTGGATTACGACCTGGGACGGCTCGAGCCCGGTTTCTACCAGGTCCGTCCGGACGGCGGGCAGGCCTTCAACATCGGCGTCAATCCCGAACGGATCGAGAGTCCGCAGGACAAGCAGCCGGACTTCGACGCCTTCTGGGAGCGGACCCTGGCTGAACTCGCCCTCGTCCCGATGGACGCCCGGATGGAACTGGTGCCCGAGCATTCCGACAACCATCGGAACACCTGGCGCGTCAGTTTCCGTTCGCTGGACGGCGCACAGGCCGGCGGCATCCTTTGCATGCCGGTCCGGGAGGGGAAGTATCCCGTTTCCCTGGAACTGATGGGCTATGGCGCCGAGCCCTACTGGTATGACCCCGCCGCCGAACCGGACCGGATCCAGTTCCTCGTGAGCGTGCGCGGGCAGGGCATCTTCAAGGAAGCCGAAGGCCGCTGGATCGACCGGGGGCTGGACAGGAAGGAGCGGTTCTACTACCGCGGCGCCTTCTGCGACGTGGTCCGCGCCATCGACTTCGTCTGCTCCCTGGACCGTGCCGACACCTCGCGCATATACGCCTGGGGCGACAGCCAGGGCGGCGCTTTCACCTGGATCGCCGCCAGCCTGGACCACCGCGTCTGCGCCATCGCGCCCAGCGTGCCCTTCCTGAGCGACTATCCCGACTACGCCCGCATCGTCTGGTGGCCCGTCCACGAAGTGTTCGACGCCGCCGATGCCGCCGGGATCCCCCGGGACGAACTGATGCGCACCCTGTCGTATTTTGACGTCAAGAATTTCACCGACCGCGTGCAGTGTCCCGTCTATATGGCCTTCGGCCTGCAGGACCCGACCTGCCCGCCGCACACCAACTTCGCCGCTTACAACCACGTCAGCGCCCCCAAGCAGGTCCACTGCGAGCCGCTCTGCGGCCACGCCATGTGGAAAGAACGGAGGTGGCAGCAGATCCGGGCGGAGTTCTTCCAAACACAATTGACCAGATAATAGTTCCCCTATGAAAAAGTTTTCCTGCCTGTTGGCAATCCTGACGCTCCTGCTTCCTGCCTGCGGCGACCCGGTCGATCCGCAGCCGGTCGAGGCCGAAGCGCCCCGGCTCGTCTCCACCTCGCCGGCGGAAGGAACCGGCGACATTACGGCAAGTTCCCTGTCCGTCAAGTTCACTTTCGACCAGAACGTCAAGTGCACGGCACAGCAAGGCATCACCATCGACGGAGGCGCCTTCATCGACGGTGTCAGCGCCTACGCGACGGAACTGACCGTGAACGTCGGCGGGCTGACCCGCAGCAAGAGTTATACGCTATCCCTGCCGGCAGGCACGATCCAGGGTTTCCGGGCCAACCAGAAGGCGTCCGAGCCCATCCAGTTCCATTTCTCGACCAAGGCAGCCCCCGCCCCTCCGGGACCCGACCCCGAGCCGCAGAACTGGGAGAAGGCCGCCGTCGCCGTCGTGAACATGGGCGTCGGCTGGAACCTGGGCAACACGCTGGAATCCAACAGCGGCGACGTGGACAACATGTGGATCGAGGCGTTCACCGGGCGGAGCACGAAAGACTATGAGACCGCCTGGGGGCAGCCCGTCGCCACGCGCGAACTCATCCATATGTTCCGGGAAGAGGGCTTCGGCGCCATCCGCGTCCCCGTCACCTGGTATCCCCACATGGGAACGGTCAACGTGACCGTCTCCGGCGACAAGGGTCACTGGGACATGTCCGGCTGGACGGGCTACACGGTGGATCCCGCTTGGATCGCCCGGGTGAAGGAAGTGGTGGGCTATGTCCTCGACGAGGGCATGTACTGCATCCTCAACGTGCATCACGATACGGGTACGGCCACCACCGCCTGGCTCCGGGCCGACCCGGCCGTGTACCTGGCCGTCCGGGAACGCTACAAGGCGCTCTGGAAGCAGATCGCCACGGAATTCGAGCCCTACGGACAGCGGCTCGTCTTCGAATCCTTCAACGAGATGCTGGACAAGGCGGGCACCTGGAACGCTTCGACGGCGGAAGCGCACGAGGTCATCAACAAATACAATGCGGATTTCGTGTCTACCGTGCGCGCGACGGGCGGGAAGAACGCCTACAGGAACCTGATACTCAACACCTACGCGGCCAGCACGCAGCCGGTCGTGCTCCAGGCCTTCCGGCTTCCGGAAGACAGCGTGGAGGGCCACCTGATGGCCGAGGTGCACAGCTATGCCCCGTACCATTTCGCCTTCGACACCCCCACGCCGAAGAAGGAGTTCGACCAGGCCTGCGAGAACGAGGTGAAAGGCATCATCGACGGCCTGAACACCCACCTGGTCAGCAAGGGGATCCCCTGTGTCCTGGGCGAGTTCGGCGCCGATACCAGCCAGCGCAGCGAGACGGAACTCGCCAAGCAGGCGGCGTGCTATGTCACGGCCGCGACCCGATACAACATCCCCTGTTTCTACTGGATGGGCCTCAGCAACGAAGGCGACCGCGCCGTCCCCAAATGGACGAAGCCCAAACTCAAGGACGCCATCTTGAAGGCGTATGAAGACAGCAAGCATTAAAGACGCTCCATGATAAAACTGAAACCGAAAACCTGGCTGGCGGCAGCCTGCGCGATCGCACTGGCAGCCTGCAAGCCCGCCGCTCCCCAGGACGGGCCCGCCGCCCGCCTGCGTGCCGCCGCAGAAGCCGGCACGCCGCTCTACGGCCACCAGGACGACCTGATGTACGGCCACGCCTGGAACGCCAATCTCGATGAAGCCCGGGACCTTTCCCGGTCCGACGTCAAGGACGCCTGCGGGCACTACCCCGCCATCCTCGGCCTGGACCTGGGCGGGATCGAACTGGGCCATCCCCGAAACCTCGACGGGAACGACTTCGCGCTGATGCGCCAGGCGGCCGTCGAGCACCACGCCCGCGGCGGGATCGTCACGCTGAGCTGGCACCTGCGCAACCCGCTCACGGGCGGCGACGCCTGGGACGTATCCTCCGACCGGGCCGTCGCCTCCGTGCTGCCCGGCGGCGAGAAGCACGCGCTGTTCACGGAATGGCTCGACCGGCTCGCCGACTGGATCCTTTCGCTCAAGGACGCGCAGGGCGCGCAGATTCCCGTTGTATGGCGCCCCTGGCACGAGCACAGCGGCAGCTGGTTCTGGTGGGGCCGGAACCTCTGTTCGGACGAAGAATTCAACGCGCTGTGGCGGATGACCTACGACCACCTCGTGCACGTACGCGGCATCGAGGGGATGGTCTGGGCCATCTCTCCAAATTATATGGACCGGGACTTCGAGCAGTGGGAGACCCGCTATCCGGGTGACGCATACGTGGATGTCGTCGGCCTCGACTGCTACGCATCGGCGGACCGGGAGCGCTATCTCCGCCAGATGAATGCGGGGCTCTCGTCCCTGCAGCGTTTCTGCGAGGAGCACGGCAAGATCCTCGCCGTGACCGAAACCGGCCTGGAAAGCCTCCCGGACCCGGTCTGGTGGACCGGCACGCTGTCCGAAGCCCTCCGGGGCTTCCCGGTCAGCTACGTTCTGACCTGGCGCAACGCGAGCGACCGGCCGACCCATTTCTTTGCACCCTTTGCCGGGCAGGCGAGCGCGGACGACTTCGCCGCCTGGATCCGGCAGGACAAGATCACGGTATTATGACACGGATGAAGACCAACTTTGACGACAGGCTGGCGGCTCTCCGCCAGGAGCACGAGTCCCTGCTCGCGCGTCCCAACCGCCCCCTGCCCGGGAACGGCGTCTGCGAACGCTGGGAGCACCCCGTACTGACCGCCGCACACGCCCCCCTCGAATGGCGCTACGACC
>CAMVGM010000022.1 GCA_947167015.1 uncultured Bacteroidales bacterium
TCTTCTTCAACGGCGGCCGCGAGCTGCAGTTCGAGAACGAGGACCGTATCCTGGTGAATTCCCCGAAGGTGCCGACCTACGACCTGCTGCCGCAGATGAGCGCCCCCGAGGTGGCCGAGAAGCTGATCGACAAGATCAACTCGGAGGTCGAGGACCTCATCATCCTGAATTTCGCCAACGGCGACATGGTGGGCCACACGGGCGTCTATACGGCCGTGACCAAGACGGTCGAGTGCATCGACAAGCTGGTGGGCAAGGTGGTGGAAGCGGCGATTGCGCACGACTACGTGGTGCTGCTGACCGCAGACCACGGCAATGCCGACTTTGAGGTGAACCCGGACGGTTCGCCGAATACGGCACACTCCCTGAACACGGTGCAGTTCGTCGTGATGAACGCCGGTGACGCCGTGAAGGAAGTGAAGGACGGGGCGCTGTGCAACGTGGCGCCGACCATCCTGAAACTGATGGGAATCCCGCAGCCCGCGGCGATGACCGCCGAGCCGCTTATTTAAGACTCGGCCCCGGACTCTTCGGCTTCTGCGGTTTCTGCAGTTTCTGCAACTTCTGCCGCAGCCTCTTCTACGGCTTCCGTCGCGGTTTCTTCCGCCTCGGGAGCCGTTTCCGTTATCGTCTCCGCCTTCTTCTTGAGTTTCAGTTTCTTCGCCGGCTTGGCGGACTTGTCCGGGACGGTGAAGATTTTCTTGATGCCCTGCACCAGCCCGAGTCCGGCGTCGGTCAGGGTGGTGGCCGGCACGAAGTTGCTGATGATGTTGGAGGGCTTCATGGAGTCCAGCAGGTGCCGGGCGTCCTTGCTGATGCCCGTTCCGAGCGCCCTTTGGTGCGCCTTCACGGACAGGATGGCTTTCTCGAGCTCATCCGCCGTCTTGATTTTTCCGAATTTACTGCTCATCGTCTTCGTCGTCGGTATCGTAGAACACATCAATGAAAAGCTTGACGAACAGGTCGCGGAACAGTTTCTGCCGGTTCAGGAACAGGACCAGGAGGACCAGCAGGAAGACTCCGGCGACGATGAGGGTTCCCCAGGGGGAACCGACGAGCCCGTTGAGCCATTGGAGCAGGGCGAAGGAAAGCAGCCCGAGCACCAGGGAGAGGACGGAGATGATGATCAGCCAGGAAAGGATCTGCCCGAGGGCGGTGGAAAGGCCGCGGGTGGTCTTGAGCTTGACTTCGTCGATGGCCAGGTTGATGTAGTCCTGGGTCTCCTTGGCCAGGATACCCAGCGAATTCTCCTTAGCCATGTTACTCCGCCTCCTCCTCTTCTTCCGCGCGCGCCGCGGCTTCTTGCTCCGCCCGTTTTTCCTTTAGGGCGTCTTCGAGTTTGTCCAGCCCTTTCAGCACGGCGGCCCGGCCGTTGTTGAGGGCTTCCGAGCCTTTTTCCTTGAGGTCTTCGACGACCTCCACGCCCTTGTCCGTATTGGCCAGGAGCAGCAGGGCGGCACCCGTGACGGCGCCGGCCAGGAAGGCGAAAAATGAATTGGAACTAGCCATAATCGTTATTTTATCTGGGGGTTTTCAATCAGTTCGTAATCCAGGATGCGCTGCTCGAGGTTGGCGTTGAGGACACGGATGCGGACGGCGTCGCCGAGGCGGAAGATCTTGTGGCTGCGCTTGCCCACGAGGCGGTAACGCGGTTCGTCGAACTCGAAGAAGTCGGAACGGATGTCGCGCAGCGACACCATTCCCTCGATCTTCGTGGGTTCGATCTCCACGTACATACCCCATTCGGTGATGCCGGACACGTGGCCGTCGAACTCCTGGCCGATCTTGTCCATCATGAACTCGACCAGCTTGTACTTGATGGAGGTGCGCTCGGCGTCCGCCGCGACGAGTTCGCGTTCGGAGGCGTAGCGGCACTCTTCCTCGAATTTGTCTTTCTTGCGGCTCTCCGCGCCGTCCAGGTAGAGGGCGAGCATGCGGTGGACCATCAGGTCCGGGTAGCGCCGGATCGGCGAGGTGAAGTGCGTGTAGAACTTGAACGCCAGGCCGTAGTGGCCGATGTTGTCGGTGCTGTAGCACGCCTTGGCCATCGCCCGCAGGGCGAGGTTCTCCATCGCAGCCGACTCCGGCTTGCCCTTGGCGGCGTCCAGCAGGGTGGTCAGCGATTTCGCCGCCGCGCGGCCGCCGGTGGGCGCATCGGTCGGGATGCGGTAGCCGAAGCCCTTGGCGAAGGTGTAGAAGTTCTCGAGTTTCAGCTCGTTGGGCTCGCCGTGGATACGGTACACGAAGGTCTTGGCGTTCTTCTGCGCCACGCCGTTCATCTGGCCGCCCGTGGCCACGAATTCCGCGACCGTACGGTTCGCCAGCAGCATGAACTCTTCGATGAGCCAGTTGGCCTCCTTCGAGACCTTCTGGTAGACGCGCACGGGCTTGCCCTTCTCGTCTACCTCGACTTTCATCTCAGGCCGGTCGAAATCAATCGCCCCGTTCTTCCGCTCGTTCTCCTTCAGGATGCCCGCCAGCCGGTTCAGCGTCACGATCGCCTCGGTCAATTGCGGGTCGTCCCCGGCGGCACTCTCAATGATGGCCTGCGCCTGCTCGTAGTCGAGCCGGTAGTCGGAATCGATGACGGTGCGCCCGATCCATCGCGACTTGATCTCGGCTTTCGGCGTCATCTCGAACACGGCCGAGAAGGTCAGCTTGTCTTCGTGCGGCCGCAGCGAACACAACTTGTTGCACAACTTCTCCGGCAGCATCGGCACGGTGCGGTCCACCAGATAGACGGAGGTGCCGCGCTCGCGCGCTTCCTTGTCCACGGCCGAGCCCGGCTTCACGTACCACGAAACGTCCGCGATGTGCACGCCGATTTCGTAATTCCCGTTCTGCAACGGCTTGAACGACAGCGCGTCGTCGAAATCCTTCGCATCCGACGGGTCGATCGTGAAGGTGAAGGTCTGCCGGAAATCCTTGCGGCCCTTCAGGTCCGCGTCCGTGATCTCGTCGGGGATGCCGTCCGCGGCGTTCTCCACCTCGGAAGAGAAACGGTAGGGGAGGTTGAACTCGGCGAGGATGGCGTGCATCTCGGTCTCGTTCTCCCCGGGGGTGCCGAGCACGTCCACCAGGTGGCCGGAAGGCTCCGGCTCGCGGCGCTCCCAGCGGTCCACGACCGCGGCGACCTTCATCCCTTCCTGCGCACCCATCGCGGCCGCCTCCTCGGCGTCCACCCGGATGTCGTACGGCATCGACTTGCTCTGCATCAGCACCCAGGCGCGGGCGCCGACGGTATGGTAATAGCCCACGAAGGGGCGTTCCGAGCGCTGGAGGATCTCCACGACCTCGCCTTCCCGGCGCCGTTCGTCCCGGCCCTTTTCACGCGTGACGGCCACCCGGACGGTGTCGCCGTTCAGGGCGTGGCGCGTCTTGGCGGCCTTGACGAAGACATCGTCGTCCTGGCCTTCCACGATTACGAAGATGAATCCCTCGCGGGTCATCTGTACCTTCCCGACCAGCATCGGGAATACTTTTTTACTGCTTCCGCCGGCCCTTTTCTTGCCTCTGGATGACTGCCGGCCTTTTCCACTTCTTTTTTGCATAATCATTACAAAGGTAAAGAATATCTCGCAGAAAAATGTTATCTTCGTATGTCGTTAGTTACCTATGAGTATAGAAAAACTGAAAGCCAGTCTCCGGACTGTTCCGGATTTTCCGGTCAAGGGCATCCTTTTCTGGGATGTCACCACGATGTTCAAGGACGCCGCCTGCCTGCGGGAACTCGAAGAAACGCTTTATCAGCTTTATAAGGACAAGGGGATCACGAAGGTCGTGGGCCTGGAGTCGCGCGGATTCGTGATGGGTCCCGCCCTGGCCGTCCGCCTGGGCGCCGGCTTCGTGATGGCCCGCAAGCCGGGCAAGCTGCCTGCCGAAACGATCTCCGAAACCTATGACAAGGAGTACGGGCACGACACGATCGAGATCCACAAGGACGCGATCACGCCCGACGACGTGGTCCTCATCCACGACGACCTCCTGGCCACGGGCGGGACGGTGGCCGCTGCGGCGCGGCTGGTGAGCCGCTTCGGCCCGAAAAAGACGCTGATCAACTTCATCATCGAGATCGAGGAACTCGAAGGCCGGAAGGTCCTGCCCGAAGGCGTGGAGGTGACTTCGGTCATCCAGGTGTGACGATCCAACATATACCCATAAGATGAAAAAAGTATTCTTGATGGCGGTAACTTCCGCCGCGCTGCTTTTCGCTCAAGGAGCGAAGGCGCAGACTAACCTCCAGATCTTCTACGACTTCGGTCCGGACCGCCAGCATGTCACGACGACCTTCGAAGGGTTCTACAATGACAACTGGGGCAACACCTTCTTCTTCATTGACCACGATTTCAACACGCGGGACAATAACAACAAGGTGTATGCGCCGAGCGGCACCTACTTCGAGATTGCCCGTTGCCTGAACTTCTGGCAGGACAGCGCCCTCGCCCCGCTGAGTTTCCACGTGGAGTACAACGGCGGCGTGTACAAGGGGTACGAGATCAACAGCGCCTTCCTCGTGGGTCTGGACTACTTCCTCCACAGCGCGGATTTCAATAATACCTTCAACTTCAAGGTACTCTATAAGAAGATCACCTATACCGGCCAGAAGGCTCCGCTGCAGTTCACCTTCGTCTGGGGTCTCCAGGACCTCTTCGGCGCAAAGGGCCTGCGCTTCTCCGGTTTCGCCGATTTCTGGTGGGAGGACCACATGCTCTTCACCGACCACGCCGGCGTCATCCTTCCGGAGACTTCCCACACCGTGTTCATCTCCGAGCCGCAGCTCTGGTACAACATCGGCCAGCATATGGGCATCGACAACTTCAACATTGGCGGAGAGCTGGAACTCTCCTATGATTTCGGTACTGCGAAGGGCTTCTGGGCCCGTCCCTGCCTCGGCGTCAAGTGGATCTTCTAAGTCGCTGACCTATGGCTAATTTCCTGCAGAAAGCCTTCGGTCTGGACCCGCAGAAGCACAGCGTCCGGACCGAGATCGTGGCGGGTATCACCACCTTCCTGACGATGGCCTACATCCTGGCCGTCAACCCCAGCATCTTCGGCGCACTCGACGGCATGCCCAACGGGGCCGTCTTCACGGCGACCGCCCTCGCCTCCATCATCGCCACCCTGGTGATGGCGTTCTACGCCAAGAAGCCTTTCGCCCTGGCCCCGGGCATGGGCCTGAACGCCTTCTTCGTCTATACCGTCTGCCTGACGATGGGCCATAGCTGGCAGTTCGCCCTCACGGCGGTCCTCATCGAGGGTCTCATCTTCGTGGTCCTGACCCTGACGAAGGTCCGCTCGTGGATCCTGAGCGCCATCCCGGCTTCGCTGAAGAACGCCATCGGCGCGGGCATCGGCCTGTTCATCGCCTTCATCGGCATGCAGAACGCCGGCTTGATCGTCAATTCCGACGCCACCCTCGTGGTGCTCGGCGACGTCTGCCACGGCTCCGGCCTGCTGGCCATCATCGGCCTCGTGATCACCGGCGCCCTCGTGGTACTGGGCGTCAAGGGCGGCATCCTCATCGGTATCATCGCCACGGCGCTGCTCGGCCTGCTGATCAAGGATCCGGCCACGGGCGCCGCGCTGACGCAGTTCACCGGCTTCATGTCCACGCCGCCGAGCGTGGCCCCGATCTTCTGCCAGTTCCAGTTCGGCGAGATCCTGTCCTGGGATATGCTGGCCGTGGTGTTCACCTTCCTGTTCATCGACATGTTCGACACGATGGGCACCGTGATCGGCGTGTGCCAGCGTGCCGGGATGGTGGACGAGAAGGGCAACGTGGACAAGATCGAGCGCATCTTCATGGCCGACGCCATCGGTACGATGTGCGGTTCCTGCCTCGGTACCTCCACCACCACGACCTACGTGGAGAGTTCCTCCGGCGTGGCCGCCGGCGGCCGCACGGGCCTCACGGCTTTCTCCACCGCCGTCTGTTTCGCCGTCGCGCTGCTCTTCGCCCCGGTGTTCCTGGGCATCCCGAGCGCCGCGACCGCCCCGGCCCTCATCGTCGTGGGTATGATGATGATGCAGCCTGTCACCAAGATTGACTGGACCAACTACCGCGAGGCGCTGCCGGCCTTCCTGACCATCATCCTGATGCCGGTGGCCTACAGCATTTCCGACGGTATCCTGATCGGCGTGATCGCCTACGTGCTGATGAACGCCCTGACCGGGAAGGCCAAGGAAATTTCCGTTACGATGTGGATCCTGGCGGTGCTGTTCGTCCTTCGCTACATCTTCATCTGATGCCGCTCAGCACGTCCTTGCGGTAGCGCGCCGTCAGCACGACGGTCCGCAGCAGGAGGTGCGAATAATAAGCTGCGAACAAAAGATGGATGGCTGCTGCTCCTTCGGGATGCAGCAGCCATTTTCCTGCAAACCAGACCGCGAAGAAGGCGACGGCGGCGGCGCCCATCGAGTCGCGGAGGCCCTTGGACGCGGTGGCGCCCAGATAGATGCCGTCCCAGGTGAAGGCGGAGCAGCCCAGCGGCGGCATCAGCAGCAGCCAGGGGAGGAACTGGCGGCTAGCCTGCACGACCTCCGCGTCGGAGGTGAGCAGCCGCACGGCGGGCAGCCCGGCCACGGCGTAGATGCCGATGAAGAGCAGGGCGATCCCGGCGCTCCAGGAGAATACCTGCCGTATGCTGCGGCGCAGCATCGGGGCGTCCTGCGCGCCGATGAAACGGCCGGACAGCGCCTCGCCCGCATAGGCGAAGCCGTCGGTAAAGTAGCTGAAGAACATCAGCAGCTGCATCAGGATGGAGCCGGCGGCGAGCATCAGGTCGCCGTAGCCCGCGGAGATCATCGTGAAGCCGATGTAGATGAGGATGAAGAAGAGGGAGCGGGCGAAGAGGTCGAGGTTCATCCGGAAGAAACTGCCCATCGACCCGTCGTGCAGCAGGGCGTGGAAATCCTCGCGCCGCAGGTGGGAGAAGACGCTCCGCCCGTACTTGTGGCAGCAGACCCACAGGCCGTACGCGAGGCCGCAGTACTGGGCGATGACGGTGCCCAGCGGGATGCCGGCGAAGCCCAGGCCCGGCCAGGCGCCGACGCCGAAGGCGAGCAGCAGGCTGGCCCCGATGTTGACGGCGTTGATGATCAGGTCCGTCCACATCGAATCGACGGAGTTCTGCATCCCCACGAACCAGCCCCGCAAGGTCATCAGCGTCATCGTGGCCGGGGCGGCCCAGATACGGATGAAGAAGTAGCGTTCCGCCAGTTCCCGGACTTCAGGCGTGGCGTCCGGGATCAGCATCACGCCCTTGAAGAAAGGCCATTGCAGCAGCAGGGCGGCCGCCGCGGCGGTCAAAGCCAGGCCCGTTCCCCGCAGGAAGATGCGGCCCGCCTCCGCCGGGTCCTGCCGGCCGTAAGCCTGGGCCGTGAGCCCGCCCGTGCCGGTGCGCAGGAAGCCGAACACCCAATAGAGCAGGGACAGGACCATCGAGCCCACCGAGATGGCGCCGATCTGCGCCGCGGCCCCGCCGCCGAGGTGCCCGGCGATGGCGGTATCCACCATGCCGACCAGCGGCACGGTGATCCCGGCCAGGATGCTCGGGACCGACAGGCGGAGGATCTCCCGGTTGAGCCGGGCAGGGCTGAGGGAAGTCATCGGAATTTGCGGTCCTCCTCGAGCATGCCGAGGTAGGAATTGTAGCGTTCGGAGCTGATGCGGCCCGCATCCACGGCTTCCTTGACGGCGCAGCCGGGCTCGTGGGTGTGGGTGCAGGGGACGAAGCGGCAGCGGTCCGTGACGGCGAGCATTTCGGGGAAGTACTTGGAGATTTCTTCCTTTTCCAGGTCCACCAGGCCGAAACCGCGCAGGCCGGGGGTGTCGATGATAAAGCCGCCGCTGGCCAGGCGGTACATCTCGTAGAGGGAGGTGGTGTGCTTGCCCTGGAGGTGCACGTCGGAGATGCGGCCGACCTTGGGGTCGAGGGCGGGGTCCAGCGCCTTGATGAGGCTGGACTTGCCTACGCCGGACTCGCCCGTGATGAGGTTGACGCGGCCGCGGCAGCGCTCCCGCAGGGCCTCTACCCCCTCGCCGTCGCGGGCGGAGGTCTCCAGGACCTCGTATCCGGCGCCTTCGTAGATGCCTTTGAGGTATTCCAGCTGCTCCCGGGCTTCTTCGCGGTAGAGGTCCACCTTGTTGAGGACGATCAGCACGGGCACCTTGTACACCTCGCAGGTCACCAGGATGCGGTCGAGGAAGGGGAGTTTGACTTCCGGGAAGTACAGGCTGACCACGACCACGGCCTGGTCGAGGTTGGCGGCGATCACGTGCGACTGGCGGGAGAGGTTGGTGGAGCGGCGGATGAGGTAGTTGTCGCGGGGGAGGACCTCCTGGATGAGGGCGGGATGCTCCACCGTGGCTTCGCCTTCGAGCGCATAGCGGACGCGGTCGCCCACGGCCACGGGGTTGGTGGCGGCGTTGCGTTCGAGGCGTACCTTGCCGCGCAGCACTGCGGGAAACGGTTCCCACGCGGGCAGCGGGCTCAGCAGGTAGTGGCTTCCCGCGTTCTTGACGACCGTCGCGACCCCTTCCATCACTTCGCGCGTCCGACCAGCCTTTCGGCGAAACGGCGCAGCGACTCCGTCTGGATGGGGCGCAGGCCGGCGTCCGCGACGGCGTCCATCGCCCGGCGGGTGAAGCGGACGATCTCTTCCTTGGCGTCGCCGTCCACGCCGAGCTGCAGGTAGATGTCCTTGACGGCGGCGATCTTGGCGGCCTTTTCCTCCGGGCTGTCCGCCGGGCTGGAGAAGGCTTCCAGGAAGGCGGCCCGGTCGGGGGTCTTCTCCATCGTGCGGACGGTCAGCCAGCTCTTCTTGCCGTTGACGATGTCTCCGCCGATGGGCTTGCCGAACACCTTCTCATCGCCGAAGGCGTCGAGGTAGTCGTCGGCGACCTGGAAGGCCATGCCGAGTTCGTAGCCGTATCGGTAGAGCGCGTCGCACTCCGCGTCGGAGGCGCCGCCGATGATGGCGCCCATCCCGGCGGAGCAAGCCAGCAGGACGGCGGTCTTGAGACCGATCATCTTGTTGTATTCCGCCATCGGGACTTCTTCCACGGACTCGAATTCCATGTCGTACTGCTGCCCGTCGCAGACCTGGGCGGCGGTGCGTGAGAACAGCGCCAGTACGCGGTCCAGCACGGCGTGCGGGGCCTTGGCAATGCGCTGGTACGCGTCGATCAGCATCACGTCGCCGGAAAGGATGGCGATGTCCTCGTTCCATTTCTTCCACACGGTCGGCATCCCTCGGCGCAGGGGCGAACGGTCCATGATGTCGTCGTGCATCAGGGTGAAGGAATGGAAGACTTCCAGCGCGGAAGCCGGGGCGAGGATGCCCTCGTCGAAGTTTTCGCTGAAGAAGGAATAGGTGGTCAGGCAGAGGCGCGGACGGATGCGCTTTCCGCCGATCCGGATCATATAGCGGAGCGGGTCGTACAGACCGGCTGGCTCGCTGGTGAAGGAGATGCCGTCGAAGAGGCGTCCTACCAGTTCGTCGATTTGTTTGTCGTTGTACATATGATACAAATATAGTCATTTTCGTGCTATCTTTGCCCCGTTATGAAAATCATCTTTGCAAGCGCCAATCCCGGCAAGATCCGCGAGGCCGCGGAGATCCTCGGCCCGGACTATGAGATCGTTTCGCCCGCTTCGCTGGGCATCACCGAAGAGATTCCCGAGACGGGAGCCACCCTGCAGGAGAACTCCCTGCAGAAGGCGCGATATCTTTTTGAACGCACCGGCCTGCCTTGCTTCGCCGACGACACCGGCCTGGAGGTGGACGCCCTGGGCGGTGCGCCCGGCATCTATTCGGCCCGCTATGCGGGGCCGGGACACGACCATCAGGCGAACATGGACAAGTTGCTCAAGGAACTTGAGCAACTTGTCCCCATATCAGGTCGCTGCGCTCCGACTGCCTCGGACAAACAGCCGATAAATGACCGGCGGGCGCGTTTCCACACGGTGGTCACGCTGATCCTCGCCGACGGCGAACCCCGTTTCTTCGAGGGGACCTGCGAGGGGAGCATCGCCCGCGAGAAGCGGGGAAACGGCGGCTTCGGCTACGACCCGGTGTTCCTGCCGGACGCCTATCCGGGCAGGACGCTCGCCGAGGTGTCCGAGGAGGAGAAGAACGCCGTCTCGCACCGCGGAGGCGCCGTCCGGGCGATGGCCGCCTGGCTGAAATCCCGCAAGGGCTGAGCCGCCAGGCTGCATTTTTTTGTTTTTTCTGTAGTTTTCCGTCCGTTCCTGCGTCTAATGGGCAGAAACAAGAAGACCAGACAATGACAGAACGTGAATTCGAAAAGATGATCCGGGAGCATAAAGGGACGATTTACACCGTCTGCTATATGTTCTCGGGCGATCCGGACGAGGTAGCCGACCTCTTTCAGGAAACCTTGATCAACCTCTGGCGGGGTTCCGGAACCTTCCGGGGGGACAGCGCGCAGGGCTCCTGGATCTGGAAGGTGGCGCTGAACACCTGCATTTCTTCCGACCGGAAGAAGAAGCGCGGGCCGCAGACCAGTCCGCTGTCGATGGACATAGACCTGTTCGAAGACCAGGATGCCGATACGCGCCAGATAGGCCTGCTGCGCAACCGCATCGGCAAACTGGGACCCTTCGACCGCGCCATCGTCCTGCTCTGGCTGGAGAACCTCAGTTATGAGGAGATCGGCCAGATCGTCGGCATCAGTCCGAAGAACGTTTCCGTCCGTCTGGTCCGGATCAAGGAACAACTCAAAAAAATGCAGTAATCATGGAAACGAACGATAACACCCTCCTCGAAATGCAGCAGCAGATGCAGCAGCTGCGCGAAATGCTCAACGATCAGAAAATCGTCAACGAGAACCTCCTCCGGAACGCCTGCTCCCGCCGGCTGGACCGGATCCGCTTCAAGTCACGGATCCCTTATATCGCCGGCGTGGCCGCCATCCTGAGTCTGGGATCCTTCTACGGTTTGGGAATGTCTCTCGCCTTTTTGATCTACTCCTTCGTGATCATGCTGGTATGCATCGTCGCGACGGCCATCACCAACTCGCACCTCCCCCGCCTGGACCGGGATCTCGTGTCCGCCGGAGAAGAACTGGTCAAGTTCCGGAAGATGCATGCGGAGTGGCTGAAGATCGGCATCCCGATGCTGATCGTCTGGGTCGGCCTGCTGATCTGGGACTTCTTCTTCCGTCAGGGCCTGTCGGACAAAGACGTCGTCATTCCGATGGTTTGCGGCATCAGCGTCGGTCTGGCCATCGGCCTGTTCGTGGGCCTCAAAGTCCGCCGGGACATCCTGGACGGTACGGACGACCTCCTCGCCCAGATCGAAGAACTTCGGAAAGGAGAATAAGCTTCCCCGGCACTGAAAAGGGCCGAAACTGATGCGACCCCTGACCGCAAGGCCGGGGGTCGCATCGATATTGCCTGTTATCGGGCCCAGCCCGGCACCTGCTCCAGCTCCAGGAGCCGGATTTTGCGTTCCAGGCCGCCGCCATAGCCGGTCAGACGGCCGTCGGCGCCGATGACGCGGTGGCAGGGAACGATCAGCGAAACGGGATTGCGCCCCACGGCGCCGCCGACGGCCCGGGCCGAGGAACCCAGCCGGCGGGCCAGTTCCCCGTAGCTCACCGTCTCCCCGTAAGGGATGGTCAGCAGTTCCTTCCAGACCCTTTTCTGGAAGGCGGTTCCCCGCAGGTCGAGCCCCGGTAAGGCCGCCGGCACGTAGCCGCCGAAATAACTGTCCAGCCAGCGGAAGGCATCGTCGAAGACAGGGAGCCAGCCTTCCCCGGTGGCTTCCGGGAGGGTGGATCCGTAATGGACCTGCCCGTCGAACCACAGTCCGGCAAGGGCGTCGCCCTCTCCCGCCAGGGTGAGGTCGCCGAGCGGGGAAGCGTAATGGCAGATCAGCATACGGCAGCGGGTCAGTCGGCGAGCACCAGCTCCACCGGGCAGTGGTCCGAACCGAAAACCTCGTTGTGGATGTCGGTCCCGGCGATGCGCGGCGCCAGCCCTTCGGAGACCAGGAAATAGTCGATGCGCCAGCCCACGTTCCGTTCGCGGGCGGCCATGCGGTAAGACCACCAGGAATACTTCGCCTCGCCCGGATGGGCGTCACGCCAGCTGTCGCGGAAGCCGGCAGCGAGCAGTTCCGTCATCTTGGCGCGCTCCTCGTCGGAGAAACCGGCGTTGAAGTGGTTCGTGGCGGGATTCTTGAGGTCGATCTCCTCGTGGGCGACATTCATGTCCCCGCAGATCACGACACCCTTCTTCGCGGCGAGTCCGGACACGTAGGCGCGGAAGGCGTCCTCCCACCGCATCCGGTAGTCCAGGCGCTTCAGGCCGTCCTGCGAATTGGGCGTATAGACGTTCACGAGGTAGAAATCCGGCATCTCCAGCGTGACGGTCCGTCCCTCGTGGTCGTGCTCGTCCACCCCGATGCCGTAACTGACGGACAGCGGCGTGTGCCGGGCGTAGATGGCGGTGCCGGAGTAGCCCTTCTTTTCGGCGTAGTTCCAATAAGACTGGTACCCCAGGAATTCGAGGTCCAGCTGCCCCGCCGAGAGCTTGGTCTCCTGCAGGCAGAAGAAATCGGCGTCGAGCCCCTCGAAGATGTCGGCGAAGCCCTTGCCGGCCACGGCGCGCAGGCCGTTGACGTTCCAACTAATGAATTTCATAAGGCTAATATACGCAGAAAATTCGTATCTTCGCCAAGATATATCCAAGATCGACTATGCGAGAATTCTTCATCACCAATACCCTGTCCCGCCGCAAGGAGCTCTTCAAGCCCATCCATCCCGGCCACGTGGGGATGTACGTCTGCGGACCGACCGTTTACGGCGACGCCCACCTCGGCCACGCCCGTCCCGGCGTGACCTACGACGTGCTCAGCAAGTTCCTGCGCCACCTGGGCTACCGGGTGCGTTATGTCCGCAACATCACGGACGTGGGGCACCTGGAGCACGATGCCGACGAAGGCGAGGACAAGATCGCGAAGAAGGCCCGGCTGGAGCAGCTGGAGCCGATGGAGGTCGTGCAGGCCTACACCCTCCGTTACCACGAGGCGATGCGTCTGCTGAACGTGGCGCCTCCCTCCATCGAGCCGCGTGCCTCGGGCCACGTCATCGAGCAGATCGAGGCGGTGAAGAAGATCCTCGCCGCCGGCTATGCCTACGAAAGCAACGGCAGCATCTACTTCGACGTCGAGAAATACAACCGCGACTACCATTACGGCATCCTCTCCGGGCGCAACCTCAACGACACCCTGGAAGGCACCCGCAGCCTGGACGGGCAGGGCGACAAGCGCGCTCCCTACGACTTCGCCCTCTGGAAGAAGGCGGAGCCGGAGCACATCATGCGCTGGCCGTCCCCCTGGGGCGAGGGATTCCCGGGCTGGCACCTCGAGTGCTCGGTGATGGGCGAGAAATACCTCGGACGCGAGTTCGACATCCACGGCGGCGGCATGGACCTGATGTTCCCGCACCACGAGTGCGAGATCGCGCAGAACCAGGCCTCCCGCGGCACCCAGGGCGTACACTACTGGGTCCACAACAACATGATTACGATCGGCGGCCAGAAGATGGGCAAGTCGCTGGGGAACTTCATCACCCTGCCCCAGCTGTTCAGCGGCGACCACCCGAAGCTCACCCAGGCCTACAGCCCGATGACGGTGCGTTTCTTCATCCTCCAGGCCCACTACCGCGGCACGCTGGACTTCTCCAACGAGGCCCTGCAGGCCGCCGAGAAAGGCCTGAAACGCCTGATGCAGGCCGCCCGCGACCTCTACGCGATGGCGGGACGCAAGGCCCCGCAATACCCTTACGGCGAGGAACCGGTGAACGTGGCCCCCGACAGCTGCCCTGCGGACAATGCGGCGGTCAAGGCCGTCTTTGACGGCATCTACGACGCCCTCTGCGACGATATGAACACCCCGGTGGCCCTGGCGCACATTTCCGAGGCGGTCAAGCTGATCAACTCCGCCAAGGCGGGCCAGCTGAAGCTCTCGAAGGGCGACCTGGACACCCTGGTGCAGCTGTTCGACGACATCGTCTTCGGGGTGCTCGGCCTCAAGGACGAGGAAGCCTCCGCCGGAACGAGCGGCAAGGTGATCGACGGCCTGATGCAGATGGTCCTGGAGCAGCGCGCCGCCGCCAAGGCCGCCAAGGACTGGACCACATCCGACCACATCCGTGACGCCCTCGCCGCCCTGGGCATCCGGGTCAAGGACACCAAGGACGGCGCAGAATGGACCATCGAATAAATACTTGACCATGTTGCTGCTTGGAGCTAAAAAAAACGAGGGATGGCTGCATTCCCGCTGGCAATTGACCTGGGGTACGGGATGGGATCCCATCTGCAAGGGTGCCTGCCGCCTGTATGCCGACCTGGAGGACCCGGAAGTGTTCGTGGACGGGGAGAAACAGCCGCCTTTCGAGGAGCGGGAAAAGATCCTGGATATCCCGGAGCACGGCGACCTGATGATCCGGGGCCTTTCCCGGACGCTGGAGGTCCCGGTCATGATCTCTTTCCGCAATCAGACGAACCTGGTGGGCCTGACCCTGCCCGCTACGGAGAAACTGTGTGACTCCACGGACTATGAGACCTTCAATAGGGCCCTCGCCCCTTATGTGGACAGCCTCGAGCTCGCCATGTTCTGCTAGCCCCGGATTGGATTTTTTTATGTTTTTGAATATGAAAAGATTATTCTTCTTCGCCGCCTTGGCGCTGATGCTCATCTCGTGTGGTGGCAATCCCAAAGGGCAGGGCGACCGGACCGCGCCGGATCAGCCTCAGAACATCATTTCGGAGCTGGATTTCAACGCGATGCAGGAACTGTATGATGACTCGGAAGAAGACCACGGCTGGAAGCCCCTTTGCAAGTGGCAGTATGTGGACCTCGACGGCGACGGCGTCGACGAGGTGTGGATGCGCGACATGGCCGAGGAGTACGGGGCTTTCTTCACCCTCGGCGACGATTACCCCACGCTGATCGGTGTGGAGTCGGACCGCTTCAAGGCCTACACCCGGGAGATCCGGGACGGCAAGGGCTATTTCTGCAAGAGCGGTTCCGCCGGCGGGCCCTCATATTATACGGAAATCGTCACCCTGCAGGGCAGCCGCGTCGTCGAGCGGTACACCGAACTGCAGGTCTATGAAGACGTCGAAGCCGAACTGAACGGCGAGGAACTCGGCGCCGATGCGATCTCCGCCTACAAGGCGGCCCTGCCGGAAGGCAAGGAACTGGAAGCCGGTGCGTGGAACATCCTCGACCTGACGGACTACGACAGGGTCCCCGCCCACAAGAATTCCGCGAAGGAAGACAAGATCATCATGGACTTCATCACGGAAATGTACAACAGCAGCATGTATGTCGAGGACGCGTTCCTGGAGGAGCACTGCACGCCCCGGATGCTCCAGCAGTTGCGGGATGACTACGAGTACGACGGCGAGGGCTACGCGAACTGGGATTTCCGCTCGGAGAGCGACGACGGGTTCAACGACGGGAACGGCATCATCAACATCGAGCAGATCGACGGCCGCTACTACTATGAGGCGAACGACGCCGGATATATCTTCCGCAACATCATCTCCGCCTTCATCCAGGACGGCATCGTGATGTTTGACGGCATCACGCGGGACGCCACCTACAAGGTCTTCGATCCTTTCGCGGAAGGAGCGGAAGAAGAATAGCCCGGGCCCGAAAAGAGCTTATGAAAACCGTTTATGCAAATACCTGGAACCCGAAGGCGGTGAAATGGGGGACGACCGTGATCTTTGTCGTATCGGGCGCATTGTTCGTGGGCGGCCTCTTGTTCCGGCAGGACAGATGGGATCTGAGCTGGCTCTTCCCGTTCTGCTGGTCCTTCTTTTATTTCGGATTCCTTTTCCGGGAGTACAAACTGTGCACCTACGAGATAGACGATGAGGCGGATACGCTGACGGACAGCCGCCAGAAGAAGTATCCCCTCAAGTTGTCGCAGCTGACGACGGCCACCTATAAAGAGAGCAAGAAGGGACGGTTCCGTTCCCTCTTCCTCCACGATTGCGGTACCGGTTTCATGGATATCCGTACGTCCCGGGAAAACGCCGACAAGATCGTCGCCCGGATCCGGGAGATCAACCCCGGCATCGAAGTCAAGCACGCCAATTACCTCTAGCGATCCCGGCCCTTTTCAGTGCCGGGGTATCGCTATTTCAGCCTGCGGAAGACCGGGATGGCCTCCAGGTCCACGGGGACCTCGGCGTAGCGGCCGCCCGCGAGGCGCGCCCCGCTGCGGATGTCCTCCCAGCCGGCGGCGTTCTCCGGCAGATAGACTTTCCAAGATGACACGCCCCCTTCGGTGACGGGGCAGACGAGGTAGTCCGTGCCGAACATCCACTCGCAATCCTGTTTCAACGCCTCTTCATCCTGCGGGAAGTCGAAGATGAGCGGACGCATCAGCGTGTAGTCTTCCTTCCAGACCTTGCCGGCCTGTGCCAGGATGTAGGGCTGCAGGGCCTCGCGCTGGGTGATGGCGGCCTTGAAGCGCCGCTCCGTCTCGGGGGCGTATTCCCAGGGCTCGGTGCGGCTCTGGTAGCCGTGCACCCGCATGAAAGGCAGGTACACCGAGGCCTGGATCCAGCGGATCATCCGCTCCTGGTACTCCGGGTCGGAATATTGTTCGCGCGGGCGGAAGAAGCCGCCGGCGTCGTAGGTCCACCAGGGGAGGCCCGCGGCCATCTGGCCCAGACCGCCCGCCAACTGGCGGCGGAGGGCGTCCCAGTCGTTGCCCACGTCGCCGCTCCAGGTCACGGCGCCATAGCGCTGGATGCCGGGATAGGCGCTGCGCGTCAGGATGACCGGCAGGCGGTCGGGCTGGTCGCGCCGCAGGCCCTCATAGACGGTGCGGATGACGTGCAGCGGATAGACGTTGCGGTACCATTCGCCCGGGATCTTTTCCGGTCCGATGCGGCGGCCCTTCAGGTCGTCGTTCTCCGGCTCGGTGGCGTCCTGCCACCAGGCGTCGATGCCCGTGGGGAGCAGCTTGCTGCTGAAATTCTGCCAGTAGAAGGCGGCGGCGTCCGGCTGGAAGAAGTCCACCCATTCCGTGCCCTCGATGTAATAGCCGTTCGCCTCGACCTCCTTGCCCAGTTCGGAGTCGCGGCCGATCTTGGACCACACGGACAGCATCAGGTGCTGGTCCATCGCGTGCAGTTCATCCGTCATCGCCTTGGGGTCGGGATACTTGCCTTCGTCGAAATGCATCGCGTTCCAGCCGTACTTGCCCCACCACTGCCAGTCCTGCACGATGGTGCCGACGGGGACGCCCTCGGCGTGGAAACGCCGGGCGGCGGTCAGCAGCTCGTCCTGCGTGTCGTAGCGCTCGCGGCAGTGGATGTAGCGGAAGATCCAGTCCGGCAGCGCCGGGACGTGCCCGGCAAGCGTGCGGAAGCTGTGCATCACCGCGTCGGCACCGCCCGCGAAGACGGTATAGTCGAGCCCCGGGGCCACGGGGGAGGAGAACGTGGTTTCGTCCGTGACGCTGCGCCAATAGACGACGGGCGCGTCGCCGAAGGTGCCCTGGACCTCGAGCGTATGCTTGCCGGCGGAGAGTTTCGTCTTCACCGCGGCGGTCGGAGGCAGCCAGGTATTGGAGATGTCGATGACCGGCACCCCGTCCACGGCCAGGTACTGCCGGCGGGCCATCTCGCGGCCCACGTCGAGCAGCAGGGCGTATTCCCCGTCGGCCGGGAGCTCGATCTCACCGGAAAAGTTGCGGAAGAAACGCATCTCGCGGCGGTTGCCCGCCGTGCCTGTGGCGTTGACCGTGACCGATCCGCCCGCCTCTTCCTGCTGGGTCAGCGTGATGCTGTTCCCGGCCGGGTTGAAGTCCGTCAGGCCGTAGTTGTGCCAGAGCAGGCCCCAGCCGCGGCTGGAGAGGATCATCGGCAGGGCGATCTGCGTATTCACCTGCGTCAGGCGCCGCGTCAGGCCGCGGATGTCCAGGTAACCGTCCTGGAACTGTCCGGTGCCGTAAAGGTGTTCGCCTGCCGGGGAGTCGAAGGTCGCGCAGACGGCCCAGGCGGGTTCGCCCTGCACCTCGGCCGGCACGACGCCGTGCGCCTTCTCGACCAGCAGTTCCTTGCCGTCGGCATCGAGGAAACGGAGCGTTTGCGTCCCGGCGTTCCATTCGGCAGCCATCTTGGCCGTCCGGACGGTGACGTCGCCGCCGCTGCGTTCCACCTTGAATTTCGGCGTTTGGGCCTTCTCGGTGAAGATGAGTTCTCCGAGTTCGGGTGCGCCTTCCGGCGTCATCCGGACGCGGATGGCGTCCTCGGTCATCGGTTCGAGGCACAGCGTGCCCTGCGGCGTGTCGATACGCACCGCCCCGGGCCGGCATCCCGCCAGCGCCAGGAGGCAGATCAGAATGGGGAATCGTCTCATGTTTACAAAATTAGCAATTTTTTGCAATCGCGGCCCGAAAAGCCGTATCTTTGTATCGATGGACCAATAACACTTCAAACGATGAGAAAATACCTGTATCTGATCATTTCCCTGCTTTTCGGCACGTTTTCTCTCCTGCAGGCGCAGGCCATCCGGGAAGGCGACCGTTTCTATGACGGATCCACGCTCTATACCGTCCGGGAGGTCCGGATGGGGACGATCATCTATATGGCAGACGCATCCGGCGAAGAAGAACTGACCCTGGAGCAATGGGGCAGTTCGCCGGGGGTGTACAGGCTGCGGCCCAGCCGCAATGCCGATGATCCGAAATACGGCGCCGAGTTCGGCTGCCGCGTCAATTATGTCAGCTATCCGGACAACAAGTATCTGGAAGTCATCGGCGATAACGATCAGGTCCTCAAGGTGCTGCCGCTCGTGCGTCCGATGGACGACCTGGCGGCGGGTAGCCTCTGGTACGACGGGTCGCTGGTGTTCGACGCGAACCCGGACGAGGACGGCTCCGTGCGGATGACGGCGATGGCCGAAGGCGAGGAGCACGAGTTCCTGCTGACCCCTGCGGCGGCAGGCACGGACCTTTTCGACGTGTCGGACGGCCCGAACGGGGCGGTGAACAAGTTTGATGATGCCGCATACGCCCGCCGCCTCCGGCAGGACGGGCTGGACGTGATCTGCTTCTACGACAAGCGGAACCGCCTGACGGACGTGATGCAGGCCACGCAGACCTGGGACTCCCAGGAACTGAACGTGAAGCAGTGGATGGCGCTGCTCTGCGGGAAATACAAGACCGAAGGCGGCACGGACGCGGTGTTGGGAGAAGCCCGGTTCGAGTATAAGGGGAAGGTCATTCCCGTCAAGCCGGTCACGTTCAACGGGATGGTCACGGGCGTGATCGATTTCGGCGAAGCGGGCCCGTTCGTCGGGTTGCTGGAAGCCGTCCCGACCCAGGAGGGTCTCCTGCTGACCGAAGTCAAGATGGAAGACGGGCAGCCCTGGTTCGAGCGGACCGTTTCTTCCTTTTCCCTGAAATGGGCCGGTGACCAGAGCCGCTTCGGCTTTACCCGCGACATCCTGCTCATCGGTGTGCTGCACCGCTACGACAAGCCGCTGCTGCGCGTGATGCGCAACGCCATCCTGGCCGCGCACGGCTATACCTTCCAGTCGAAGGACCTGAAGTCCTATTTCGAAGCACAGCCGTGGTACCATCCGGCCGCGAACAACGCCAGCGTCAAGCTCTCGCTGCTCGAACAGCTCAACGTCTCCCTGATCCAGGCGGCCGAACGGGCGGAATAAATGAATCGGAAAGAGCTGGAAATCATGGCGCCGGCGGGCGGTTTCGACTGCCTGCATGCGGCCATCCAGGGTGGGGCGGACTCCGTCTATTTCGGCATCGGACGGCTGAACATGCGCAGCCGCTCGGCGGCGAATTTCCTCCCGGAAGACCTGCCGGAGGTGGTCCGCATCTGCCGCGAGGCGGGGGTGCGGAGCTATCTGACGCTGAACATCACCCTGTTCCAGGGAGACCTGGCGGATATGCGGGAGGCGCTGGACGCCGCCCGGGCCGCGGGGGTGGACGCCGTGATCGCGTCGGACATCGCCGCCATCCAGTATTGCCGGCAGATCGGCCTGGAGGTCCATATTTCCACACAGCTGTCCATCTCCAACGTGGAGGCGCTGCGCTTCTATGCGCAGTTTGCCGACGTGGTCGTGCTGGCGCGCGAACTGACGCTGGACCAGGTGAAGGAGATCCACGAGACGGTCGTGCGCGAGGGGATCTGCGGGCCCTCGGGCAAGCCCGTCCGCATCGAAATGTTCGCCCACGGGGCCCTCTGCATGGCTGTGAGCGGCAAGTGCTACCTGTCTCTCCACGCCGCCGGCGCGTCCGCGAACCGGGGCGAATGCTTCCAGATCTGCCGGCGCAGCTATGACGTCCGCGACCGCGAGACGGGCAACGAACTGCTCATCGACAACGAGTATATCATGTCCCCGAAGGACCTATGCACCATCGAATTCCTGGACCGCATCGTCGACAGCGGCGTGCGCGTGTTCAAGATCGAGGGCCGCGCCCGTTCCGCAGAGTATGTCAAGCGCTGCGCCTCCTGCTACCGGCGGGCGGCCGACGCCGTGTGTGACGGGACCTTTACCCCGGAACTGGCGGCGGGCCTGAAGGCCGAACTCGCCGAGGTGTTCAACCGGGGCTTCTGGGACGGCTATTACCAGGGCGCGCGTCTCGGGGAATGGAGCGCCGTATATGGCACCCAGGCCACCCGGCGCAAGGTTTACCTGGGCAAGGTGACCAACTGGTTCGACCGGATCGGGGTGGCGGAGATCTCCGTGGAAACCACCGACCTGCGGCGCGGCTCCCGGCTGATGGCCATCGGCGCCACCACGGGCGTGGTGGAGTTCGACGCCGACGACATCCGCCTGGAGTTCGATCCGGTGGAACTGGCGCCGAAAGGCAGCCGCTGTTCGGTGCGCGTTCCCGTCGAAGAATGCCCGGGCGGCAAACTCCACCGCGGCGACAAGATTTTCCTCTGGGTCGAGGCCTAGCGCAGGTGGCCGAGGAACAGGCGTGCTTCTTCGGGGCTGAAACCCCGGAGGGCGGCGTAGGCGTCGACGGTTTCTGCCGGGAGGCGGCGGATTTCCGGATAGGAGGCGGCGGGGTGCGCGAAGACAAGTCCGCAGATGCTGGCGTCGGGTATCATGGCGCAGGATTCCGTCAGGCGGATGTCCAGCTCCCTTGCGCCGGGCAGCAGGGCGAGGATGTCTCGCTTGAGGCTGTGGTCCGGGCAGGAGGCGTAGCCCGCCGCAGGCTTGACGATCTTGACCGGGGAGCCTTTCGGCAGCTGTTTCTGCAGTTCGGCGTCGAGCCAGCCGGAGGCGGCTTCCGCCAGCGTGAGGCGCAGCGAGCGGTCCAGCATCGGTTCGTACTCCATCTGGCACGCAGGGCACTGGCAGTCAGCCGAATGGGCAGAATGTACCGAAATGGCAAACATGCCCGCGGGGGAGTCGGAACCATACTCCTGCGGCGCCACGAAATCCGCCAGCGAACGGCCCCCGGCGCCTTCCTGGCGCAGCATCGGCAGGCGCCAGGCGCCGCCGGCAGCCACGATGACGTCGTCCTCGGCGTGGCAGGCGTCGAAGCGGGCGGCGATGCGGATGCGGCAGAGGCTGTCGCGCTTGATCGCTTCCAGCCGTCCGATGGCGTCGGCGCTCAGCTGTACGGTAGAATCATCCCCGTTCTTTACGCCCCAGATCGCATAGAACAGCTTCCAGTCGAAATACGGCAGTACTTCGGCCACACTCAGTTCCCGGCAGGGGATGTTCTCGAAGAATGCCCCGCGGAGGTAACTATCCGGGGAGAAGGGGTGGAGATTCCCGGCCGGGCCGGAGGAAGTTGTGGGGGAGGTTTCCCCCGTGGATTGGCCATTGCGTGCGTACAACGCCCGCAACTGTTCTTGCTTGCTGTGCTCCTCCTCCTCGGTGTCGGCGCGGTCGGACATCAGCCGCCCGGCGAGCACGGCGCTGGCAGAGGCGTCGGGCGCATAGAAGACGTGCCCGTACAGGGGTGCGAGTTTCACGGCGGTGTGCAGGGCGGAGGTGGTGGCCCCGCCGATCAGCAGCGGCGTCGAGAGGCCCCGGGCGGCCATTTCCCGACAGAGCTCTTCCATCTGGTGCAGCGAGGGGGTGATCAGCCCGCTCACGCCGATGATATCCGCCCGGATCTCTTCCGCGCGGGCGAGGATGGTCTCGCGCGGCACCATCACGCCGAGGTCGGTGACCTCGAAACCGTTGCAGCGCAGCACGATGCCGAGGATGTTCTTGCCGATGTCGTGTACGTCGCCCTGTACGGTGGCGAGCAGGATGCGCGGCTTGCCGGAGGCCTCGCCGGCCGTTTCCATATAGGGCTGCAGGATCCCGACGGCGTCGCGCATCACCTTGGCGGACTTGACGACCTGCGGGAGGAACATCTTGCCTTCCGCAAACAGCTCCCCGACCTTGGCCATCCCTTCCATCAGGGGGCCTTCGATGACGTCCACCGCCCGGCCTTTCTCCTGCAGGGCATCCATCAGATCCTGCTGCAGGGTCGGGGATCCCCCGGAAACGAGCGCCTTGACGAGCCGTTCGGAAACCGACAGTGGGCTTTCGTGCGAGGGCGTCGTGGAGGGCGGAGCGGAAATTCCGTCCGCCCGCGAGGAGGCGGCGGCCATTTCCTGCGCCATCGCGATCAGGCGCTCGGTCGCGTCCGGGTCCTTGTCCAGGATCACGTCCTCGACGGCGCGCAGCAGCGCCGGCTCGATGGCGTCGTAGGGGAGCAGCATGCCCGGATTCACGATGCCCATGTCCAGCCCGGCGGCGACGGCGTGGTAGAGGAAGACGGAATGCATCGCCTCCCGGACGGCGTTGTTGCCCCGGAAAGCGAAGGAGAGGTTGGAAATGCCGCCGGAGCACAGCGCCCCCGGGAGATTCGCCTTGATCCAGCGGACGGCTTCGATGAAGTCCACCGCGTAGCGGGCGTGCTCGGGGATCCCGGTGCCCACGGACAAGACGTTGACGTCGAAAATGATCTCCTGCGGCCGGTAGCCGGCCTGTTCCGTGAGCAACCGGAAGGCGCGGGCGCAGATTCCGGTTTTCCGCTCATAGCTAGTGGCCTGTCCCTGTTCGTCAAAGGCCATCACGACCACGGAGGCGCCCAGGCGGTGGATTTCGCGGGCTTTCTGCAGGAAAAGCTCCTCGCCCTCCTTGAGCGAGATGGAATTTACGATGCAGCGGCCCTGGGCGTTCTTGAGCCCGGCGAGCAGCGTCTCCCAGTGCGAGGAGTCGATCATCAGCGCCGCCCGGGCTACGGCGGGGTCGCCCGCGACATGGCGGAGGAATTTCTGCATCTCGGCGGTGGCGTCCAGCATCGCATCGTCCATATTGACGTCGATGACGGAGGCGCCGCCTTCGATCTGCCCGGCGGCCACCTGCAGGGCGGTGTCATAGTCGCCCGCGGCGATGAGCTTGGCGAACTTCCGCGAGCCGGCCACGTTGGTGCGCTCGCCGATATTGGTGAAGCGGCTCTGCGCCACGTCCAGGCAGACGGACTCCAGGCCGCTCACGAAGGGCCGGGGATCCGCGGCGGGAAGGACCCTCGGCGGCAAGCCGCGCACGGCGTCCGCGATGGCGCGGATGTGCTCCGGGGTGGTGCCGCAGCAGCCGCCGACGAGGTTCACCTGGCCGTCCCGGGCCATTTTCCGCAGGGCGGCGGCCGTCTGGGCGGGTGTCTCGTCGTAGGCGCCCATCTCGTTGGGCAGGCCGGCGTTGGGGTAGCAGCTCACGGCGCAGTCCGCCCAGGATGCCACGTCGGCGACGAGCGGGGCGAGGTCGGCGGCGCCGAGCGAACAGTTGAGCCCGAAGCAGAGCGGCCGGGCGTGCCGGACGGAACGGAAGAAGGCCTCCAGCGTCTGCCCGGTCAGGGTCCGTCCGCTGCGGTCTCCGACGGAAACGGAGATGATCAGGGGCAGGGCGGCGGCCTCCGGGATGCCGCTGATGGCATAGAGGGCCGCCTTGGCGTTGAGGGCGTCGAAGCAGGTCTCCAGCAGCAGCACATCCGCGCCGCCCTCCACCAGGCCGCGGACCTGTTCGGCATAAGCCTGCGCCATCTCGTCGAAGGAGCAGGCGCGCCAGGCGGGGTTGGAGAGGTCCTGCGGCAGGGAGAGGGATTTACCGGTGGGGCCGAGCGATCCGGCCACCCAGACCTTCCGGGGGGCGGCGTCGGCGGCCTGTCGGGCCAGGGCGGCGCCTGCCCGGGCGAACTCCCGCGCCTGTGCGGAGAGCCCGTAATCGGCCTGGGCGATGGCGTTGGCGCCGAACGTGTTGGTGGACAGGATGTCCGCCCCGGCGGCGACGTATTCGCCGTGGATGCTCCGGACGACGTCCGGATGGCTGAGGTTGAAGGTTTCGTTGTCGCCGGACAGGCCGTGGCGCTGGAGCATCGTGCCCATCGCCCCGTCCAGGATCAGGATCCGTTCGGAAAACGCTTGCCGGAGTCCGTTCATCAGAAGCAGTCCTTCAGGACGCTGATGACGTTGTCGCTGCGTCCCATCGTGTAGAAATGGATTTCTTCCACGCCGTGCGCGAGCAGGTCGCGGCACTGCGCCTTGCACCACTCCGTGCCGATCTCGTAGGCGGCGTCCGGGAGGGCGGCGAGTTCGGCGGTCAGTTCCACCGGGATGTCGATGGAGAAACTCTCGGGCAGCAGGTCCACCTGGCGGGCCGACGAGAGCGGCTTGATGCCGGGGACGATGGGCACGGTGATGCCGGCCGCGCGGCAGCGGGCTACGAAGTCGTAGAAGGCGGCGTTGTCGAAGAACACCTGGGTGATGATCTGGTCGGCGCCGGCATCGACCTTCCGCTTGAGGTATTGGATGTCGGTCTCGGGGTTGGGAGACTCGAAATGCTTCTCCGGGTAGCCGCCTACGCCCAGCGTGAACAGGCGCTGCCCGCCGTTCGCGGCTTCGAAACGCCGGATGGCGGCGACCAGTTCGTCGGCGTGCGCATAGCCGTCCGGCTCGGGCGTGAAGCGTTTTTCGCCCGGGAGGGCGTCGCCCCGCAGCACCAGGATGTTGCGTATGCCCATGAACTTGAAGTCCTGCAGCTGAGATTCGATGAGGTCGGCGCTGGCGCCTCCGCAGATCAGGTGCGGCACCACTTCCACGTCGGGGAAGGCGGCCTGGACGGCGGCGCACACGGCCGGCTGGCTGATGCGCTTGCGCAGCAGGTGGCGCGAGAAACTGCCGTCCGCCTCGGGGCGGAACTCGTATTCGTCGCGGTGGCAGGTGACGTTGATATAGCGCGGCCCGAACTCCATCAGCGGGCGTATGCTGCCCAGGAGTTCGGATTTGGTGATGCCTTTCAGGGGCGGAACGATTTCGATCGAAGGAAACGGCTTCATCCGGCAATAACTACTTACCCGGTAAAGATAGTGTTTTTTTTCTTACCTTTGGCATATGGAAGAACTGCTGAAGGAACTGATCGCGCTGATGCGGCGTACCGTCTTCCCCGAGTATCTGGGGCAGGAGGACCGCGCGCTGGACCTGCTGCGCATCCGCGGCGTCGTCCGCAAGATCGCGGACGAAGGGTGCGCCGAGGCCTTTCTGGAGCGCATCCCGGAGGTCGCCCGCCTGCTGCACACCGACGTGGAAGCCATCGCGGACAACGACCCCGCCGTGGAGGACCGCACGGAAATCGTGCTCTGCTACCCAGGCATCAAGGTGATGCTCCATTACCGCACCGCGCATGAACTGCTGCGGCTCGGCGTGCCCGTAGCGCCGCGCATCCTGACGGAGATGGCGCACTCCGCCACCGGCATCGACATCCATCCGGGCGCGAAGATCGGCGAATATTTCGCCATCGACCACGGCACCGGCATCGTCGTGGGCGCCACGACCGTCATCGGGAACCACGTGATGCTTTACCAAGGCGTGACCCTCGGCGCCAAGAACTTCAAATACGACCCCGACGGCCGTCCGCTGGACGTTCCGCGCCATCCGGTGCTGGAGGACAACGTGACCGTCTATGCGAATACGACCATCCTCGGGCGCGTGACCATCGGCCACGACACCGTGATCGGCGGCAACGTCTGGCTTACCCACGACGTCCCGCCCCGCTCGCGCATCCTCCAGACCCGTGCAGTCGAGCAGCCGCTGTTCACCGACGGCGCCGGCATCTGACCGTCATGAGCTATTCCCTGCATAACGAGGACATCTCGTTCTTCTATACCTTTGGCCGCCCTTTGAAAGTGTGCGGCGAGGGAAAGGTCTGCGAAGAGGACCTGGACGTATCGTATGATGCGGGCAAGGGCCGTTCCTGGGCGGAAGAATACGACGGCCTGGAGTTCGAGAAGGGGATCACCGAAGTGGGTCCCGGTTTCCTGGATGCCTTCCGCGGGCTGAAGTATCTCGTCCTTCCTTATACCCTCAAGTCCATCGGCGTGACGCCGGCGCTGAAAGCGCTGCTGCAGGAACGGAATGTGCTCGTCCGGGGCTGGTATGGTAGCTTCGGCGAGCGTTTCGCGCAGGAAAACGGCCTCCGTTTCCGCCAGGCGGACATCTTTGTGGGCGCAGTGCCCGGGAGGGAATACCATTCCGGCACCAGTCTGGAATTCCGCTTCGACGAAGAAGAGAAGCCCTATTGTTTCTTTGATGAGGGCAGCCAGGGCTGGGCGGCAAGCAACAGCGGCGGCGGCACCCGCAAGCAGGCGCTGGAGGAGGACTTTTTCGTGGGACAGACCGTGGAGAGCCTGGCGGAATGCCTGCCGTATTTCCGGAACGTCATCCTGGAGAACGAAGACGTCAGATATTTCTTGGAGACCTTCAACCGGCGCTGCGGGAACTTGCGTTGATGCTAGCGCACCGGGACGGCGTGGGTGTTCTTGACCTCGCCCATCACGAAGGAACTGTTCAGGCCGCCGATGCAGTCGAGTTCGCCCAAGATGCGCAGCACGAACTGCTGGTACTCCTTCATGCTGGACACATAGACTTTCAGCAGGAAGTCGTAATCGCCTGATATATTGTAACATTCCCCGACTTCGTCCATCGTCTGCACGGCGTCCATCAGGCGCCGGGCGTTCTCGAAGGTGTGCTGTTTCATCTTGATGTAGCAGAAGGCGATGAAGGAGCAGTCCAGCTTCTCCGCATCCAGCACGGCTACGTATCCTTTGATGTAGCCCTGGTCCTGCAGGCGCTTGATGCGCTCGTACACGGGCGTGGGTGACAGGTGTACGCGCGCGGCTACCTGTTTGTTGGTCAGCGAGGCGTCTGCCTGCAGGATGCGCAGGATGGCGATGTCGGTTGCGTCAAGTCCGCTCATGGTGCAAAAGGTTTTTATTCTGTTCTGTCCCGATTATTCCGGTTGTTTTGGATAAATCGGATAAATTACTGCGTAAATATAGTATAATTATCCAAACTTTTGCAAGTCTTTGGAAATTATCTCTATTGCTCCGACCTTTGCCATGGACTTCGGTTCAATTGACATGTTATTGCTGCAAGCGGCAAGTGCCCGCGGAAGAGCATTTCCGCAGCGAAGCGAGGACGCTTTTCTGCTCTTCAGCGGGCAGCTTGCCGGTGCAGCACACAAAAGATACAAATTAAAATACAAAGGATATGAGCAAGCAGAACTATCACGTAGAAACCCTGGCCCTGCACGTCGGTCAGGAAACCCCGGACCCGGCATCTGACGCCCGCGCCGTCCCCATCTACCAGACGACATCCTACGTCTTCCGCAACAGCCAGCACGCCGCTGACCGCTTCGGCCTGCGCGACCCCGGCAACATCTACGGCCGCCTGACCAACTCCACCCAGGCCGTCTTCGAAGAGCGCGTAGCCGCGCTGGAAGGCGGCGTGGCAGGCCTCGCCGTCGCTTCCGGCGCCGCGGCCATCACCTACGCCCTCCAGAACGTCCTGCAGCAAGGCGACCACATCATCGCGGCCGACAACCTCTACGGCGGCAGCTACAACCTCATCACCCACACCCTCACCACGCAGGGCATCGAGAACACCATCCTGAACGTCAACGACTTGCAGGCGCTCGAAGCCGCCATCCGGCCCAACACCAAGGTCATCTACGCCGAGACCTTCGGCAACCCCAACTCCGACGTGGCCGACTTCGAAGGCATCGCGGCGGTCGCCCACCGGCACCACATCGTGTTCATCGTGGACAATACCTTCGCGCCCATCGTCATCCGGCCGCTGGAGCACGGCGCCGACATCGTGGTCCATTCCGCGACCAAGTTCATCGGCGGACACGGCAGCTCGCTGGGCGGCGTGATCGTGGACGGCGGCAAGTTCGACTGGAAGGCGAACGCCGACAAGTACCCCACGCTCGCGAAACCCGATCCCAGCTACCACGGCGCCGTCTTCGCCGACGTGGCCGGTCCCGCCGCCTTCGTGACCCGCATCCGCGCCGTCATCCTGCGTGACACGGGCGCGGCCATCAGCCCCTTCAACGCGTGGATCCTCCTCCAGGGCGTGGAATCCTTGCCGCTGCGCATCGAACGCCACACGCAGAACGCCCTCAAGGTCGTGGAATACCTCTCCAGGCACCCCAAGGTGGCGAAGGTCAACCATCCGGCCCGGCCGGACCACCCCGACCACGCGCTGTACCGGCGTTACTTCCCGGACGGGGCGGGCTCCATCTTCACCTTCGAGATCAAGGGCACGCAGGAAGACGCATGGAAGTTCATCGACTCGCTGAAGATCTTCTCGCTGCTGGCCAACGTGGCCGACGTCAAGAGCCTGGTCATCCACCCGTACACCACCACGCACTCCCAGCTGAGCCCGGAAGAGCTGGCCGAACAGCACATTACGCCCACGACCATCCGCCTTTCCATCGGTGTGGAGCACATCGACGACATCCTCGCCGACCTGGAACAGGCCTTCGCGGCTTAGAGAAAAAATGATTATCTTTACATCGTTATGTATTACCGGAAGTTAACCGACCTCATCGGGAACACCCCGCTCCTGGAGGTCTCCGGCCTGGAAGGCCAGGTCGCGCGCATCGCGCTCAAACTCGAACTTTTCAATCCCGGCGGCAGCGTCAAGGACCGCATCGCCCTTGCGATGATCGAAGACGCCGAGCAGCAAGGCATCCTGAAGCCCGGCGCCACCATCATAGAACCCACCAGCGGCAATACCGGCATCGGCCTGGCCTGGGTGGCCCGTTCCAAGGGCTACCAGACCCTCCTTACGATGCCCGACACGATGAGCGTCGAGCGCCGCAACCTGCTCAAGGCCTTCGGCGCGCAGATCGTGCTCACGCCCGGCGCGGAAGGGATGAAGGGCGCCATCGCCAAGGCGGAAGAAATCCGCGCGAACACGCCCGGCGCCGTGATCCTGGGGCAGTTCACCAACCCCGCGAACCCGGCCGCCCACACCCGCACCACGGGCGAGGAAATCTGGCGCGACACCGAAGGCGCGGTGGACATCTTCGTGGCCGGCATCGGCACCGGCGGTACGCTCAGCGGCTCCGGACGCGCCCTGAAGGCCCACAAGCCGGAGGTGGAGATCGTGGGCGTGGAGCCAGCCAGTTCCGCCGTCATCACCACCGGCGTGCCCGGCAAGCACAAGATCCAGGGCATCGGCGCGGGATTCGTGCCGCAGACCCTCCTGCAGGAATATGTGGACAGGGTGCAGACGGTCACCGACGACGACGCTTTCGCGGGCGCCCGCCTGCTCGCTGACCGCCTCGGTCTGCTGGTGGGCATCTCTTCTGGTGCGGCTTTCAGCGCCGCATACGCCCTCGCCCGGAAAGCGGAAAACAAAGACAAGCTCATCGTGGCCCTGCTGCCGGATACCGGCGAGCGTTACCTCTCCACGCCGCTCTTCGAACGCTGACCAACCAGTCCTTAACCATATCGATGCGCAGATTCATCCTCATCGCCTGCCTGTTGCTGACGGCCCTGACGGCCTGGTCGCAAGGCGTACCGCCCCTCGAGCAGCTCCGCGACGACCCGCTCAAGGCATACGGAAACGACTATCCCTACCTGTTCCCGACAACGGAACTGACGCGCGCGCCGCGGGGATACAAACCCTTCTATATCAGCCATTACGCCCGGCACGGTTCCCGTTACTACTGGAACGATACGCTCTACAAGCAACTGGATACCCTATTGGCCGTGGCGCACGACAGGCACTTGCTGACGGCACAGGGAGAAGCCTTCTATGAACGCTTCCTCGCCGCGAAGGATGAATTGATGACCGGGATCAGTGAACTGACCCAGCTGGGCTGGGACCAGCACCAGCGCATCGCCCGGACGATGTACGGGCGTTTCCCGGAAGTATTTCGCAAGGGTGGAAACATCCTTGCGATTTCTTCGCTTTCGGGGCGCTGCGTCCTCAGCATGTCCGCTTTCTGCCAGGAACTCGTGCAGTGCAATCCGAAACTCGAGATCCGCGAACAGTCTTCCCGCTTCACGCTGGACGGCGTGGTGCCCGATGACGACCAGAACCCGCGGAAACGCGATTTCCCGAAGGCCACGCCGCGTTACGAGCAGCACCGCGACCGTTTCATGAGCGACGATTCCCTGCGAGACGAGATCCTCCGGCGCGTATTCACCGGGACGGAGGGCCTTCCGGGCAACCCCGCCCGCATCGCCGGCAACCTGATCAACCTCTATACCTCCCTGCCGAACATCGGCCACGAGGGAATGATGGACGGCATCATCACCGACCAGGAGATCGTGGACCGCTGGGAAGCCTCCAACCTGGGATCCTACTCCTGGGTGTTTTCGAAGCAGTATGAGATGATTCCCATCCTGGAAGACATCATCCGGAAGGCCGATGCCGCCATCGACGGCAGCGGCGGCAAGGTGGCGGACCTGCGTTTCGGCCACGACAGCTGCATCGGCCCGCTGACCGTCCTGATGGGCATCAACGGGGCGGACTGTGACCCGGAGGACCCCTATGCCGTGAAAGACTGCTACCAGAACTGGGAGACCTGCAAGGCGGCGAACATCCAGCTGGTCTTCTACCGCGGCCGGAAAGCCGGCGAGGACATCCTGGTCAAATGCCTGCTCAACGGATTCGAGGCCACGCTGCCGATCGCGACGGACAACTTCCCCTACTACCGCTGGCGGGATGTGCGCGACTTCTACCTCGCCCGCTGCGCGGCCGGCAGCCGTTAGAAGCTCCCGGGACCGATTTCCCGTAAAAATGATGCGACCCCTCACGCTGCCGTGGGGGGTCGCACTGGTAAAGGCCGAAATCAGGGCCTGTCTTGAAGGCTACAGGTCGTTCAGTTCCTGGGTCATCTCGTCCTTGCGGCCGACGATGATGTCCTGGTAGTTCTTCAGACCCGTACCGGCAGGGATCAGGTGTCCGCAGATGACGTTCTCCTTGAGGCCCTCGAGGTAATCGACGCGGCCGCGGATGGCGGCTTCGCTGAGCACCTTGGTGGTCTCCTGGAAGGAGGCGGCGGAGATGAAGCTGTCGGTCTTGAGGGCCGCGCGGGTGATACCCTGGAGGATCAGGCGGGCCGTGGCCGGCTGCGTCGGACGGGCGGACATCATCTCGAGGCCCTGACGCTCCAGCGAGGCGTTCTCGCTGCGCATCTCACGGGCGCCGATGATGTCGCCTTCCTCGTATTTCTGCGAACCGCCGGGGTTCAGCACCTTGAACTTGCCGTAGATCTTGTCGTTGACGTCCATGAAGCGCCACTTGTCCACCATCTCCTCGGTGAGGAATTCGGTGTCGCCAGGATAGGTGATCTCCACCTTGCGCATCATCTGACGGACGATGATCTCGAAATGCTTGTCGTTGATCTTCACGCCCTGGAGGCGGTACACGGCCTGCACTTCGTTGACGATGTACTCCTGCGCCTTGACCGGTCCGAGGATGGACAGGATGTCGCTCGGGGAAACGCCGCCGTCGGAAAGCGGGGTACCCGCCTTGACGTAGTCGTTCTCCTGGACGAGGATCTGCTTGGTCAGGGGCACGAGATAGTGCTTCTCGACGCCGGACTTGTTGCGGACCGAAATCTCGCGGTTGCCTCGCTTGATCTTGCCCATCACGACCTCGCCGTTGATCTCGGAGAGGATGGCGGGGTTGGACGGGTTGCGGGCCTCGAAGAGCTCGGTGACACGCGGCAGACCGCCGGTGATATCGCTGGCCTTGCCGACCGCACGCGGGATCTTCATGATCACGTCGCCGACCTTGACGGTGCTGCCGTTCTCGGACATCACGTGGGCGCCGACCGGCAGGTTGAACACCTTGAGGCTCTCGCCGTTGGGACCGACGATGTGCAGCGCGGGGCTCTTGGTCTTGTCCTTGGACTCGATGATGACCTTGTCGGTGCTGACGGAGAACTCGTCCGCGGCGTCCTTCTGGAAGGTAGCGCCTTCGATCATGTTCTCGAAGCGGACCGTACCGGCCGTCTCGACGATGGTGGTGGCGTTGTACGCATCCCAGTCGCAGATCAGGTCGCCCTTGACCACCTTGTCACCGTCCTTCTTGTACAGCACGGCGCCGTAAGGCACGTCGTACTGGGAGAAGGTGATGCCGGTGTTCTCGTCCATGATGCGGAGCTCGGTCATGCGGCTCACGACGACGGACTGGACCTCGCCGTCGTCCGTGACGCGGTCGATGGTGCGGAGTTCCTCGAACTTGAGGATACCGTCGTACTTGGACTCGATGGAGGAGTCGGCTGCGGAGGAGGAGGCGGTACCACCGACGTGGAAGGTACGCAGGGTCAGCTGGGTACCCGGCTCACCGATGGACTGGGCGGCGATGACGCCGACCACTTCGCCCTTCTCGACCATGCGGCTGGTCGCGAGGTTGCGTCCGTAGCACTTGGCGCAGACGCCCTTGCGGCTCTCGCAGGTGAGCACCGAACGGATCTCCACCTGCTCGATGGGCAGGGAGTCGATCAGGTCGGCCTCTTTTTCGCGGATCTCTTCACCGGCCTTGATGATGAGCTCGCCGGTCAGCGGGTTGAAGATGTCGTGCACGGAGGTGCGGCCGAGGATGCGCTCGCCGAGGGACTCGACGACCTCGTCCTTGTTCTTGATCGCGGTGGCGATCAGGCCGCGCAGCGTGCCGCAGTCTTCCTCGGTGATGATCACGTCGTGGGACACGTCCACCAGACGGCGGGTCAGGTAAC
>CAMVGM010000023.1 GCA_947167015.1 uncultured Bacteroidales bacterium
ACTTCTATCAGGGATAGACTCCATCCGGAGTCAACCTAAATCCGGAAAGGACACAAAGAACGAAAAAACAGCTTGTGGGGTGCAGAAATGCCCTTTTTGCACCCCAAAGGCAAACCGGGCGACAGGCGGTCTGCCGGGGGCTAGAGGGTGAGGCTGTGGTCGATGCAGGCGGGGTATTCTTCGGGGTAGTGGGTGACCATCAGGAGGGTTTTGCCGGGGGCGCCGCAGAAGCGGTCCAGCAAAGCCTTGACGCGGCGGCGGCGCGCTTCATCGAGGCCGTGCAGCGGCTCGTCCAACACGTACAGCGGCGGGTCTTTCACGAAGGCGCGGGCCACGAGACAGAGGCGCTGATCCCCGCTGGAGAGCCGCAGGAAGGGTTTTTCCGCCAGGTCGGCGATGCCGAACTCCTCCATCCAGCGCCGGGCGCAGGCGCGCTGCTCCTCCGTCGGGTGACGGTAGAGCCCTTCGGTGTCGAAGAGCCCGCTCGTGACGATGTCCAGCGCGGGCGCATCCACCTGGAAGGCCCGGTGCAGTTCGGGGCTGACGAAGCCGATGTTCCGCTTGATGTCCCAGATGGTCTCGCCGCTCCCCCGCCGGCGGCCGAACAGTTCGATGTCGCAGGCGTAGGCGCGGGGGTTGTCGGCACAGATCAGGCTCAGCAAAGTGCTCTTGCCGCTGCCGTTCGCGCCGGTCAGCGCCCAGTGCTCGCCCTGCCGCACCGTCCAGTTCAGCCGGTCCAGGATGACGCGTTCCCCGAAACGGATGGTCACGTCTCGCAGGCGGATGACCGCCGGGGGCAGGACCGCGTCCAGATAGCGCTCCCGGAGCGTTTTCTCCCCCGCCTGGCCGTCCGAGACCGGGATCACGTGCGTGATGAAAGGCGGAATCTCCGCCACGCGGGAAAGCACCAGCACCAGCGTCGTGGTCGCCGCCAGGGAGCCCAGCAGTTCCGTCAGCAGGGCGCGCGTACGAGGGTCCAGGCCGATAAAGGGATTGTCGATGACCAGGATTTCCGGGCCGCCGAGCAGGGCGCGCGTGAGCTGGAACTTACGCAGTTCACCCGAGGAGAGCGTCACCAGCGGCTTGTCCAGCACCGGCTCCAGGCGGAACAGGGCGGTCAGTTCACGCAGGCGCCGCGCAGCCGCGTCCGGGTCGCCGGCAGAGGCGGCCTCCTTGCGCAGCTGCTCCCCCGCGGAAGGCGGATCGTCCTCGAGGGTGAAGAGGTTCCAGCGCTGCTGCATGAAGAAGTTGCGGTCGCCGTAGGCGCCGTAGGAATCGCGGAAGGTGATGTATTTCGCGCCGCTGCGGCCCGCGAAGGCAGCGGCCAGGCGGCTCTTGCCGGAGGCGTTGGGGCCCACCAGGGCCACCTGCTCCCCTTTCCGGATGTCGAGGTTCTCCATCAGGCGGTCATTTTATCATAGACGTCCTTGATCACCAGCCCGGCGAGCGTCATCCCGAAGATGGCGGTGATGTGCGCCAGCGAACCGTTGATCTGCGCCTTGTTGAACAGGTCCGTCTCCGCCTCGCCCACGCCGCCGCGGTTGGGCAGCACCTCTTCGTCGTAAACGCAGCGGAACTTGTGCCCCGGCCAGGTGTGGTTCTGCTTGAATTTCTTGCGCAGGGCGGCGCCCAGCGGGCATCCGCGCACGTTCCAGAACTCCGCCACGCGCACCTGGGCGGGATCGACCTTGAGCGCGGCGCCCATCGAAGAGAAGAACACCGCCGGGGTGTGCGTCGCGCGCAGGATGAGCTCGGCCTTGTCCTTGAGGGAGTCAATGGCGTCCAGGATGTAGTCGTAGCTTTCCAGGGCGAACTCCCCCGCCGTTTCGGCAGTAAACACCTTCTGCAGCGGGAGGATCTCCGCGTCCGGGGCGATCTCCAGCAGGCGCTCGCGGAGCGCTTCCACCTTCACCTGCCCCACCGTGCGCGGCAGGGCCATCAGCTGGCGGTTCACGTTGGACGCGCTGATGCGGTCGGCGTCCACCAGCGTGAGATGCCGCACGCCTGAGCGGACCAGCCCCTCGGCGCACCAGCTCCCCACGCCCCCGACGCCGAACAGGATGACACGCACTTCGGACAGGCGCGCCAGCACGTCGGCCCCGAGCAGCAGCTCGGTCCGGGCGGAATAATCCGGATTTTCCACAGACGCCATAGCAGGGACAAAGATAGGAATTCCCGGGGATTTTCCGTAAATTAGCGGAACCGTAAACTTTGAGACCATGAAAACTTTCCTCTTCCCCGCGGCCCTGGCGGCCGCCGTGCTGCTGGTGGCGCCGTCCGCCTGCCAAAAACAAGGCCCCGATTCCCCCAACCTCAACAATCCGTCCGAACTGCCGCTGCCCGCGGCCCCGTTCGAACTCGGCGTGCTCGACTTCGAGCACGGCCGGGACCCGGATTCCGCCTACGTCTTCGAGGGCGTCTGGCGCGAAGGCCACTTCCGTTTCGGCCGGCAGCAGCTCGACACGATGCAGCTCAACCTCTCGGGAAAGAACGGTATCACCCTGACTATCAGTTCGGAAGCGCCGGATTTCCAAGGCGTGAACGCCAGTTCCTCCACCCGCGCCGTGGACATCGTCCCGGAGGGCGGCGACCGCTGCCGCTACCGCCTGGAGCGGGTGTGCGAGGGGGCTTCGACGGTTACGCTCTGGAACGGCGAGGGCGCGATGCGGCAGGAAATCCGCTTCACCGTCACCGCCCGGGAGGACATCCCCGCGGAAGCGGTCCGCATCCGCATCGACGGGCAGGAGTACCCGATGAGCCGCGCCTTCAACAGCGCCGGCAGCCTGAGCGGCTACCGGATCGGCCTGAGCCCGTCTGCCTGGAAACCTGAATGGCAGGAACTCGTGAAGGTGTTCCCGGGCCGGCGCGAGGATGACCGGACGGACCACGTGGAGCTGGAAATCGCCGGCTGCGTGCCCTTGAACGCCACCGGGCCCGTCTTTACGACCGCCAGCGACCTGGTCGGGCTCATCGACCTCCAGGCGCACCGGAGCAGCCTGCCCACCACCGACCCGGCCACCGGCGAGGCCGTCTATCGCTGGATGCGCATTAGCAGCCTGTACCTGGAGAACCTCCGCTACAACCCGGATTTCCGCTGGTTCAACCCGATGCGGCTGACCCCTGAACTGTACGAAGCCTACCGGAACGAGAACCTGCTCGCACCCTACTACGCGGACGAGCAGGAGTACCGCCTCTTCCCCACCGCCGGCGATGAGCGTTACCGATACAACCCAGCCGACCTGCGGGAGCGGCGGGCGTGGATCTGGTGCCCGCCGGGAACGACCGAAGTCGGCATCGCCTTCGGCACCGGACCATTCCGCGCCCAGGTGATGCGCGGGGACGGCCGGGACATTCCCGACCGCTACGACGGCGGCACCTACGACTGCGTCCACCAGATCTGGCTGGAGTTCCGCGACCGCATCGAGAAGCCCCTCGACGAGAAGTGGCCGCTGGACCTTTGAAAAAAGGGCGGGGGCGCCGTCAGGCACCCCCGCCACCATCATCCGGGTTCAGGTTTCAGAATGCTTCGGTACGGTCCAGGAAGACGCCGCGCTGGATGAAGGCCGCATTGTGGACGGCCAGGCCCGAGCCGTAGATGTAGTCGCTGCCCCACTGGCCATCGCCGGGGGTGGCGCTCATCGACGAGACGACGGACAGCGAGCGTCCTTCGACGGCCCGGATGGCCGCTTCGTTCCAGACCGTGCCGGGGGTGAATCCGTCCGCAAAGCGCAGGTATTCGATGTCATATTCGTTCAGGCGCGGGAAGGGGTCCCCGTTCGCCGAACTCGAATGCCGGTAGAAGTCGTTGAGCCCCGGACGCCGCTGGTAGAAGTTCACGGCCCGGGAATTCGCCATCCAGCCGTCGGTCCCCAGCCAGGTCAGCATCCAGTGCCGGGCCTCGTAGGTGACGGAATTCGCCAGGCGCTTGAGGTACTTGACGTGCTTGCAGGGCAGGACATAGACCGAGGCGTAGCGGCTCCGGTTCGCCGCGACGAAGATGCACATCGGCGAGGCGTAGCGGAGCACGAACTCCGAAGCGGCCTCGTACGTGCCTCCATCGTACAGGTTGACGATTTTCCCGGTCACCGTCTGCGGCCCGTAGGGCATGATCAGCCCGCCGGGAACGCCTTCCCCGGAAGCGGTGCGCATCGTCTGGCGGGACTCGTCGTAGGTCCACAGGAGAGATCCGCCGGAGCCGGTGTCTTCCCGATCCACCTGCACTTCGATGACCGGGCCGATGCGCTCGCCGCTGCGACAGGTGTACCAGGTCGCTTCCCCGCTGCGGGTCCACTCGATGCGGGACAGGTCCCCGTTCCGGAACCAGTATTTGAACGGCACGGAGAACACCTCGTCGTCGGTAAACTGGTCGATCGGCGCGCTGGTGGAGCCTTGCGAGAAGTAGCGGACCCCGTTGGCGGGCGCCTGGAAATCGGAAATCTGCAGCACGGACAGCGAGACCGACTCCTGGAGCACGATACCGGATCCGTACAGGCCCGTGGCACCGTTCGCCTTGATGTCCAGGGCGCCGAGGCGGCATTGGGCGTTCCCGTCAAAGCTCTGGTCCTGCAGCCGCCCGGCGCCGGAGACGGAGGTCTTCGCGATGTGCAGGCTGCTGTGTTCTTCATCGAAGGCGACGCAGCCCATCAGCGGGCGGTTCGACGAATAGGCCGTACTCAGGGCGAGCAGCGAGGCGTACAGGTCCGCGTCGAAGGAGGAGCGTTCCAGCCAGGCGTCGTCGTCGAAACTGCGGTAGCCGATGCGGGTCGGCGTGGGAATGTCCGTGCCGTCGAAAGGCAGGACGATGTTCTCCGTGGTGGCGCTGGTCCTGAAGAGCCGGGGCTCCGAAATCCGTACGTCCACCGGGAAAGAATCGTTCAGGTAATCCTCGGAAAAGAACACGATGCGGCCGGTCTTGGAAGTCCATCCTTCGTGCCTGTCCAGGAAACGGTTCGGATAGAAGGCACAGACCTCGAGCGTGTTGCCGGAGAGCGTCTGCGCGCCGTATTCGGAAGCCTTCAGCACCAGCCGGCCGGCGGCGTCCACTTTCGCCTTCGGGAAGGGAGCGGAAGCGGCGGTGGAGGCCTTCCACTGGCGGTTCGCCGTGTGGGCCGCCCCGCCGGCGGAAGCCCCGCAGGGATCCTGGTCGGCGGCGTAGCAGATCCGCGTGCCCGCGAATCCGCTCACGCTCACGCGCCGTTTCTGGCCGAGGTAGAAGCCATCCGTCAGGCTGAGCCCGTCCGCGACGCTGACCGCGATGTCCGGGTAGAGTTTCAGCTTGAAACTGACTTCCGCGGCCGATCCCGCATCCGGCAGCAGCCGGGCGGTGAGCGTCGTTTCCGCCCCGGCCGCCAGGGCCGCGGCGAAGCGCGTCCGGTCCGTGACGGAGAAGCGCAGGCAGGCGGCCGCCTTGTCGTAGGAGGCGCTGATGCCGCGGTCCGAAAGCCAGCGGGCGGCCGCCGTGCCGGGGCGCATGAAATCCCCCGTCCAGGCACAGTCGGCGAGGCTGGACGGCGTAAAATTCCCTGTGGCTACCTCTTTGCCCAGCAAGGCGTTGGCACGGCCCATCTCATTTAAAGGATTCATATAGAGATACACGGCCCCGGCGCGGTTCGCACGTACGGCCAAGGTCTTGCCCTCGGGCAGCCGGTCCGTCCAGGCAGGGTCCGCCGTCAGGCAGAAAAGCCGCCCGTCGGACCAGCCGTCCACGCTCACTTTCCAGTCCGGTTCCGACACGCTGCCGAGCAGGGAGCCGAGATTGAAGGACAGGGTGATGTCGTACTCCCGGCCGCGGATCACGTCGAAGTTCTTCGTGGCGTCGGTGCCCACGTAGAAGCGGTAGGTGGCGTTGCCGCCGTATCCGCCCGCCGCCGGGTTCACGCGCCCGGTGAATTCCACGTAGGTTACGTAGGGGCGCACGGCGGCCGGCAGGGCGTCCGCTTTCTTCGCACGGCTGTCGTCGTTGGACGGCAGGAGCGTCCCCTGCCGGTTCTCCGGGACATAGAAACTGAAGCTGGTCACCGAGGCGTTGGTGGCGGACATGTCCGGGTCGTAGTCGCTCTGCGCGAGCACGTCGGCCGCGGATTCCGCCTTCACCGGCGCCGTCGAGAACGGATGCAGCCGCCCGTTCGCCTGGCGCAGGTACAGTTTCGAGTTGACGAACCAGTCCCTGCGTCCCGCGTCCCCGGCGTCGAAGGCGCCGTGATCGATGTGAAGGGTCACTTTCGAGAACAGGCGCAGGCAGGCCGTCGCTCCCGGGATACCCCCGCCGGTGCCGATCTGCTCCGCGACGTCCACATCCTTGACGACGTGCTGGTACGGAATGCCCTGGACGGCCACTTCGGCGAAGGTTTCACGCCGGAAGGTCGCGTTCAGGTCCCCGCCGTCCAGGCGGTAGACGAACGCTTCCAGGGCGGCCTCCTCCATCGGGAAATCCGCCCCGAGGGCCTCCATCAGGTTATAGGCGCCCCCGCCGGACTTGCGTATGCCGTTGAGATTGCCCAGGATGTAGAAGTCGCAGCGCGTCAGCGGGACGCGGATCCTGAGCGGGGCGGTCGCCTGCGCGTCCAGTTCCGCCTGCGTGAAGAAGCGGTAGGAGTCCAGCTGCCGGGTGGCGCTCCGGTACACGAGCACCAGGGCGCCGGAGCCCTTGCTCTCCACCTCTTTCAGGAGGGAGGACTTGGTGGAGCCGCCGGCGGGCGCTTCCGAAATCGCCAGGGTCAGTTCCGCCCGCTCCAGCGTCTCGGAATCCGCGTCGTCAAAGCGTGTCGGGAAGGAGTCCGGGGTACAGGCCGAAGCGAGGAGCAGCGCCGAAAAGGCGGCGGCAATCCCTTTCCAATAGTAGTTCATTCCTTTCATTTTCAACGATATGCTAGATTTCCACGTGCCAATTGCCGCCTTCGCCGTCCCAGTCGCTCACCGTCACGAAGACCACGGCATTCACGAATCCGACCTGCACTTCGATGTCCTTGAGGTCTTCCAGGGTCCAGTCGTAGCCCTTCTCTTCGAAGGCCTTGCCCAGGTCGACGACGTATTCGGTCCGGCCGGCCGTCTGGCTCCCCTGCTCGGGCAGGAAGATTTCAAGCTGCATGTTGTTGGAGCGCTGGCGCGGCAGCACGCCGAACCATTCCCCGACGGCGTTCGGCCCCACCGGGGCGGAGTAGAATCCCGTGACGGGTTCCAGGGTGTAGAGGTCCATCCCGGCGCATTCCGCCTTGATGCGGAAGCGCCAGGGATAGTCCGGCGGCGCCGTCGAACTGCCGTCGAAGGTGAACTTCACCAGGCAGTACTGCTTGTGCGGTTCCGCGTCGATCCGGTAGGCGTCGGCGTTCACGGAAAAAGTCTCGGCGTAGGCCCAGATGAGGTCCGCCTGCTCCCCCGGCCCGACCGTCAGCCGGCCGTCCGAGACCGTGGCGTTCTCCAGGCCGGCGATCACGGCCGCACGCGCATATTCGCGCGGACAGGGCTGGGTGTAGCCGCGGTGCAGCAGCGACAGGAAATTGACGGCTTCCTGCTTGATGGGCCGGTCGGAAGCGAAGGACAGCGTCCCTTCGTTGAGCCCGCGCTGCACGAACCGGTCGGTCAGGACCGTGACATAGACCGGACACTCCGTGCGGTCCTCCTTGACGCTGCAGGCGGCAGCGCCGGGCAGGACCGCGGCCAGGAGCGCGATCCGGAGGATGATGTGTCCGTATGCTGTCATCTCGGAAAAGTTCAGATTTCGCTCTGGTAAGTGTCGCCGCCTTCCCAGTCGGTCACGCGGACGACGGGCGTCACGTCGTCGAACTTCACCGGCACGTTGGGGTCCAGCGAACCCGGACGGTGGACCGTCAGGCTCACCCGGTACTGCCGGTTGGAGACCAGGCCGCCGTCGATGGCCACGGGATAGTAGTATTTCACCCATTCGTGGCCGTTGTAGAGCGAGGCCTCCAGCACCAGCAGCGTCGCGCGGGGGCTCCACGAGGCGTCCTCGCTGACGGCGCAGTTGTTGGGATAGGCGTAGAAGGTGTGCGGCGTGGTGTCGGAGGAGCCGTAGTTGACGATCTTCGGCGTCTCGGGATGGTCATAGATGAGGTCTCCCCGGGGCGAGGCGGTCTCCGCGGCCATCCGGGCATACCAGTCCGCTTCGGGCAGGGCGGCGGGTTCGGTGGTCCCGCCGAAGTTGATGCGGGCGGGCACGTTGAGCAGGTAGCAGTCCTCCACGCGGAAGGTCTCGCTCTTCTGGTAGGCCGGCGAGAGGAAATCATTCTTCACGGACTCCAAGATCACCGCCGCGGCGAGGCGCCGGACGGGGAGTTCCACCTCTTCCCTGCCTTCGTACAGGGTGCGCGTGACCCCGCCGACCATCAGCAGCTTCTCGCGGCGGGCGTCCTTCAGTTCGTGGCTCAGGGCCAGCAGGTCGCCTTTCGTCGCCACGGCGTCCGGCCCGGCGGTCCGGTCGGCGGAATCGTTCACGACCGCCCAGATCTCCCGTTCGCCGGCGGTGCACCGGAGGGTGAGGCCCGAGTAGGAGCCTGAGCCCACCTCCAGTTCGCCGTCGAAGCCGGAAGAGGCCGCGATCTCGAGGTTTCCGGCGTCTCCGCCGCTGCCCGCGCGGAACACGAAGATCTGCACGTTGCGTATCATCTTCTCATTGGTCTCGCTCTGGGCGGCCACCTTCGTGCCGGCCGGACCGCCCAGGTTCACCGTCAGCAGGACTTCGCCCGCCGCAGGGGCCGGTTCCGAACCGTTTCCGGGCAGTTTGCCGCACGCTCCGGCAAGGAGCAGGGCCGCGGCGCCCACGACCGCATATATCAGGTTCTTTTTCATCATCTTGCTCTTTTTCAGATGGTTTCGGATATGCCGGTGCCGGTGGTCCAGTCGGAGGTGCTCACGGTGGCCACCAGATCCGCCTTCTCGATCTTCGCGAAGGGATCGTCCTCGGTGTTGCCCAGGCCCGCGAGGGTCAGGTCCACCTGGTAGGCGGTGTTCGCCTCGATGCCGTTCTTCAGCGGAACGGGATAGTAGTAGGGCGCCCCCTTGATCTCGACGACCACCATCAGGACCGTGGCGGTCGGCGTGAACGTGGCGTTAAAGCCGTTGTTCGGCGTCGTCAGGGCGTTCGGGAAGGCGTACAGGGACTTGACGGGGCTGAAGCTCTTCGTGGCGCCGGTGGCCACGCTTTCCCCGGAAAGGTCGGCGAATGTCAGCGCCTCGACCTGGGCCCGGTAGGCGCCCGTCCCGATCACGTGCGTCTTCTGGTGGTCGGAGGTCGCCTCCTGGTTGAGCCAGGTGGCCGGGGCGGCGCTGCCGGACAGGTTCTGGTTCCCGACCACGTTGCAGAGGAAGGTGCGCAGCAGCTTCACCGACCCGTAGGGGGCCGGCAGGGCGTTCTTCACGCTGGCGAGCGAGATGCGCGCCACTCCGCGCCCCAGGTCCACCGTCACGCTGCCGCCCGCGCCGGAGGTCACGGTGGCCGCACTCCGGCCGTACATCACGAAACCGGAGACATTGTCGGAGAGCGACAGGCTGACCGCATCCAGGGCGGCCAGGGTGCTGACGCCCCGGGCGTCGTTCAGGACGCCGCCCGCCAGGTTCGCCGCGGCGACGACGGTCTTCTGCCCGGTCTTGATGCGGAGCGTCGCCTTCTTGGCGCGGATTTCCTCCGCCGTGCAGCCGTGGGAGATGTCCAGCATCCCGTTGGCGTCGAAGACGAAAAGGTCGAGCGAATTCAGTTTTTTCTCGGCCTCGTTCGCGGCCGTGGTGGCCTTGGTCTGCAAGGCCGGGAGCCCGTCGAGATTGACGGTGAGCCGGGACTTCGGATCCGGGGCATCCTCCCCTTCCGGCAGTTTGCCACAGGCGGCGCACAGCAGCAGCCCCGCCGCCCAGATTAACTTCATGTAGTTCTTCATATAGTTTTGTTTAATGGTTTATCAATTAACGGGTCATTGAATCAGGTCGCCCCAGTCGTCCTCGGGTTCGGCGTTCAGGTTATAGCGCCGGATCAGGGCGGATATCTCGGGATCCAGGTTGCCCCGGCTGACATAGCTCCGGTCACGTCCGCAGGCATCCAGATAGTATTGGACGGCCTTGCGTTCGTCGCCCTGGCGGGCGTACAGCAGCGCGAGCATATAGTCCACCGGACCGCTGCGCGGCATGTCTTCCAGGATCTTCAGGGCCGAGAGGTTGCGGTCCAGGGCCACGTAGGCCACGGCGGTGTTGTAGTCCTGGTACGGGGCCAGGTACGTCAGCGCCAGTTCATAGTCGTGGTCGCGGATGGCCTGGACGCCCTTCATGTAGGCGCTGTCCAGTTCCGTCGTATGGACCGTGTCCTTGACCATGCCCTTCCGGTGCAGCGCGAAGGTGAAGCGCACCGTACGCAGGCGCGGATAATAGCGCTCCGTCAGGTGCCGGTACCAGGGTTCCGCATGCATACGCTTTTCCCGCTCGTCGGCGTCGGAGAGCTCCGCCAGGCTGAAATAGCGCGCTTTCTGCTCTTCCGTCATCAGGCTGTCCAGGCGCACGAAGTCGTCGAGCGCGGTCCAGTTCTCCCCGCCGCTGCGCGACAGGAAACGGATGTCGCGGGAAGCGCGACCGGAACTGCGGACCACCCCCTCGGAGAGGTCGTCCCCGACTGTGATGAAGGCCCCGTCTTCGCGCCGGACGGAGTCCCGCACGAAGGAGATGTATTTCCGGAAATAGTCCGAAGCGGACTGGGAACGCCTGTAGGTCAGCAGGTTGTTCGACTTCACGCTGCCCTCCGGCGAGGCCGAAGCGGCGATCGTCACGCTGTCCAGTTCGTAGGTCTCGTTGAGCAGCAGGTTGCGCAGGTTCTCCTTCACGAAGGCGATCTCCCGGGCGTTGTCCCCCAGGCGCTCGTCGATGTCGAAGCGGCCGGTGCGGAAATCGATGTTGCAGGCCGTGTTCGCCTCCACGTTGCGCGAGATGACCACGGTCTTGTAGCGCTCGGTACCGTCGACGAAAGCCGCTACGGAGGAGATGTAGAAGGTCAGCGGCTCGCTGCGCGGGACGGTGTAGATGCGCTTGTCCTGCTCGTAGATCTCGCCGGACAGGACGATGTCCACCTTGCGCAGCCTGGGCCGGGTGTTGATCGTCTGGACATAGTTGTAGATAAAGGCCCCGCCGCCCCCGCGGATGACTGTATCCAGGCGGATGCCGTCCACCAGGATGGGCGACTTGACATAGCGGTTGAACATCTTCTGCCGGTTCGCCTTGCGGCGTTCGTTGCGCCGGCGCAGGAACTTGTTGGTGTAGTGCTCGACCGCCTCCTGTTCGGTGACGCCGAAATAGCTCTCGAACTGCTCGTCCGAGACGTAGGTCGTATCGTTCTTCAGGGCATAGACCTGCGGGATGTTGCGCTCGAGGAAGATCTCCAGGTTGCGCATGTCCACGAAGGCCAGGGTATCGGTGACGATGCGCTTCAGGAACTTTTCATATTGCTGATAGCCACGCAGTTGCGCGCGCCGGTAGTCGGCCCCCGTGATCACGACGTCCTCCAGCCGGAGGCTGTCTTCCAGGATGAACATGTCGGGATGGAAGCGGAGCTGCCATTTCGAGTCCTGCATCTCCTGCGGCACAATCACCTGGAACTCCAGGTCGATGCGGCCGTGACGTTCCGCGACGTTCCGGAAGCGGGCGGTGACCACCGCCGCGTCCAATTGCTCGGCAGCGACCATCTCCCCCGTGGCGTCGTCCCGGATGGCGCGCATCAGGATCATCTCCCGGCCTTCGAGGTCCGTCACGCGGAGGGTGTCCCGCACCGGCGCGGAGATATTGGGCATCTCCGGCACGTAATCCGACTGCCGGGGCAGCCGGAGTTCCGCGGCCATCTTGCGTTCGCGGACCACTTTCGCCTTGTGCTGCGTTCCGCAGGAGGCGGCGCAGAGCAGCAGGACGAGCAGCAGCCCCGCGCCGAAGTATCGTTTCGTCTGCTTCATTTCCGGCCGCAGTTGCATTCCAGGTTGAAGTACCACATTTCCCCTTCTTCCGCGAAGAAGAAACGGTAGTGTCCGCGTGCGGATGCGTCCGCGCAGGCGGCGTCGTACCAGGGATTGGGGACGGACACCAGGTAGCGGCTTGTGATCCCGTCGCTGCCCAGGCTCAGGTTGACGCTCCCTTCCCCGCAGACGGAAACCTGCATCGTCCTCGGCGCGCCGAGGTCCACCGCTCCGGCGGCCAGGCCGCGGTAAGCCGTCACCGAGAGCCCCGCCTTCGAGCAGGATGCCAGAAGTCCCGCCAGCAACAGGCCGAGCAGGAGGGGCAAGAGTTTCATACAGAACTGTTTCATAGTATGAACATCAATGAAATACGAACTTCGTCAGGCAGGAAGAACGCCTTCGTTCCCTCCCCGGTGCGCTCCCCGCAATACGGGCAGGCATAACTGACGTAACGGGTAAATCCGCCCCAGACGCCGATTCCGAAATCCACGTCGAGCCAGTGGTTGACGTGTACGCTGTAGCCGGCGGAGGCGCCGACGCCGAAAGCGTCCCCCTCTTCGGTCTCGCGCGAGATCAGGCCGCCCCGGTTGTACTCCCGGTACTGGAGTTTGGAGCCGGCCCACCAGCCGGAATAGGTGTACCAGGGCCACCAGCGGACGCCGACGTAATAGGCCTGCTGGCGCGATTCGAACTGGTCGTCCGTGCGGTGGCGCCAGGTCCAGTTGTTATACTTCATCCCGGCCTGGACGGTCCAGGAGCGGTGGATGGAATACTGGAGGTCGGCGTTGAGCGTCCCGAGGAAAAGGTAGTCCGCGAGGTTCTGGGACAGGGCGAGGCGCGCCCGGTTCTCGAGTTCCTCCCAGCCCGGCGGGTACTGTGGCATCGGCTGGGCGCGAAGGGCGGCGGATGCGGCGCCGAGCAGCACCGCCAAGAGCAGTATCTTCTTCATAGTTCAGGGTTTGACGGTAAAAAGGGAGACCGGGCCGCGGCCGCAGGAGTGAGGCTGTCAGCCGGCCCCGCCCCGGCCTCCCGCCGGAAGGCAGCTACATTTCGTACTGCATCGGTTCCGGATCGTCCACGATGGCCAGGTAGTTGGCGATGATGTCGGTCGCGATCCGGTCCACGCCGTCCGTGCCGGTGTATTTCTGGTAGCGCACGCGCCCCTTGACGTGGAGTTTGGTCCCTTTGGTGATCTTGTCCAGGTCGTGGATGTTCCGGCCCTCCCAGGCCAGGACGTTGTGCCAGCTGGTGTCGATGACGGCGGCGCCGTCCCGGTCCTTGTAGGCGTAGTTGGTCGCCAGGGAGATCCTGGCCATCCTGCTGTCTTCGAAGGTCTGCAGCCGGATGCCGCCTACGACCCCGCGCAATTCGATTCGGTTGAGTTGTTCCATAAAGTCTTTCATTTAAGTCCGTGGAAGGCCGGCCGCGCGGCCCGGCTCCGTTGCAAAGGAACAACGCTTTTCCCAAAAAACCCGCACCGGAGCGCCCCGGAGGCGCATCTTTTTCTGATTCTTTTCCGTTTTAGCGTTTTTTTATCGCCGCTTCGGAAAAATAAAACGGTACGCCGGACGGACGAGCACGGACAAAGAAAAATCTTTGCGCCGAAAAAGAAATCCTTCGGGCAAAGATCCTTGAAAAACGGCGCGGTTTTTTTTCGAGTCCTTGTCCGTCCGCGCAAAAGGGCTGATCTTTGAAAAAAAGCCAGCCATGAAGTACAAGACCCAGCAAGAAGGGGAAGGCGCCTGCCTGGAATGCGGCACCGTTTTCTACGGCCGCAAGGACAAGCAATTCTGCAATGCCTCCTGCAAGAACAAATGGCACAACCGCCTGCTCCGGGAACGCCGGAAATACCGGATGGAGACCTTCGCCGCCCTGACCCGCAATTACGGGATCCTGGAGGGGCTCCTGAAAGAGAACCGCCAGTCTGCGGGACTGGCGGAACTCTCGGAACTCGGATTCGATCCGGACTGTGTGACGGGTTACCGGAAAGGCCGTTACCGGCACGACGAGTACAGCTGCTTCGACATCAGTTACTGCCGCTCGCCGTCGAAGGTGTTCAACGTGCGCAGGAAAGCGTCCGGCGGACGTTGATCTGGCCCATTTCCAGGCCCCATTTGCCGTCGGTGATGATGGGCACCTGCTTGCCGCGGGCGTTCGTCACATAGAGGAAATCGTCCACGAAGGTATGCGTGTGGCCGCCGATCACGAGGTCCACCCAGCGCGTCTCGGGAACGATCACCTGGTCCACGTCGTAGCCGGCGTGCGACAGGAGGATGATCATGTCGCACTTCTCGGTGTCGTGCAGGTAGTCGGCCCAGCGGTTCGTGACCTCCACGTTGTCCAGCTGCTGCATGCGGGAGGCGACGGTCTTCGTCACGGCCGTGGAGATGTCGGACTCGAGGCCGATGACGCCGATCTTCATGCCGGCGCGCTGCAGGATGGCGTAAGGCTTGACGTATTCGCCGAGTTCGAAGGGGCTGAGGTCCAGGTTGGCGCAGACCACCTGGGTGCCTTTCAGCATCTTGACGCGCTCCGTCAGGGCCTCGATGTCGTTGTCGAATTCGTGGTTGCCCAGGGTGACGCAGTCGTAGGCGAAGTCGTTGATGGTATTCATCTCCAGGACGCCGCTCAGTTCGGTGAAATAGGGCGAACCCTGGCTGAAGTCGCCGGCGTGCAGGAGCAGGACGCGGTCCTTGCCATAGGCGGTGCGGATGGAATCCACGAACGCGGCGCGTTCGATCACGCCGCCCTTGCCGTTGTCTCCGCCGCCGCGGATGGGCTCGAAGTGGCTGTGGGTGTCGTTGGTATGCAGGATCACCAGCTTGGGCTGCTGGTTGCAGGCGCAGAGGGCCGTCAGGGCCGCTGCCAGGACAATGATCGTCTTTTTCATACTTATTCCTCCTCCCATTCGTCAAACACCAGACGCCCGTCTTTGAAATACTCGATGGGCTTGCCGGCCGCCTGCAGGCTGTAAACATACGGGAGCACCGCGTCGATGACGTAGGTGTCCGTAATCCTCAGTTCCTTGGCGTTCTTGGCGACGGTCAGGCCGTCACCGCCGTCCAGCAGGAAGTCCACCGTGGCCACGCCGTAGGTCTTCTTGGGATCGATGGGCTTGCCGCCCACGAGCAAGGTGTCGATGTGATGGTGGTTCACGACCATCTTCGCGCCGCCGATCACGAACGGGCGCGACGCGGCGATGCTCTCGAAGAGCGCCTGCAGGTCGGAGCCGCTGAGGGCCACGTAGCAGAGGCTGTTCTTGAACGGGAACATCGAAACGAAGTCGTCCAGCCACACCTCGCCCTGCGGGATGCTCGTCCGGATGCCGCCGAAGTTCAGGATGCCCACGTCCACCGGGCGCTTGGTCAGCCGGGCCACGTCCGCCATCATCCGGTCCACCCACCAGTTGGAGAGTTCGCTCTCCGGCGCGGCGGCGGCCATGTCGCGGGTGGCGAAACCGACGACCTTCTTGATTTCCTTCATCCGCGGCTGCACCGCGATCAGGTCGGCGGCGACGCCGTAGGTCGCGCTCCCCTTCTGCCAGGCCGTGCCGTTCGGGGCGGTGTAGGTATCACCGTCCACCGTGCCGAGCGCGGCGGCGACATTCTCCGCACCGGGGGCGGTCACGCCGGTGCGGTGGCCGTCCATCGAATACTTCTCCCACGAATACCTGTACTCGCAGGAACAGGCCAGCAGCACCAGGGCCGCCAGCGCAATTACTTTTGTCTGAACCATTTCCAGAGGTCTTTCCAAGTGGATTTCTTGCCGAACATCAGGATGCCGACCTTGTAGATCTTGGCCGAAGCCCAGGCGCAGACGATGAAGGTCAGCACCAGCAGGACGACCGACAGGATGATCTCCCAAGCCGGGACGCCGAAGGGCAGGCGGGAAATCATGACGATCGGCGAGGTGAAGGGGATGATGGAGCCCCAGAACGCGATCGTGCTGTCCGGCGCGCGGAAGGCATAGAGCGCGATGATGTAGGCGAGCATCAGCGGGATGGTCAGCGGCAGCTGCAGCTGCTGGGTGTCGCCCTCGTTCTCAACGGCGGAGCCGATGGCGGCGAACATCGAGGCATAGAGCAGGTAGCCGAAGACGAAATAGACGATGAACAGGCCGATGAGCTGGCCATACGGCAGGTTCCGCAGGGTGCCCAGGACGGTGCCCAGTTCGCTCTGCTCGGACATCTGCGCGGTCACGGCTTCCAGGTCTTCGGCGCTGACGCCGCCCATCGTGCTCACCATCTCGGTGGCATCGCCGCCGGCGAGCTTGTCGAAACCGATCGCGGCGCCGCCGATGCTGATGATGGCCACCGACAGCACGATCCAGAGCAGGAACTGCGTGAGCGCCACGAGGGCGATGCCGATGATCTTGCCGAACATCAGTTCGGTCGCCTTGACGGAACTGACCAGCACTTCCACCACGCGGCTGGATTTCTCCTCGATCACGGAACTCATCACCATGCCGCCGAAGAGCGTGATGAAGAGGAAGAGGAAGATGCCCAGCACCATCGAGAGGATGCTGTAAACCCCGGCTTCGGAGATCTTCTCCTCGCCGTCATCGCCCAGGGTGTAAGAGCGCAGGTGCACGTTCGCCTTGACGTCCTTGAGGATCTGGTCCAGGCCCTCGATGCCGTAGGAGGCGATGCGGTAGTCCTCGACGGCGCGGTTGATGCGGCCGTTGATGTTGTCGGTCAGGTCCATGCCGAAGGGCTTCGGGGAGTAGAGGTCGGCGGGAACCGTCTTCTCCACGGTATCCAGGCCGCCCACGGACAGGACGCCGTCGCAGCCGAAGTCGGACAGGTGCGCCTTCACCGAATCCAGCTGCATCTGGCTCATGTCCAGGTAATGGATGGTCTCGGTGTCGGCCAGGTAGGGCATGACGATGCCGGACTGGTCCACGACCGCGATGGTCTTGACCTTCTCCTTGGTGTTCATCATCACCACCATCAGGCCGATGGTCAGGCCGGCCACCAGGATGGGAACGAGGAGCGTCGTCCAGATGAAACTCTTTTTCTTGACCTTGTTGAGGTATTCGCGGCTGATGACGATGCCTATGGTTTTCAAATTCATGGCCTATTCCTCCCCTTCCGTTACAAGTTTGATGAAAATGTCGTTCATGCGCGGCATCAGCTCCTTGTAGGAGTTGATCTGCACGCCGTCCTTCTCCAAGAAGGAGCGGAGCGTCGAAGTCCCGTCGGTCTCGCGCGGGAGGACCTCCGTGTGACGGCCGGTCGCGTCCGTCCAGACCAGTTCGACGTTGTTGTTGCCGTAGTCGCGGCGGATCTGCTCCACGCCGCCCGTGATGACCAGTTTGGCCTTGTTGATGAGGGCGATGTTGTCGCAGAGCTCTTCCACCGACTCCATGTTGTGCGTGGACAGGATGATGGTGGCGCCTTCGTCCTTGAGCCGCAGGATCTCCTGGCGGATGAGTTCGGCGTTGACCGGGTCGAAACCGGAGAAAGGCTCGTCCAGGATCATCAGCGAGGGCTTGTGCACCACCGTGGTGATGAACTGGAGCTTCTGCGCCATACCCTTGGAGAGTTCCTCCACCTTCTTGTCCCACCAGCTCTGGATGCCGAAGCGCACGAACCATTCCTTGAGGGCCTGCTGGGCGTCCCGGGCGGACATTCCCTTCAGGCGGGCCAGGTACATCGCCTGGTCGCCGACCTTCATCTTGCGGTACAGTCCGCGTTCCTCGGGCATGTAGCCGATTTTCTCGACGTCCTGCTGCGTGATGGGCCGGCCGTTGAAGAAGACCTCCCCGCCCGTGGGGATCGTGATGCGGTTGATGATGCGGATCAGCGTGGTCTTGCCGGCGCCGTTCGGGCCCAGCAAGCCGAAGATCTGACCCTCGGGAATCTCGAGGCTGACGTGGTCGAGGGCCACCTTCTCCCCGAAATTCTTGCAGACATTCTTACATTCGATAATTGCCATGGTCTGATAAAAAGACGTAATACACTATAATCGCGCAAATGTACAAAAAAATCGCCTCCGCAGAGGCGATTTTGAACCAGATTCTTCTAATAATGTGCTATTTGGCAGCGAGCACGGCGACGGAGCACGGAGGAAGGGTGACTTCCAGGCCCGCTTTGGTGAGCTTGTAGTCCTTGAAAGCCACGGGCTTCACGACGTCGGCCTTGCCGAAGTCGTTGTAGTCGTGCACGTCCTTGGAGGTCAGCACGCGGGCGGAGAGGATGTCCTTGACGCCGGCATCTTCGAAGCTCACGAGCACCTTCTTGGCCTTCTTCAGGTCGGTGTTCACCAGGGAGATGTGCATCACGCCGTCCTTGCGGGACACGGTGGCGTCCACCTCGGGCACGGCGCACTCGCGCTCCGTCTTCACGTGGGAGGTGAGGACCTCGGAATCGAGGAACTCGGCATCCTGGTGCACGTTGTACATCTCGAACACGTGGTAGGTGGGCGTGAGGACCATCTGGGTCTCGTTCGTGAGGATCATCGCCTGCAGCACGTTCACCACCTGGGCGATGTTCGCCATCTTCAGGCGGCGGGTGTACTTGTGGAAGATATCGAAGTTGAGGGCGGCCACGATGGCGTCACGCATCGTGTTCTGCTGATAGAGGTGGCCCGGGTTGGTGCCCGGCTCCACGTCGAACCAGGTGCCCCACTCGTCGAGCAGCAGGCCCACGCGGCCGGACGGATCCAGTTCGTCCATGATCTCGATGTGCTTCTTCAGCACGGGCTCGATCTCGATGGTCTTGGACAGGCACCAGTAGTAGTCCTTGTCGGAGAAACGGGTCGCGGAACCCTTGCTGCCGGTCCAGCCCACGCAGGTGTAATAGTGCAGGGAGATGCCGGCCATGCCCTTGCCCACCAGGTTCTTCATCAGCACGCGGGTCCAGTTGAAGTCGTAGTCGGAGGCGCCGCTGGCGATCTTGTACAGGCGGTTGTCGCCCTGGTTGCGCAGGTAGGTGCCGTAGCGGCGGAAGAGGTCGCTGTAGTACTCCGGCGTCATGTTGCCGCCGCAGCCCCAGGCCTCGTTGCCGATGCCGAAGTATTTGACCTTCCAGGGTTTCTCACGGCCGTTGGCCCGGCGCAGGTCGGCCATCGGGGTCTTGGCGTCGGAGGTCATGTACTCCACCCACTTGGCCATCTCCTCGACGCTGCCGCTGCCGACGTTGCCGCTGATGTAGGGCTCGATGCCGAGCATCTCGCAGAGGTTGAGGAACTCGTGGGTGCCGAAGCTGTTGTCCTCGAGCGTGCCGCCCCAGTTGTTGTTGGTCAGGTAGCCGCGCTTCTCCTGCGGGCCGATGCCGTCCATCCAGTGGTAGTCGTCGGCGAAGCAGCCGCCCGGCCAGCGCATCACGGGGACTTTCAGGGCCTTGAGGGCGTCGAAGACGTCCTTGCGGTAGCCTTCCACGTTGGGGACCGGAGAGTCTTTGCCGACCCAGAGGCCGCCGTAGATGCAGCGTCCGAGGTGCTCGGAGAACTGACCGTAGATCTCGGCCGGGATGGTGACGCCGGTTCCGGCGTCGTGAACACGGACGAACGCGTCCTGGGCGGACAGCGAGGCCGTGGCGAGCAGGCAGGCGCCTGCCACGAGAATCAGGAATCTCTTCATAAGGATCAAGGTTGCATTTTGACAAATATAAGAAAAGTTTTGCGTAAATTTGCCTTGCCATGGCGAAGAGTTCCGTCAATGTCGGCGCCCAGTGCGCCCAGATCGTCGAAGACGTCCGCAAAGGGGTCTTCAGCCCCGTCTATCTGCTGATGGGCGACGAGCCGTACTATCCCGAACTCGTCTGCAACGCCATCCTGGAACACTGCATCCCCGAGGAAGAAAAAGACTTCAACGAGACCGTCTGCTACGGCTCGGAAGTAACTGCCGCCCAGGTGGTTACGGCCGCACGCCGCTTCCCGATGATGGCGGAGCGTCAGCTGGTCGTGGTCAAGGAGGCCCAGCTGATGAAGGGCATCGAGGAACTCGCCGTCTATTGCGCCGAGCCCCTCGACAGCACCGTGCTCGTGATCCTGATGCACAAGGCGTCCGCCGACAAGCGCAAGGCGTTCTACAAGTCCGTCCAGAAAATCGGCACGGTGGTGGATTCCCCCGCCCTGCGGGACTACGAGATCCCGGACTGGATCCGGTCCTACTACGCCTCCCGCGGGCTGCAGATCGAACCCCAGGCGGCCGAACTGCTGGGCGAATCGGCCGGCACCGAACTCTCCACGCTCGTGGTGGAGACGGACAAGCTGACGAAGAACCTGCCCGAAGGGGCCACCCGCGTGACCGTCGCCGACATCGAGCGGAACGTGGGCATCTCCCGCCAGTTCAGCATCTTCGAACTGACCAAGGAACTCTCGTACAGGCACGCGTCCCAGGCGCTCAAGATCGCCGCCCACCTGGGGAACGGCGCCAAGTTCGCGATGCCGATGGCCGTGAGCGCCCTCTTCACCCACTTCAGCCGCATCCTCCGCTACGGCGCGCTGCTGGAAAAGAATTCCCGCCCTTCCCAGGAAGACAAGGCGCGCGCCCTCGCCGGCGTCAATCCCTATTTCTACCGGGAGTATGACAGCGCGGTGCGCAACTACCCCGTCCGCAAGGCGATGGCCGCCGTTTCCCTGCTCTGCGAGTACGATTATCTCGGCAAGGGCGGAGATGGAGCAGCAGCTTCGCCGGGGGAACTCCTGACGGAGCTCACGGCGAAGCTGCTCAACCTGTAAGTATTTCCGATCAGAATTCCCGGTTCATCAGCCGGTGGAACGCCTCCATCAGGTCGTTGGCGAGACGGTTGGTGAACACTTCGTCCATCACCCGTTCGCCCTTGACCAGTTCCTGGACCAGGCCGGACTTGTTCCAATAGTAGCGCGTCTGGTTCGACGTGCCGTCGAAGCCCTCTTCCTGCAGGAAGGCGAACACGAGATCGCCGCTCTCCTCGTCATAGAGGAACTCCTGGTAGCAGGGACGGGCGGCCACGTTGAAGCGGCGCGTGATGAAGTAAACCCGGCTGACGTACATCCCGGCCTCTTCATCGAAGTCCGTCCCGAAGAAGTAGCGTATCGTTTCCTCGGTGGGCCCGCTCCCGGGTACGACGTAATGGCTGTTGACCGTTACGTCGTACCGGGGCACGGCCTCGTCCTTGCCGTTCCGTTCGATGCGTTCCTTGGCGGCCGCATACAGCTTGCGGATCGCCGCCACGTCGTTCCCCTGCGCCCGCAGGCCGACGGCCGCGAGGACGAGCAGGGAGAGCACGCACAAGAACTTCTTCATTCCGGGCTGGCTATTTGACGGTTTCGGTGATGACCTTGCGGCCGGCGTAGTTGAGGTGACCCTGCTTCGCGATGAAGTCCTGGATCATCTGGGCGGTCTGGTAGTTCAGCGCGCGGCCCTGGTCCTTGCGGGGGCTGTTGCTGACAGAAGCCGCGTAGCTGTTGGTCACGACGCGATAGTTCTTCTTGAGGTTCAGCTTCTTGCCGTCGGGGCCGTAGAGCACCAGGTTCTTGATCTTGGAGTTGTCCTTCTTGTCGCGGATGAGTTCGCAGGTGATGCCGCTGACCACCGGGAAGCGCTGCTCGTCGGCCACGTAGCAGGCCAGGAGCATCTGGCGCAGTTCCTCGCCGGTGAGGTTCAGTTCGACGGAGTCGTTGCCGAACGGGTCGAGCTTGAGGATGTCGGAGACGGTGAACGGTCCGGCGGGCAGGTAGTCGTAGCGGACGCCGCCGTAGTTGACGAAGCCCACGTCGGCGCCGGTCATCTCGCGGAAGGCGTCGGACATCAGGATGCCCAGTTCCTCATAGGAGGTGAAGGGCTCGTCGATGGTACCGACGACACGCTGGAATTCCGGGTTGTCGCTGAAGAAGTCCATCATCACCTCCACGATCTTGTTCTTTTTCGGGTAGGTCTGGACCTCGATGTTCTCAGCCTTCTTGGAGACCACCTTGCCGCCGTCCACGGTCAGCGTGGTGTGGGTGACGCGCTGCAGGCGGTTGACGTTCTGGGTGATGAGCACGCCGTTGTGGATCTCGCCGCCGGCCAGCTGGGTGTGGGAGTGGCCGCTGACGATCAGGTCGATCCAGGGAACGCGCGCGGACAGGTCCACGTCGCCGTCATAGCCGATGTGCGAAAGCAGGATGACCACGTCGCACTTGTCGCGCAGCCAGCTGTACTTCTGGAGCGTCTCCTCCGGCGGGAGGAAGGTGAAGCCCACGCAGTTGTCGGGATGGGAATCGGGATGGCCGGAGGTGCCGATCTGCACGATGCCCACGATGCCCACGGTCATGCCGTTCACGTCGAAGATCTCGTAGGGACGAAGATGCATGCCCCAGGACGGATCCGGGATGACGTTGCAGCAGATGTAGTCGAAGGTGGACAGGTTGATCAGCCGCGTGAGGCCGGCGGGACCGGAGTCGAACTCGTGGTTGCCGAGCGTGGTAGCCTTGAAGCCCACCTGGTTCATCAGGGCGACCATCGGGTAGGCCGGGATTTCATAGATGTCGTTCAGCGGGTCGCCGGTGCGGTTGTCGCCGGCGGAGAGGATGAGCAGCGAAGGGTACTCCGCCCGCAGGCTGTCGGCGATGGCCGCCAGCTGGGGGAAGTTCTGGATCTTCGCGTGCATGTCGTTGCCGGAGAGGATGTGGAGCTCCTTCGGCTGGGCCAGGGCGGACAGCGCGAGGGCGAGGGCCGCCAGGGTCAATGCGATTCTTTTCATTTTTCTCTGAATTTGTATTTGATGATTTGTCCTTCACTGAGCGGGGCGTCCAGGTCGATCGGATGCCCATAGGCGTCGAATACGTCCACTTCCTCGACCAGGGAGAGGTCGAACTTGCGGATCCGGAAATAGCGCAGCAGCGCGTTCCGGGCTTTCGCCCCCTCGAAGATGTCGAGGGTCCGGCGGTTGACTTTCACTTTCATTTCACGAAGGTTTTAGGTCTATATTCATGCAAATATAATAAAAAAAGAAAAAAGGCCGCCTTGCGGCGGCCCTGCAAATGGGAGAAAACTGCGGATCAGTTTTCGAATTTCTTTTCCTTGACGCGGGTGAGCTTTTCCTTCATCGCGTCCACGGCCTCCGTGATCGCGTTCTCGAAAGTGTCGGCCTCCCGCTCGATGATGAGCTCTTCGCCGGGGATGTGGATCTGGATCTTGGCCAGCTTCCCTTGTTTGAGATGGTCTTCGAGCGCCACCTCAACCTCCTCGGTCAGTCCTTCGCAGAAGCGGGACAGACGGGAGACCTTCTTGTCTACGAAGGCGGCGAGCTGCTCGCCGGCTTCGAACTTCAGGGCCTTGAATTTAATCTCCATGGTTACCGTCGTTTTTTGCCCTTGGATGGGCGGATTTATATACATTTTGCAGCCGCTCGATGGAATTGTGCGTATAGACCTGGGTCGCCGCCAGCGAGGAATGTCCCAGCAGTTCCTTGATGGAATTGAGGTCCGTCCCGCCGTCCAGGAGCTCCGTCGCCAGGGTGTGCCGGAGCACGTGGGGCGACTTCCTGCCGCTGATGCCTTCCACGCCGCCGAGGGCCGCCTTGACCGCCCGGTCCACGTAGACCGGGTAGAGACGCCCCCCTTTCGGGGTCTGCAGGAGCGGGGCTTCCGGGGCCTTGTCCGCGCATTTCAAAGAGTCTTGCGATTGTAAATATAACAAAATTTCGTCACAAAGTGAAGGGAGCAGCGGAATTTCCCGCATTTTGTCGCCTTTTCCGCGGACGCGCAGTACGCGGCGGGAGAAATCGACGGAACTCCGGTTCAGGGAGATGAGTTCGCTGCGCCGGATGCCGGTGCCGTACAGCAGGCCGAGGATCATGCGCTGCAGGGCGTCTTCATATTTGCCGTATTCGAGTACGCCTTTCGTGCGTTCGAAGTAGTCTTTCATGGCGTCTTCGCGGTAGAAGACCGGCAGGCGCTTTTCCTGTTTCGGGCGCGAGACCAGGCGCACCGGGTTGCTCTTCAGGACGCCTTCTTTCATCAGGAAGCGGCAGAAGCCGCTGAGCACGCTCAGGTGGAGGTTCACCGTCTTCGCGCTCTCCCCTTTCTCGTCCAGCAGGTACACCTCGTAACTCCTGATTGTCTGGACCGTAAATAGTTCGCGCCACGGCAGCCAGCCCCCGGAAACGTCCTCCGGACCCCACCGCTGCGCTTCGCTTGCGGTCCCCCCTCTTAACGTGCCGAGGGTGGCAGTGTTTCCGGGGGCTGCTGCCGCTGGCGCTCCGTCAGAAACGAAAGAAGAAAAATCTTCCAGGACGCCGCGGTAGATCTCGACGGTACGGGGAGAGTAGCGGCGGATGGAGGAAAGGTAGCTGAGGTAGCGCCCGATCATACTTCGTGCAGGCCGAGTTCCGGGGCGTGCAGACGCATGAAGGCGTCCGCCTCCTCGAAGTTGTTGCCGATCACCCCGTCCAGGATGGCCTCCTTGACCATCTCCTTGAGAACGCCGATCTCACGGCACGGCGGAATCCCGTACACGCGCATCACGTACTCGCCGTCGATGGGGTTCTTGAAATTGCGGATGGCGTCCTTCTCCTCCACCTCGACGAGCTTGCGGCGCACCAGCTCGAAATTGGCGCGGATGCGCGCCACCTTCGCCTCGTTCTTGGAGGTGATGTCGGCGTTGCAGAGCGTCATCAGGTCGTCGATGTCGTCGCCGGCGTCGAACAGCAGGCGGCGCACGGCGGAGTCGGTGACCTCGTCGTCCACCAGTGCGATGGGGCGCAGGTGCAGGCGGACGAGCTTCTGGACGTATTTCATCTCGTCCAGGGGCAGGCGCAGGCGGTCGAAGATCTTCGGAACCATCCGGGCGCCCACGACCTCGTGGCCGTGGAAGGTCCAGCCGAGGGCCGGGTCGTAGCGTTTGCTGGCCGGCTTGCCGATGTCGTGCAGCAGCGCCGCCCAGCGAAGCCAGAGACTGTCCGAGACGCCGGCCACGTTGGTGAGGACGGCGAGGGAGTGTTCGAAGTTGTCCTTGTGGCCGCGGCCGTCCACGGTCTCGACGCCCTTGAGGGCGAGGAGTTCGGGCAGGATGTACTTCAGCAGCCCGGCCTCGTCCATCAAGCGGAAGGCCATCGCGGGGCAGGCGGTCTGCAGCATCTTGCCCAGTTCCTCCGCGACGCGCTCGCAGGACAGGATCTTCAGCCGGTCGGCCATCCGCCGCATCGAGTCCATCGACTCGGGGACGATGGTGAAACGGCGCCCGGGCGTGGAGAGTTTCGCGGCGAAGCGCACGGCGCGCAGCATCCGGAGCGGGTCGTCGGAATAGGTGGTGTCGGGATCCAGCGGGGTGCGGATGATGCCGGCATCCAGGTCGCGTATGCCCCCGAAGGGGTCCACGAGGGCGCCGAAGTCTTCTTTCTGCAGGGAGAAGGCCATCGCGTTGATGGTGAAGTCCCGGCGCTTCTGGTCGTCTTCCAGGGTGCCGTTCTCCACGATGGGCTTGCGCGACTCGCGGCGGTAGGACTCGCGGCGGGCGCCGACGAATTCCACCTCGTCGCCGCGGTAGTGCAGCATCGCGGTCCCGAAGTTCTTGAAATAGGATACGTGGCTGCGGGTCCGCTCCCCCACCGCCTTGGCGAAATCGATGCCGCTGCCCTCCACGACGATATCGATGTCGGTGCAGGGGCGGCCCAGGAAGCAGTCCCGTACGTATCCCCCGATCACGAAAGCGCGGACCCCCTTCTCGGCGGCCGCCTCGCTGACGATACGGAAGATCGGGCGGTTCAGGAACTCACTGGTTATCGTTGACATAGCAGCATTTCTTCATAGGCGGGAATGCGTTCGCACGGGACGAACGTCTCCCCTTCCAGCCTGTAAAGATACGTCAAATTTCCGTTTGTCACGGCAAGGAAACGCACCCCCAGCACGGAATTGTAGCGCATCGCCTGGGTGATGACCTCTGCGTCGAGGGCGACTTCCGGCCGTTTGCATTCCGTGACGAGCAGCGGCGCGCCGGCGCGGTCGTACACCACGATGTCGGCCCGCCAGGACTTCCTGCCGAAGCGGAGCGGCACCTCGCTCATCATCAGGTGCATCGGGACGCCGAAGGTTTCGTGGAGCTGCACGATAAACCACTGCCGCACCCGTTCCTCGGGTGTGGCAGTGACTTCTCGTTTGCGGAGCGGGTCCCAGATCAGCTCCATTCCAGTTTATTTCTTGCAGCGCACGGCGGCTTCCTCGATGGGGAAAGCGGCCTTGTAGTTCTCGAGGTAGGCCTCGAAACCGGCCACGTCCGCGGGGTCCGGAGCGATCTCCGTGCCCGTGTTCCCGGCGAAGACCACCTTGTCCAGGTAGTCGGGCAGGCTCAGCACGCCGCCGTTGTTCACCAGGTAGGAAGCCAGCAGGGCGATGCCCCAGGCGCCGCCTTCCCCGGCCGTCTCCATCACGGAGATGGGCGAGTTCAGGGCGGCGGCCAGGAAGCGCTGGCCCACGACCGGCGTCTTGAACAGGCCGCCATGGCCGGTGATCCGGTCCACTTTCACCTGCTCCTCACGGAACAGCACGTCGTTGCCGAGCTTCAGCACCGCGATGGATCCGTACAGCTGGGCACGGAAGAAATTCGCCAGCGTGAAGTTGTCGGAGGCGCTGCGGACGAACAGCGGACGCCCTTCCGCGAAGCCCGTGACCGGCTCGCCGGAGACGTAGTTGAACGCCACCAGGCCGCCGCAGTCGGGATCTCCCTCGAGGGCGTGGGTGTACAGGGTGCGGTAGATGTCGTGCTTGTCCTCGACGGGGCCCAGCAGATACTGGTACTCGCGCAGCATCTTCACCCAGGCGTTCAGTTCGGACGTGCAGTTGTTGCAGTGCACCATCGCGACGAGCTTCCCGTCGGGGGTGGTGACGACGTCGATCATCTCGTTCGGCTTGGACAGTTCCTTCTCCAGGACGATCATCGAGAAGGAGGAGGTGCCGGCCGAAACGTTGCCCGTACGCGGCCGGACGGCGTTCGTCGCGACCATGCCGGTGCCCGCGTCGCCTTCCGGCGGGCACAGGGGGACGCCCGGCTTCAGGTGGCCCGAGATGTCCAGGCGCTTGGCGCCGGTCTCGCTCAGGCAGCCGGCGGGCTCGCCGGCCTTCAGCACCTTCGGCAGGATGCCGCGCAGTTTCCAGCGGAACTTGTGCGGGGCCACGAGGGCGTCGAACTTCTCGATCATGTCCGCCCGGTAGTTTCCGGTCTCGGGATCGACGGGCAGCATGCCGGAGGCGTCGCCCACGCCCAGGACCTTCTCGCCGGTGAGTTTCCAGTGGATGTAGCCGGCCAGCGTGGTCAGGTAGCCGATGTTCTCCACGTGCGGCTCGCCGTTCAGGATGGCCTGGTAGAGGTGGGAGATGCTCCAGCGGAGCGGGATGTTGTACACGAAGAGCTTGGACAGTTCCGCCGCGGCGGGGCCGGTGTTGGTGTTGCGCCAGGTGCGGAACGGCACCAGCAGGTGGCCTTCCTTGTTGAAGGGCATATAGCCGTGCATCATCGCGCTGATGCCGATGGCGGCGAGGTGCTCGACCTCCACGTCATAGCGCTTGCGCACGTCGGCGCGCATGTCGGCATAGCACTGCTGCAGGCCGAACCAGATCACCTCCTTGCTGTAGGTCCACAGGCCGTCCACGAGCTGGTTTTCCCACTCGTAGCTGCCCTGGGCGATGGGGACGTTGTCTTCGTCCACCAGCACCGCCTTGATGCGGGTGGAGCCGAACTCGATGCCCAGGACGGCCTTGCCGGCTTCGATGGTTGTTTTCGGATCCATACTACTTGAGCGCCTTGTTCAGCATGAAGTACACCTCGTTCATCCGGAGTTCCTTCTTGAACGCGGGGATGGTGGTTCCCTTGTCGATGTGGACGAACTCGATGCCGGTCATCTCAGCGAAGTCGTCCCAGTAGTCCGCCGTGATGTCATAGCTGAAGGCAGAGTGATGGGTGCCGCCGGCCAGGATCCAGGCGCCGGCGCCGACCTCGAAGGTAGGCTGCGGGACCCAGAGGGCGGAGGCCACGGGGAGCTTGGGCATCGGCTTGGGCTCGATGCACTCCACGTCCTGCGCGATCAGGCGGAAACGGTTGCCGAGGTCCACCACGGTGGCCTTGATGCCGGGGCCGGTCTTGGAAGTGAAGACCAGGCGCGCGGTCTGCTGCTTGCGGATGCCGATGCCGAGGAAGTGCACCTCCAGCTTGGGCTTGTCGCTCGCGATCATCGGGCAGATCTCGAGCATGTGGCTCTGCAGGCAGGAACTGCGGTCGCCCGCGAAGTTCAGGGTGTAGTCCTCCAGGAAGGAGCAGCCGGTCGGCAGGCCCTGGGACATCACCCAGAGCGAGCGGTACAGGCAGGCGGTCTTCCAGTCGCCCTCGGCGCCGAAGCCGTAGCCCTCTTCCATCAGGCGCTGCGAGGCGAGGCCCGGGATCTGGTCGAAGCCGCAGAAATCCGGGGCGTCCACGTCGGCGTCGCCCAGGTCGTCGAAGTTGGTGGTGAAGGCCGTGGCGCCCTCGTCCTTCAGGACGCGGCGCAGGGCGATCTCCGCCTTGGCGGAATTGCGCACCTTCTCCCAGTAGACTTTCTCGCCGGTCTCGTCGATCTTGATGGTGTACAGCTTCTTGTACTCCTCCACCAGGGCGTCGGTCTCGGCGTCCGTGACCTTCTTGAAGTACTCCATGAGGGAGGAAACCGGGTAGTAGTCCACGTGATAGCCCAGGCGCTGCTCGAACTCGACGCGGTCGCCGTCGGTCACGGCGACGTTGTTCATGTTCATGCCGAACATCAGGCAGCGGACCTGCTTCGCATCGGCGACGCCGGCGGCCACGCGGGCCCACACGGCGATCTTCTTCTGGACCTCGGCGTCCTTCCAGTAGCCGACGACGACCTTGCGCTGGACGCGCATCCGGGTGCAGATGTGGCCGAACTCGATGTCGCCGTGGGCGCTCTGGTTGAGATTCATGAAGTCCATGTCGATCTTGTCCCAGGGAATCTCCGCATTGTACTGGGTGTGGAAGTGCAGCAGCGGCTTCTCGAGGGCCTGGAGGCCCTTGATCCACATCTTGGCCGGGGAGAAGGTATGCATCCAGGTGATCACGCCCACGCACTTCGGCTCGTTGTTGGCGGCCTTCATCACGGCCTCCACTTCCTTGCTGCTGTTGGCCGTACCTTTATAGACGATCTTGACGGGGATGTTGCCGGAGGCGTTCAGGCCTTCCACCATCTCCTTGGAGTGTCCGTCCACGGCGACCACGGCATCCCCTCCGTAGAGGAGCTGGGCGCCGGTCACCCACCATAATTCACAATTTTCAAATGCCATTTTCGGGTTTCGTTTTAATGTTGTCGCTTATTTCCTTTTTTTCTGGCCGTAGTAGGCGTTCGGGCCGTGCTTGCGGCTGTAGTGTTTCTCGATGAGGTGCCTGTTCATCGAAGGCACGTGCTCCACGAGGTCGAGCGTGTTGAGGTGGAGGGTCGAGGAGATGAAAGCCATCTTCGCGACTTCCTCCAGCACGACGGCGTTGTGGACGGCGTTGTCGGCGTCCGTGCCCCAGGCGAAGGGACCGTGGTTCCGGACGAGCACGGCGGGCGTGTCGTCGGGATTCAGGCCCTTGAAACGCTCGACGATGACGTTGCCGGTCTCTTTCTCGTATTCGCCGAAGACCTCCGCCTTGCGCATGTCGCGCGTGCAGGGGATGTCGTCGTGGAAATAGTCCGCGTGCGTCGTGCCGATGTTCGGGATGTCCCGGCCGGCCTGGGCCCAGGCCGTGGCGAAGGTCGAGTGCGTGTGCACCACGCCGCCGATGTTCGGGAAGGCCCGGTACAGCACCAGGTGCGTCGGCGTGTCGGAAGAGGGGTTCAGCGTCCCTTCCACGACCTTGCCGTCCAGGTCCACGACCACCATGTCGGCGGGCTTCATGTCATCGTAGCTGACACCGGAAGGCTTGATGACCACCAGGCCGCTCTTGCGGTCGATGGCGGACACGTTGCCCCAGGTGAAGATGACAAGGCCGCGCCGGACCAGTTCGAGATTGGCCCGGCACACCTTTTCTTTGAGTTCTTCAAGCATAGACTACCAGAAGTAAATGTAGAACGCGACCGTGAAGGCCAGGATGATGCAGGTATGGATGATGTCCCAGGTGCCCCAGGAGGCGCGGGTCTCGGCCTTCTGCTCCGGGGTGGCCGTGCCGAAGCACAGGCCTTCCACCTGCTTCGCATCCGGTTTCGGGGTGAGGAGCGTGACCACGATGGCCAGCACCACGCAGAAGAGGAACATCCAGACGCAGAACGCGTACACGTTCAGTTCGTTGAAGATGAAGGTGAAGATGTTGTGCGCATCCGGATTGATGATCATCGTGATCAGGCGGGTGAAGCCGAGCACCAGGCCGACGATGAGGGTCCACATACCGGCTTTCGGCGAGGTCTTCTTCCAGCAGATACCCAGCAGGAACACGGCGGCGATGGCCGGGGCGAGCAGGCTCTGCACGCTCTGGATGTAGTTGTACAGGCTCTTGCCCATGCGCTGGATGACGAAGATCCACAGGACGCCGAGGACGACCACGACGACGGTGGCGATACGGCCGATGGTGACGAGCTTCTTCTCATCGGTCTCCGGGTGCTTGCGCTTGTAGATGTCGATGGTGTAGAGCATCGCGGAGGAGTTGTACAGGGAGGCCAGGGAGCTCATCAGGGCGGCGAGGATACCGCAGATCACGACGCCCTTGAGGCCGACCGGCAGCAGGGTGTTGACCAGCATCGGGAAGGCGATGTCCGGATTCGCGACGGTACCGTCGGCCTGCACGCCGAGGGCGGCTGCGAGGGTCTGGCCGATCTGGGATTCGGGGTGCTTGGTGAGCGCGAAGGCGATCATGCCCGGGATGAGGAAGAGGAACACCGGGAGGAGCTTCAGGTAGGCGCCGAAGATGGTACCGCGGCGGGACTCCTTCTGGTTCTTGCCGGAGAGGACGCGCTGGACGATGAACTGGTCGGTACACCAGTACCAGAATCCGATGATGGCGGAGCCGAAGAGGGCGCCGTACCAAGGGAATTCAGGATCCTTTCCGCTGCGCATCAGGTCGGTCATGGTATCTCCATACTGGTTGACCGGCTTGGAGTTGCAGATGTCCATCATGGTGTTCCATCCGCCGAGCTCCTTGAGGCCGAGCCAAAGGATGACCAGCGAGCCGAGCAACAGGATAGGGGTCTGGAGGACCGAGGTCTTGAGGACGGACTCCATACCGCCGATGACGGTATAGATGGCAGTGATGATCACCAGTGCGAGGGCGGCAACCCAGAAGTTGATGCCCAGGAGGGTGTTCAGCGCGAGGCCGCCGGCGAGGACGGTCACGGACACCTTGGTGAGGACGTAGCTGGCGAGGGACAGCCAGGTGAGGATGCCGCGGCTCTCCTTGTTGTAGCGCTTCTCGAGGAACTCGGGCATCGTGTAGACCATGCTGCGCTCGTAGAAGGGCACGAAGACCCAGCCGAGGATGAGGATCATCCAGCCCTGGATCTCCCAGTGGGCCTGGGCCATACCTGCGGAGGCGCCGGTACCGGCGAGGCCGATGAGGTGCTCGGAACCGATGTTGGATGCGAAGATGGATGCGCCGATGGCGATCCAGGTCGCGGAACGGCCGCTCAGGAAGTAGTCTCCGGAGGTTTCTTTCTTCTTGCGGGAGACATCATAGCAGATCCAGACCATCGCCAGGAAGAAGATCGCGATGACGATCCAGTCCCAGGATGCGAGTGAGATGCGGTTCAGGTCCGCAGCCTGTAGAGGAATGAAATTCAACAGCATATTACTTTGGTTTTGTTATTTGACTGAGAAGGCGAAGATACAGTGGCTGGTGTATTTCTCACCGGGACGTAGCACCACGGACGGCCAGTCGGGATTGTGCGGGGTGTCCGGATAGTGCTGGCTCTCGAGGCAGATGCCGGCGCGCTGGTTGTAGACGATGCCATGCTTGCCGGTGACAGAGCCGTCGAGGAAGTTGCCGGAATAGACCTGGATGCCGGGCTCATCGGTATAGACATTTAGGCAGATGCCGGTCTTGGGGCTGGTGAGGGTGACTGCGGGGACTGTGATGTCGCCGTTGGTATCGAGGATCCAGTTGTGGTCGTATCCGTTGCCGAGTTCGATCTGCTCGAAATCGCGGTAGTTAATGTCGTCACCTATTCTATTGGGGGTATTGAAGTCCATGGGAGTTCCGAGCAGGGAAACGATCTCTCCGGTAGGGATGAGGCCGGGGCCTGCAGGGGTGGTGGTGCTGGACTTGATGTAGAGGATGTCATCCAGGACGTTGTTTGCAGGGTCGCCGTCGAGGTTGAAGTACACATGGTTGGTAAGGTTCACCACCGTAGGGGCG
>CAMVGM010000024.1 GCA_947167015.1 uncultured Bacteroidales bacterium
AGAACATCAAGGTGTCCAACTGCCGCTTCCTCGGCACCGACGTGGGCCTGCGCTTTAAGAGCACCCGCGGCCGCGGCGGCGTGGTCCGCAACATCTACATCAACGACATCTACATGAAGGACATCCTCGCCGAGGGCGTGCTGTTCGACCTCTTCTACGGCGGCAAGTCGGCCGTGGACGCCGCGGCGGACGGCAGCCCGATCGTGGACGAACCCGCCCGCCCCGTGGACGAGACCACCCCCGCGTTCCGCGACATCTACATCCAGAACGTCTATTGCAACGGAGCGGCCCGCGCGATGTTCTTCAACGGCCTTCCCGAGATGCCGGTGACCAACATTAACATCACCGACTGCACGATGACCGCCGACACCGGCATCGACCTGCGCAACTCGCAGGACATCACCTTCCGGAACGTGCAATGCTTCCCGAAGGAAGGAGCCCCGGTCAATACCTACAAAGTCAAAAACTTCACCAACGAATAGCTCAATACAACCACTAACCAAAATCGACACGAAATGAAAAAGACCGTGATCGCCTTGCTTGCCCTCGCCGCGCTGACCGCCTGCGGCAAGAAGGCCGAACCGCTTTCCGAGCAGATGGTCCATTCCCAGATGTCCCGCTGCGGGGACGCTACCTACCTGGACTATACCGACGGACGGCTCAAATGGAACTACACCCCGGGCCTGGAGCTCCGCGCTTTCCTGGACGTGTACGAAGCCTACGGCGACCCCGCCATCTACGACTTCGTCTTCAAATGGTACGACGCCATCGTGAACGACGACGGCACCATCCAGGGTTATTCCGTGGACAAGTATTCCACGGACCTGATCTGCCCGGGCAAGTCGCTTTTCTACTTCTATGACAAGACCGGGAACGAGAAGTTCCGCAAGGCCATCGAGCTCGTCAAGAGCCAGGTGGACGGGCAGCCGCGCACCAACGCGGGCGCCTTCTGGCACAAGCAGGTCTATCCCAACCAGGTCTGGCTGGACGGCGTGTACATGGCGGAACCCTTCTACGTGGAGTACGCCTCCCGCTACCTGGAAGGAGCGGCCCGCACCGAAGCCTACGACGACATCGTGAACGAGTTCGTCGTGGCCGCCGAGAAGACCTATGACCCCGCCACGAAACTGTACCGCCACGCCTGGGACGAGTCCGAGAGCATGTTCTGGTGCGATCCCGCCACCCACGGGCAGTCCTTCCACTGCTGGGGCCGGGCCCTGGGCTGGTACTGCATGGCCCTGGTGGACGTACTTGACTGGCTGCCGGAGGATTACGCCCAGCGCCGCAAGCTGGTCGGCATCCTGCGCGACATCTGCACCGAACTTCCGAAGTGGGCCGACCCCGAGACCGGGGTCTGGTACCAGGTCCTGGACCAGCCGGGCCGCGAGGGCAACTACCTCGAGTCCACCTGCTCCGCGATGTTCAGCTACACCTTCCTGAAGGGCATCCGGATGGGCTACCTCGACGCCAGCCTGCTCCCCTATGCCAAGAAACTCTACGAGGACGTCGTCCGCGAGTTCATCTCCACCGATGACCAGGGCCGCATCAGCATCGAGAAATGCTGCTCGGTGGGCGGCCTGGGCGGCTCTTCCAACCGCATGGGCGACTTCGCCTACTACCTCAGCGAGCCCATCCGTCCCAACGACTCCAAGGGCGTCGGCCCCTTTATCTGGGCCTCGCTCGAAATGGAAAGACTGAAATAACCAATACAACTAAATAAGATTTATGGCACAGAATCCTTTTTCCCTCGAAGGCAAGAACGCCTGGATCACCGGCGCATCTTACGGCATCGGTTTCAACATCGCCAAGGCGTTCGTCGCCGCCGGCATCAAGACCATCATTTTCAACGACATCAATGAAGCAGCCCTGGAGCGCGGCCTGAACAACTACAAGGAAGCGGGCATCTCCAACGTGAAGGGCTACGTCTGCGACGTTACGAAGGAAGACGACGTGAAGGCCCTGGTGGAGAAGATCCACGAAGACGTGGGGCAGATCGACATCCTCGTCAACAACGCCGGCATCATCAAGCGCATCCCGATGCACGAGATGAAGCGCGCTGAGTTCCAGCAGGTCATCGACATCGACCTCGTGGGACCGTTCATCGTTTCCTCCGCCGTGCTGCCCGAGATGATGGAGCGCCGCGAAGGCAAGATCATCAACATCTGCTCGATGATGTCCGAACTCGGCCGCGAGACCGTGTCCGCCTACGCCGCGGCGAAGGGCGGCCTGAAGATGCTCACCCGCAACATCTGCTCCGAGTACGGCGAGTACAACATCCAGTGCAACGGCATCGGCCCCGGCTACATCGCCACGCCCCAGACCGCCCCGCTGCGCGAGCGCCAGCCGGACGGCAGCCGCCATCCTTTCGACAGCTTCATCTGCGCCAAGACCCCGGCCGGCCGCTGGCTGGAGCCCGAGGAACTCGGCGGACCCGCCGTGTTCCTGGCCTCACACGCCTCCGATGCGGTCAACGGCCACATCCTCTATGTGGATGGCGGTATCCTCGCCTACATCGGCAAACAACCCCAGTAATCAGCCTGCCCTATGAAAATCAACTGCCAAGTCCGCCAGGCGTCCAGCAACGTCGACGCCAAGCATTACGATACCGAACGCATCCGCCAGGAGTACCTCGTGGAGAACGTGATGGTGCCCGACGAGATCAACATGGTGTATTCGATGTTCGACCGCATCATCGCGGGCGGCGCCGTGCCGGTGAAGGAAGACCTCCTGCTCAGCGCCCCGGATGTCCTGCGCGCCGACTTCTTCACGCAGCGCCGTGAGCTCGGCATCATCAACGTCGGAGGCACCGGTTCCGTCGTCGTCGGCGAGAAGACCTACAAGCTCAAATACAAGGAAGCCCTCTACGTCGGCCGCGGCAACCGCCACGTCACCTTCAAGAGCGACTCCCCCGACAAGCCCGCGCACTTCTACTTCTGCTCCGCCACCGCCCACCGCGAGACCGGCGTGAAGAAGGTCAGCAAGAAGGACGCCGTCGTGATGCACCTCGGTTCCCTGGAGGAATCCAACGAGCGCACCATCAACCGCCTGCTGGTCAAGGAGGTGGTGCCTTGCTGCCAGCTCCAGATGGGCATGACCGAACTCGCTCCGGGCAGCACCTGGAACACGATGCCGGCCCACACCCACGACCGCCGCATGGAGGTTTACTTCTACTTCGAAGTCCCGGATGACGCCGCGGTGTGCCACTTCATGGGCGAGCCGCAGGAGACGCGCCACATCTGGATGCACAACGAGCAGGCCGTCATCTCTCCGCAGTGGAGCATCCACTCCGCCTGCGCCACCCGCAACTACACCTTCATCTGGGGCATGTGCGGCGAGAACGACGACTACAACGACATGGACTGGTGCGCGACGAAAGACCTCAAGTAATGAAAAGGATCCCCCTCTTCCTCGCCGCCGTCGCCCTCTTCGTGCTCGCCGGCTGCAAGCAGCAGAGCGCCGAGCCGCAGGTGATGGCACGCACCGTTCCCGAGCGTTCCGATGATTTCGTGTTCGAGAACAACCTCGTCGCCGGCCGTTTCTACGGCCAGGCGCTCGAGGGCAACCCCACTTCCCCGGGCATCGACATCTGGGTGAAGAAACCGGGCCGGCTCGTCGCCGACGCGTGGTATGCCGAGGCCGTCAAGGACCCCGAGTACTACCACCACGACCACGACGGCAAGGACTGCTACAAGGTGGCCGTCAGCCTCGGCGGCGGCGCCTCCGCCCCGCTCATCGAGGGCAAGCTGGCCATGCCCGCCACGAACTACCGCTCCTGGGAGATCCTCGAGCAGAAGCCCGGCAAGGTCGTCTTCGTGCTGCATTATCCCGAATGGGAAGCCGCCGAGGGCGTGTCCGTATCGCTGGACAAGAAGGTGACCGTGACCGCGGACAGCTATTTCTGCCGCGTGGACGACACCTACAAGTTCACCGGCGCCGAGTCCCTGTGCATCGCGGCCGGCATGCTGCGCCACGGCGCCCAGGAGACCATCGTCGAGGAGATGCAGGGCGATGACCGCTACGCCATCTGGGAGCACGCCTCCGACCAGAGCGTCGAGCCGGAAGAAGGCATGCTCGGCGTGGCCGTGGTGATGCCCGGTGCCCAGCAGGTCTTCACCGACAAGGAACTCGACCACAGTCTCTGCACGCGCATCGTCCGCTCCGGCGAACCCCTCACCTATTACTTCGGCTCCTGCTGGTCCCGCGGCGACATCCCGACCGCCGAGGCCTGGTTCGAGACCGTCCGCAAAGTGAAATGAGCGTCCTCGCACTGATTGTATCGCTGATGATGGTGGCGGCCCCGCAAAAGGCCGCCACTTACAGCAATCCGGTCCTGTTCTCCGACTACTCCGACCCGGACCTCATCCGCGTCGGCGAGGATTACTGGATGACCGCATCTTCGTTCACCTGCTTCCCGGGCCTGCAGATCCTGCACTCCCGGAACCTGGTGGACTGGGAGATCGTGAACGCCGCCCTGCCCCGGCTGGAGCCGGCTTCCGATTTCGACCGTCCCTCGCACGGCAACGGCGTGTGGGCGCCCTGCATCCGCTACCACGACGGCACCTACTGGATCTTCTGGGGCGATCCCGACTACGGCATCTACCAGATCCATACAGATGACCCGCGCGGAGAATGGAGCCGGCCCCACCTCGTGCTGGCCGGCAAGGGCCTGATCGACACCAGCCCCCTGTGGGACGACGACGGCCGCGTCTGGCTCGTCCACGGCTGGGCGGGTTCCCGCGCCGGCTTCAAGAGCATCCTGAGCGTGTGCGAGCTGGACAAGGACTGCACGCGCGTGATCGGCGACCAGGTCCTGGTGTTCGACGGCAAGAAGAACGGCAACGACACGGTCGAAGGCCCGAAGTTCTACAAGAAAGACGGCTGGTACTACATCTTCGCCCCCTCGGGCGGCGTCAAGACCGGCTGGCAGCTGGTCCTGCGTTCCCGCAACGTCCTCGGCCCCTATGAGCACCGCACGGTGCTGCACCAGGGTCCGACCGACATCCACGGCCCGCACCAGGGCGGCTGGGTGACCGACACCGCCGGCGACAGCTGGTTCATGCATTTCGAGGACCGCTACGCCTGGGGCCGCGTGTGCCACCTGCAGCCGATGCAGTGGCTCCCGGACGGCTGGTGCATCATCGGACAGGACCTGGACGGCGACGGCATCGGAGAACCGGTGACGCAGTTCCGCCGCCCCGCCGGTCCGCAAGAGAAGCTGGAAGGCCTGTCGGCCCTGGCCACGGGCACGGGCTTCACGGGCGCGTCCATCCCCCTGAACTGGCAGTGGGAGGCGAACCCGCAGTTCAACTGGTTCATGACCAACCCTACGCTGGGCTGCCTGCGCCTGCATTGCATCAAGAAGGAGGACGGCTGGCGGAACCTCCGCGACACGCCGAACATCCTCGCCCAGAAAGTCGTGGGCCCCGCGATGCAGTTCACCACGAAACTCGTCTACCGTCCCGCCTATGCCGGGGAGCGCGTGGGCGTGATCGTGACCGGCCGCAGCTACGCCACCCTCGAACTGGACTACGACGGAGAAGCCCTCACCCTCGTGCGGAAGGACTGCCCCGACGCGCAGGACGGCCGCCCGGAAACGGTCCTCGCCAGCCTGCCCCTCGAAAAGGCGGACTACAACACGATCTGGATACGCGTGGACGTGAAAGACCAGGTCGTCTGCACCTTCTCCTACAGCCTGGACGGCCGGCGCTTCAAGCCTTTCGGCCCGCCCTTCACCGGCCGCGACGGCCACTGGGTCGGCGCCAAGGTCGGCTATTTCGCCGTCTCGGACATCCAGAAGAACGATGGAGGAACGGTCGAAGTCTACTGAATCCCCTGCCCCGCCGCACTGGCGGGGCTATTTTTTAAATGACGCACTTATTTTGTAAGTGATTGAATTTTGATGGCCCGGCTCTGCGAGTGCGGGTTGTCCGACCGGGAGGTGGAAATCTGCTGCCTCTATGCCCTCGGACTCAATGGAAAGACCATCCAGCAGTACACCCGGGACGGGCGCCACTTCCAGAACGTGGGCCTGATCCGCAAGAAACTCGGCCTCGGAGAGCACGACAGGAACATCGACGGATACATACGGTCCCTGCTCAAATAAAGAAGCGACCGCGTCCCCCGGGGCGCGGTTTTCTTTTGGATTGTGCCAAATATTTCCTACATTTGGAGACTGGACAACCAATAACCACACCGATATGTCATTCATCAACGACGATTTCATGCTCTCGACCGCCACGGCGCGGGAGCTCTACCACGGGCACGCCGAAAAGATGCCCATCATCGACTACCACTGCCACCTCGTCCCCCAGCAGATCGCGGAGAACATCCAGTTCCGCGACATCACGCAGCTCTGGCTGGTGGACGGCCACTACGGCGACCATTACAAATGGCGCGCGATGCGCGCGAACGGCGTTTCCGAGGACTACCTGACCGGCGGCAAGTACAGCGCCTGGGAGACCTTCGAAAAGTGGGCGGAGACCGTGCCCTACACGATGCGCAACCCGCTCTACCACTGGACGCACCTGGAGCTGAGCCGCGTGTTCGGCATCGACAAGCTCCTCTCCCCCAAGACCGCCCGTGAAATCTTCGAGGAATGCAACGCCAAACTCGCCACGCCGGAATTCCGCGGCCAGGCCCTCATCCGCAAGTTCAATGTGGAGACGGTCTGCACCACCGACGACCCGGCCGACGACCTGCGCTGGCACAAGATGATTGCCGAGCATCCCTTCGGCACCAAGGTCATCCCCGCCTGGCGTCCGGACAAGGCCATGGCCATCGAGGATCCCAAGTCCTACAAGGAATACCTCAAGAAACTCGGCGAAGCCGCCGACATGGAGATCGACTCCTACGCCGACCTGTGCGAGGCGCTGAAGAAACGCCACGATTTCTTCGCATCGATGGGCTGCAAGCTCTCCGACCACGGCCTGGAGAACTTCTACGCCGCCGACTACAAGGAGATCGAGATCGAACTGATCTTCAAGAAGGTCCTGATGGGCATCGCCCCGAACGCGAAGGAGCTCGAGAAGTTCCGCAGCGCCTTCCTCTACGACCAGGCCGTCATGGACGCCGAGGCCGGCTGGGCCCAGCAGTTCCACATCGGCGCCATCCGCAACAACAACTCCGCCATGTTCGCGAAAGTCGGCCCCGACACGGGCTTCGACGCCATCCACGACCAGGAGATCGCCGCGGCCGGCCACCGCTTCTTCGACCGGCTCACCGCGGCCGGCAAGCTCGCCAAGACCATCCTCTACTGCCTCAACCCGAAGGACAACGAGGTGATGATGACCATGGCCTATACCTTCAACGACGGCACCTTCCCCGGCAAGATGCAGTTCGGCTCCGGCTGGTGGTTCCTGGACCAGGAGGTCGGCATGCGCCGCCAGATGGACGCCCTGTCCGTCCTGGGCCTGTTCAGCAGGTTCGTGGGCATGCTCACCGACTCCCGCAGCTTCATCTCCTACCCGCGCCACGAGTACTTCCGCAGGATCCTCTGCGACGTGGTCGGCAAGGACGTGGAAAGCGGCCGCCTGCCCGCCTCCGAGATGGAGCGCATCGGCGCGATGATCGAGGACATCTCCTACAACAACGCCAAGAACTACTTCAACTTCTAGCCCTATGGATCTCGACAACAACAAATACTATCTACAGGCCCTGCAGTACATCGCCGACCACGACCTTTCCGAGCTCGAGACCGGCAAGCACCTGCTGGACGGAGACAATCTCTTCGTCAACATCGTGGATTCCAAGATGAAGACCCCGGAGCTGGCCCGCCTCGAGGTGCACGACAAGTACATCGACATCCAGGTGCCCCTTTCCAAGGCCGAAAGCTTCGGCGTGAAGCCGCGCAAGGACTGCGTGGAGCCCGACGGCGAGTTCAACGCCGAGAAGGACATCCTCTTCTACAAGGACAAGGATTGGACGACCATCACGGTGGAAGTCGGCCAGGCCGTTACCTTCGACCCCGACACCGCCCACGCGCCGCTCATCGGCGAGGGCGAGATCCACAAGGCCATCTTCAAGGTCAAGGTCGTCTAGACTCTGGACCGGCCTGCATAAGTAAATGAAAATGAGCGCCTAAGGGCGCTCATTTTCTTCAAAGTCCCAGATGCGGGGGTTGCCGTCGTTGCGGTCCAGCGGGAAGGTATATTTCTCGAAAGCCTCGATGATGGGCTTCGCCACGTGCGTCTGGTCGTCGAAGCAGCCGCGGCCGCGCTGCATCGGCTCCCACCAGAAGACGCCGCGTCCCAGGTTGTACGGGGCCGCCATCACGACCTCGTTCACCGCCTGGAACCACTGCTTCTGCCCCTCCGGGGTCTCCGGGAAGGCAGAGCGGATCCCTTTGCGCTCGAAATACTGCGACGGGACGGAGTAGTAGCCCGTCTCGATCACATAGACCGGCTTGCGGTACTTCTCGATGGTGTAGTAGAGATTGTCGCGCAGATCCATCAGCGTGCCGTGCGACCAGGGATAGAAGGAGAATCCGATGCAGTCGTAGGCGACCTTGTACTGCTTCATCTTGCCGAAGAAGATGTCGCTCATCTCCAGGTCGCCGCCGAAGTCCACGTGCAGCATCACGGCGATGGCGGGATCCACGTCGCGGATGGCCTTGATACCGGCCTTCAGGTAGTCCGTAAACTCCTTCCAATGGCTCTGCGCGCGTTTCTCCGGACCGTAGTAGATGCGGCCGTCGGGCCAGAAGGCGCCGTTGCCGATCTCGTTGCCCACCTGCACGATCTCCGGCTGCACGCCGGCGGCGCGGAGCGTGGAGATCACGTGGTGCACGTAGTCGTAGAACGCGTCCACGCGCTGTTTGTGCGTCATGTCGCGCAGGCTCGCGGGCGTGGGCTGGGTCATCGGGTTCGACCAGCCGTCGGACATCATGAAGTCCAGGGCGAAATGGATGCCGTTCTCCTTGAGTTTCTGCGCTCCTTCGAGCACGTAGTCGAGCGTCTGGCCGAGCCGGGACGGCTCGTTGCAGATCATCAGGCGTCCCCAGTTCCAACCGTGGTCGTGGAAGATCTGCCAGGGGCTCTTCTGCGTGCCGTCGGTGTCGTACCAGACACTGCCGCGCCGCTCGGCGCTGAGCACGAACGAGAGGTCCTGCCCGAAGGCATAGGGATTGTCGAAGGGCAGCTGGCCCTGCGGATAGGAGACTTTCTGGGCGGAGAGGCCGCCGCAGAGCAGCAGCAGGCAGAAAAGTAGGATGCTTTTTTTCATCGGGTCGGTCAATGTTGGTTTGCTTTCAAAGATACGCATTTTATCGTATATTTGCTTACACATAGAAGACCAATTATGACACTGCCTCCCACCCGTACCGTCTCCGGATTCCTGGCGGCCCTGCTGCTGTTCACCGCCTGCAACTCCGACAAGATCGACCGGCACGCCCTCGTGACCCGCAACAACCCCCGCGTGGACGCCCTGGCGCCGCTCAATTCCCTCAACCTCGGCAACGGCGCCTTCACCCTCACCCTCGACGCCACCGGCCTGCAGACCTTCCCGGAATTCTGCAAGGACGGCCTGTCGCTGGGCACCTTCAGCGAATGGGGCTGGCACGCCTTCCCCAACACGGAAGGCTACACCCAGGAAGAGACGCTCGAAGACCATCCCCTGCCGGGCCACCCGCACGGCATCTACTCCGTCCAGGAAGGCTACGGCCTGCCGGAGCGCGGCCGCGCGGCCGCGACCTGGGTCCGGGAGAACCCGCACCGGCTCCACCTGGGCAACGTCGGTTTCGAAGGGATGCTTCCCGAAGAGATCGACGGCGTGGACCAGACCCTGGACATGTGGGACGGGGTGCTCCGCTCCTCTTTCCGCTGGAAGGGCCTGCCCGTCGAAGTGGAGACCGTGAGCGGCGGCGAGGGGGAAGACCTGCTCGCTGCCCGCATCCGCGCGGAAAAACCGCTCCCGGTGGTCATCCGCTTCCCCTACCCGACCGGCGAGCACAGCGATGACGCCTCCGACTGGTGCGCCGACGAGCGCCACACGACCGAAATCCTCGCGCAGGACGGCGGCAGCGCCCTGCTCCGCCGTACCCTGGACGGCACCGTCTATCACGTCGCCCTGCGCTGGAGCGGGAAGGCCGCCCTGGAACAGAGCGGACCCAACCGCCTGACACTCACCCCGGAAAGCGGCAACTGGGACTTCTGCGTGCGCTTCTCGGAAAGGCCCGACGCCCCGGCACCCGCCTGGAAGCAGGCCGCAGCGAGCGCGAAACGCCTCTGGAACGACTACTGGAAGAATACCGGCATCATCGACTTTTCGCACTGCACCGACCCGCGCGCTCCCCTGCTGGAACGCCGCGTGGTGCAGTCGCAATACCTGATGCGCGTGCAGGAGGCCCAGCACTTCCCGCCGGCCGAAACGGGCCTCACCTACAACTCCTGGTTTGGCAAGTTCCACCTGGAGATGGTGATGTGGCACAGTTTCCACTGGGCCACCTGGAATCGCCCGGAACTGCTGCGGCGCCAGCTCGCCTGGTACAAGGACACCGCCCTGCCCGGCGCCCGGGAAATCGCCGCCCGCCAGGGCTTCCCGGGGGTGCGCTGGATGAAGATGACCGACCCGTCCGCGCTGGAAGCCCCCTCGGACGTGGGCTCCTTCCTGCTCTGGCAGCAGCCGCACCCCATCTACATGGCGGAACTCATCTACCGCGCGGAACCCTCTCAGGCCTTCCTCGAGGAGTACGCCGACCTCGTCCAGCAGACCGCAGAGATGCTCGCCGCCTTCGTGACCTACGACGCCGCCCGCGACCGCTACTGCATCGAAGGGGCCTGCGGCGCCAACGAGAGCTATAACGAAGACTACACCGTCAATCCCGCCTTCGAACTGTCCTACCTGCACTTCGGCCTCAGCGTCGCCCAGCAATGGCGCGAACGCCTCGGACAGCCGCGCGTGGCACAGTGGGACGAGATCCTCGCGAAACTCGCCCCGCTCGCCGAAAGTCCCGACGGCATCTATCTGCCGGCGGAAAAGGGGCCCGGCGTGCCCGATTTCGAGCGGATGGCCATTCCCCGCTCGCTGGCGGCCCCGGCGCCTCCCGGCGGCTACATCAACGCCCAGCGCGGCACCCGCGAACTGGCCTGGACGCCCATGGAACCCGGCCGCAGCTATGTCAGCGGCACGTCCAGCGAGAACCTCCTCGCCTTCGGCGTGCTCCCGGCCAACCGCCTCTTCACCGAAGAAGGGATGCAGCGCACGCTCGCGCGCGCCGCGGAACGCTACGGCTGGACCGGCGGCAGCTGGAGCTGGAACTTCCCCTCGCTGGCGATGAACGCCACCCGCCTGCTGCAGCCGGAGGTGGCCCTGCGCGCCATCACGATGGACAACCGCAGCGACCTGCTCCTGCCCGGCGGCAACAACTACCGGACGGAGCGCCTGAGGATGTATCTTCCCGGCAACGGCGGCCTGCTGCTGGCCGTGGGGATGATGTGCGCCGGCTGGGACGGCTGCACCGTGCCGAATCCCGGTTTCCCCAAGGACGGCCGCTGGGACGTGCGCTGGGAAAACCTCAAACCCTTGCCCTAGAAACCGTTAGTATATGAAATATATCTCTCTGATAATCAGCCTCCTGGCAGCGATTCCCCTGCAGGCTGCACGCCCCCGGCCCCTGAGCGACGACGCCGTGCGCGCCGCGATGAAGACCGCCACGCGCTTCATGGTGGAAGAGGTGGGCGACCGGGGCGGCTACCTGTGGAACTACGCCCCCGACTTCTCCCGCGTGTGGGGCGAACTGGAATGCAAGCCCACGATGATGTGGATCGAACGGGGCACGCCCGCGATGGGCAACATCTTCCTGGACGCCTACCACGCCACCGGCGACGAGTACTACTTCCAGGCGGCCGAACAGGCGGCCGCGGCCCTGGTCTGGGCGCAGCTGGAGTGCGGCGGATGGAACTACATGGCGGACTTCGCCGGCGAGGCCTCGCTCCGGGACTGGTACGAACGCGTAGCCACGGGCTACCGCTACTGTGCGCAGGAGCACCTGCATTACAGCGGCAACGCCACCTTCGACGACGGCACCATCGACGCCGCCACCTTCCTGCTCCGCCTCTATGCGGAGCGCTGGGACGCACGCTGGCGGCCGGCCCTGGAACGCGCGGTCGATTTCATGCTCGAAAGCCAGTACCCGGTGGGCGGATGGCCGCAGCGCTGGCCCCTGCGCCATGATTTCGTGCGGAACGGCAAGGCCGATTACTCCTCCTTCATCACCATCAACGACGGGGTGCACACCGGCAACATCCGCTTCCTGCTGGACTGCTGGAAGATCCTGGGCGAAGAACGCGTGCTGGAGCCCATCCAGCGGGCGATGCACTGCGTGCTCGTGCTGCAGGGCGGTAAGCCGCAGGCGGGCTGGGCGATGCAGCACCAGTTGGACCTGACCTACAGCCCCGGGCACGCCCGCGACTTCGAACCCCGCGGCTACGCCTCCACCGCCACCGCCGAGATGATCGGCAACCTGATGGACTTCTACTGCTGGACGGGCGACAGCAAATTCCTCGCCCGCATCCCGGACGCCTTCGAGTTCCTGGAGAGCATACGCTACAGCCCCGAGGAGGTCGAATTCTTCGGCGTCCGCCTGCGCGAGGGCCAGATCCTCTGCCCCACCTTCGTGGAAGTGGGCAGCGGGAAGCCCCTCTACCTGCACCGCGGCGACGGGAAATACTGGGTGGACTACGACCCGCACGAACTCATCACCCACTACCGCTCCTACCGGACCATAAACATCGGCCCGCTCCGGGAGCGTTACGAGGCCCTGCTCAAGATGCCGGTGGAAGAAGCCATGGCCGCCTCCCCTTTCCGCAAGGACGCCGAGCCGTTCCGCTACCCCGCCCTGTATTCCCGCGGCAGCGGCGTAGCTGAAACGGAAGACGCCATCCGCGAGCTCGTGGGCGCCCTGACCCCTGCCAAGCCCTGGTGGCCCGGCAAGCTGCCCGGCGTATCCGGCGAGAATCCGGGCTTCTCCGACGCCCCGCTCCCGCAGGAATGCATCTCCACCTGGACCTACATGCAGAACATGACCCGCCTGCTCAACTGGCTCACCATCAGATAATTCCTTCCCTCCATGAAAAGAATCTCCCTTGCCGCTGCGGCGCTTCTTTCCACCGCCGCACTTTTTGCCCAGGACTTCCGCCTCAACGACGCCGGCTATTTCAACCGGGACGGCGTGGACGTGATGGCGTTCAACGATTTCTACCCCGAAGGCCACCAGGGCGGCATCTCCATCCTGATGAACGGGCACCGCGTGGCCAGCAACGGCGACCTCCGCTTCGAGCCCACGCCCGGCCAGTGGCAGCCCGTCCCCAAGCAGCTGAGCCGCAAGGTGGAGGGCCAGTGCATCGTCACCACGCTCTGCTATCCCGATTCCAGCCGGCATTTCACGGGCTTCAACCCGATGATCTACCCGGATTACCGGGTGCAGTACACCGTGACGCTGGAGCCTTCCGGAAAGGGCTTCCTCGTGACCGTTGACCTCGACACGCCCGTGCCGGAAGAACTAGCCGGCCGCGTCGGCTTCAACCTAGAATTCTTCCCGGGCGAGCTCTTCGGCAAGCCCTGGATCATGGATGAGCGGCAGGGCATCTATCCCCGGCAGCCGAACTCCCCGCTCCTCGTGCAGGAAAGCTATGTAAACCGGAGCGTGGGGGATTTCCGGCCTGCCAAAGCGCCGGACACCGACGTCCGGCACCTCATCGGCGAAGGCTACAGCCCCTTCACGGCGGATGCCGTGATCGCCGAGCCCTACGCCGTGGGCAAGTGCTTCACCTCCCGGCCGGACGACCCGTACAGCCGCCTGACCGTCCGCAGCCTCACCGAGGCCGATCTCAAGTTCTACGACGGACGGATGAACCACAACAACGGCTGGTTCGTCCTCCGCTCCGACATCCCCGCCGGGGTGACGCGGAAAGCCGTACAGTGGTACATCGAGCCCAACGTCGTCCCGGGATGGATCCGCAAGCCGGTGGTGCAGACCTCGCAGGTGGGCTACCTGCCGGCGCAGCGCAAGGTCGTGATCATCGAGTGCGACCCGCGCGACACGCCCTACGATGCCGTATCCCTGATCCGCTTCGACGCCGACGGAGAGCAGCTGGTGCGGCGTTTCCCCACCGAGCACTGGGACGGAAAGTTCCTGCGCTACGAGTATATGAGGGCCGATTTCTCCGAGATCCGCGAGGAGGGGCTCTACCAGGTGCGGTACGGCGAGAGCGCCTCACCCATCTTCCGGATCGCCCCCGACGTGTATGACCGGGGCGTGTGGCAGCCGGTCATCGAGTACTTCCTGCCGGTGCAGATGTGCCATATGAAGGTGATGGAGAAATACCGGGTCTGGCACGACACCTGCCACCTCGACGATGCGCTGATGGCCCCGCCCGGCAACCACATCGACGGTTATGTGCAGCCGGCCGACAACGGGACGAAGTTCCGGGCCCTGCAGCCCGTGCCGGGCGTCAACGTGGGCGGCTGGCACGACGCCGGCGACGACGACGTGCGCCACACCTCCGGCAACGAATGTTACATCCTCACGATGGCCCTGGAGGCCTTCCACCCCGAGATCGACGCCACGTCCATCGACCAGGTCCGGCGCGTGGTCGAGATCCACGAACCGGACGGACGCAACGACATCCAGCAGCAGATCGAGCACGGGATGCTCCACGACGTGAACTGCTACCTGGCGCTGGGTCGCTTTGCCAAGGGCATTATTACCAACAACTTGCGGCAATACACCCTGTTGGGCGACACCTCCACGATGTCCGACGGGGAGTTGGGCAATGACGACGACCGCTGGATCTTCCCGGACACCGGCAGCGGCGTATCCCACGCCGTCAACCTCGCCGCCTCCGCCCGCGCCCTGCGCGGCTTCAACGACACTTTGGCGACGCACTGCGTGCGGATCGCCCGGGAAGTCTTCTCCAAGGCGCAGGCGGCGGCCCGTTCCGGCCGCGACCGTCCGATGGACCGGATGCAGCTCGCTGTGGAGCTGTACCTGACCACCGGCGAGGCGCAGTATTTCGATTTCATCTTGTCGCACTGGGAGGACATCATCGCTTCCGTGGGCAACTGCGCTTGGTACCTGGCCCGCGTGGAGAAGCAGATGGAGGGCCAGGGGCGCTATGTCAGGCAGTGCGAGCGCTTCCGCGACGCGCTCCTGCGCTACCGCACGCAACTCGAACGCCAGAGCGCCGAGACGCCCTACGGCGTCCCCTACCGCCCGAGCATCTGGGGTGCGGGCTGGGATATCCAGGGCTTCGGTTACCGCCACTGGTTCCTCGCCAAGGCCTATCCCGACATCTTCTCGCCCGACCCGGTCTTCGACGCGCTCCATTTCATCCTCGGGCGCCATCCCGGCTCCAACCAGGCGTCGTTCGCCGGGGGCGTGGGAGCACAGTCCGTGACGGTGGGCTACGGCCTGAACCGTGCCGACTGGTCCTACATCCCGGGCGGCACCGTGTCCGGAACGGCGCTCATCCGCCCGGACTTCCCGGAACTGCTGACCTTCCCCTACCTCTGGCAGCAGGTCGAATACGTGCTGGGCGGCGGCTCCTCGCACTACATGTTCCTGGTGCTCGCGGCACGCGACCTGACGGGCCGGACGGATTAAGGCGGCCGACGCCTCATCGGATTCAATAAGGAACAGCGACCTTGAGGGCCGCTGTTTTCGTAGTCCCTACAGGAATCAACAGAACGATTTATTAGGGCAACTTGGTTTTGTGGTTTAGAGAATAATCGCTACCTTTGCAGCGAGATAATAAAACGTGATACGGATGGGTAATCGAGTCGCGCAGAAGTCCCCGCCCGCGAGGCCCTCGCTCCAGAAGTAATTCCGCCACGTAGTCTTGGGGCAAAGCTTACAGGAGGTCAATCGGCCTCCTGTTTTATTTTGCCGGCATTGATAGCCGTTATACAGTATTGTACTTTCGACTTATCGCTCCGTTTAACACCCACCGTCATTTTAACCCTTCCTACGCCCGGGCATACATATTCCATAATCAAGATACTCTCAAAAGAACGTTGATTCTTGCTGTTCGGTTTCGATGGGACCTTCTTCACCAACCAGGAATTTGTCAGAATCGCGTCAAGTTGAAGGACAGCTAACGTAGACAAATAGGTGAGCGAAGCTTGAGCCGACGTTTCATCTAGGGATACAGCTCGGATATTGATATCCTCCCTCAAAGCTATGTTATATTTCTTTTGATCAGGATTACGACGCTTCCACTCCCGATAGAAATCATAAATCAAGTTTTGTCGCTGACGTTTTTCTTCTGAAGAATCACCCTTTGGAATGTCATCCTCCGTAATAACCTTCTCCTCTACAAACGAAGCAAAAGGAATCTCACTCAAATCCGGCTCTTCCTTGTAACCGATAAGCATTTCAAACGGAACGCCCATCACGCCGGCCGCCTTATAGATAGTTTCCAGGTTCTTGGATTTGAACAGCACCTTTACGTTCTGTTTCCGGATGCCCATCCTTCTGGCAAACTCTGTCTTAGTCATCCCAATCCTCTCCAGCAGCGCCTCTCCCTTTACTTCGAAGTATATTTGTTTCATAAATACTCTTTTCACAAAAGTAATAAATAAATATTACACAAAAAAAAGACAAAAAAAAATGCTGGCAGAAATCCAGCATTTATGAAGTGTAGTCCCTGCAGGAATCGAACCTGCATTTAAGGTTTAGGAAACCTTCGTTCTATCCGTTGAACTAAGGGACCAAAAAAGCCGCTCCGGGCGGCCTTTTCACAGATTACTCAGCGTTCTTGACGACGATCTGACGGCCTCTGTAGTAACCGCACTCAGGGCAGACACGGTGATAGATCACGGTCGCACCGCAGTTCGGGCAGGTGGCGAGGGTCGGGACCGGCGCAAAGTCGTGCGTGCGGCGCTTGTCCCGGCGCTGCTTGGAAAGTTTGTGTTTCGGATGTGCCATTGCTTTATCTTTTTAAATATTATTTGCTCAAATACTTTGTAGTCTCCTGATTGCATTCGCCTTCCGGATGCACGCGCTGGAGCGGCAGCGAGATGCACACGAAATCGTACACATCCTGCGAAAGGTCCAGTTCGTCTCCTTCCGGGGCGTAACTCTCGTCAAATGAGGTTTCCACCCTGATGACGAGGTCCTCGAGGCACCTGTCGCAAGCGACGGTCACCGTGCCGGTCATCGTGCAGGCTGCTTCTGCAGTCAGCCCGCGGCTGATCACGTCCGCCGTCACTTCCAGGTCGGCGTCGAGGATGTCGACATTCCCGAATGCTTCAAAGAACTCGGCTCCCGCGTGCCATTCGAAATGGTTCTTCCCGGGTGCCAGACTTGTCAGTTTAACTACAAAGGGCTGCAAAGATAGCAATTTTTTTGCGATTAACAAGTGAAAATTATCAGTCTTCGTTGTCACTGCTGCGTTTACGGGCCAACGGATCGAGCAGGATCTTGCGGATACGCATGAAATGCGGGGTCACTTCCACCAGTTCGTCGTCCTGGATGTACTCCAGCGCCTCCTCGAGAGAGAACTTGATGGCCGGGGGCAAGATGATCTTCTCGTCGGAGCCGGCGGCGCGGACGTTGGTCAGTTTCTTGGTCTTGCAGATGTTGATGTTGAGGTCGCGCTCACGCGTGTGCTCACCCACCACCTGGCCGGCGTAGATGTCCTCGCCGGGCTCCACGAAGAAGCGGCCGCGGTCCAGCAGCTTGTTCATCGAATAGGCGATAGCCTGGCCGGTCTCAATGGACACGAGGGAACCGTTGTTGCGGTGTTCGATCTCGCCCTTGTAGGGCTGGTATTCCTTGAAACGGTGGGCCACGATGGCCTCTCCCTGGCTGGCGGTCAGCAGATTGGAACGCAGGCCGATCAGGCCGCGCGTGGGAATCTCGAACTCCAGCAGGGTACGGTCGCCGCGGGGCTCCATCCGCACCAGGGCGCCCTTGCGGCGCGTGGAAATCTCGATGGCGGCGCCCACGAACTCCTCCGGCACCTCGATGGACAGGTCCTCCACCGGCTCGCAACGCTGCCCGCCGATGGTCTTGTCCAGCACCTTCGGCTGGCCGACCTGCAGTTCGAAGCCCTCGCGGCGCATCGTCTCGATCAGCACCGACAGGTGCAGCACGCCGCGGCCATAGACCACGAAGGAATCGGCCGTCAGGCCCGGCTTGACGCGCAGGGCAAGGTTCTTCTCCAGTTCCTTCTCCAGGCGCTCCTTGAGGTGGCGCGAGGTGACGAACTTGCCGTCCTTGCCGAAGAAGGGGGAATTGTTGATGGTGAAGAGCATGCTCATCGTCGGCTCGTCCACGGCGATGGGCTCCAGCGGCTCGGGATTCTCGAAGTCGGCGATGGTGTCGCCGATTTCGAAGCCCTCGATGCCCACAACGGCGCAGATGTCGCCGCAGCGGACCTCGTCCACGTTCGTCTTGCCCAGGCCCTCGAAGACCATCAGCTGCTTGATCTTCTGCTTCTGGACGATGTCGTAGCGCTTGCAGAGGCTGATCTGCTGGCCGGCTTTCAGGGTGCCGCGGGTGATGCGTCCGACGGCGATGCGGCCCACGTACGGGGAGTATTCCAGGGAGGAGATGAGCAGTTGGGGCGTACCCTCGACCACCGGCGGGGCCGGGATCACCTCGAGGATGGTATCCAGCAGCGGGGTGATGTCGTTGCCCGGCTTCTTCCAGTCGAGCGACATCCAGCCCTGCTTGGCGGAACCGTACACCGTCACGAAGTCCAGCTGGTCCTCGGTGGCGTTCAGGTTGAACATCAGGTCGAAGACCTCCTCCTGCACCTCGTCCGGGCGGCAATTGGGCTTGTCCACCTTGTTGATGACCACGATGGGTTTCTTGCCCATCTGGATGGCCTTCTGGAGGACGAAACGGGTCTGGGGCATGCAGCCTTCGAACGCGTCCACGAGCAGCAGCACGCCGTCCGCCATGTTCAGCACGCGCTCCACCTCGCCACCGAAATCGCTGTGGCCCGGGGTGTCGATGATGTTGATCTTGACTCCCTTATAAATGACGGAGACGTTCTTCGCGAGGATGGTGATGCCGCGTTCCCGCTCCAGGTCGTTGTTGTCCAGGATCAGCTGGCCCAGGTTCTCCGGCTGACGGACCAGGTTGGCCTGGTAGATCATCCGGTCCACCAGCGTGGTCTTTCCGTGGTCGACGTGGGCTATGATCGCTATGTTTCTGATTTCTTGCATATTCTGTCACACTACCTTAAAAACGTGCAAAGATACTGATTTCCCGGGAAAATCATAATTCAAATAATTAGTATATTTGCAAGTTATGAGCAAAAAACCGACACTTGCCCTGCTGCTGGCGCTGCCGCTCCTGCTTTGCTGCGGGAATCCCGCGCGGAAAACGGACGCGCCCGTCCAGGAAAAACGCATCCCGGAGCTGCTGGCGGCCGTGCCCTCCGACGCCCTGGGCGTCCTCTGTTTCGACCGTTGCGCCGACGGCCTGCGGCTCTACGACAGCACCAGCGTCTTGCACAAACTGGATTTGTCGGAATTCAGGAACGCCCGGATGGCCTTGTCGCTCTGCTACAACGGCTCGCTGGTGCCCGTCCTCGCACTGGACACGCGCCGGGCCGAAGCCGACTCGGCGGCGGTGCTGAACGCCCTGCTCGCCCAGGCGGCCTCCCTGAAGGTTTCCAGCCACTACTTCGCGCCCGAAGAAGGCCGTCCGGGGATGGTGATCCTCAGCCCTTCCGAGGCGCAGATCACCGCCGTGCGCCGCCACGTCACCCAGCAGACGTCCATCCTCGACGCACCCGGTTTCCGCCAGGCGCTTTCCGCGGCCGACGGGAATGATTTCGTCATCTTCCGCAACGGCGGAGCCGAACGTCTGGCGCCGAAAGGCTGGCTGCAGGAGTTCTTCCCGCGCCGCGAGCTGACCGGCTTCCTGCGGCAGCTTTCCGACTGGACCGTACTCACCCCGGCCTCCGACGGATTCTCCGTCCAGCCGGTTCAAGGCCCCGCGGACGCCTATTTCGCCAACATCCTCTCCCTCCTCCCCTTCTCCGACAGCAGGCTCGGCGAGGTCCTGCCTCCCGACACGGCGTTCGCCCTGGCCATGCCCGTGGCGAACCCCCAGTTCCGCGAGGCCTTCGAGCGCTGGCAGGACGCCTCCGTCAAGCTGACGCGCTACCACCGGACGCTCGACGCCCTCAAGAAGGAAAGCGGCAAGGACCCGCTCAAGTGGGAGAAGGAGATCGACGTCCGGGAACTCGCCCTCGTCCACGACGGGGAGGGCCGGACGCTCGTCCTGGTACGGCCCGGCAAGGCCGTCGCAGACCGCGCCCCCGGGGAGAATCCCTGGCGCGGCTTCATCCCGACCCTGTTCGGCAGCGCTTTCGCCCTCGCCGACGACAGCTGCGAAGCCGCCAAAGACGGCTGGTACATCTACGGCAGCCCGGCCGACGTACAGGCCTGGCTGGATGCCGGGCGCCCGGAAACGTCCGCCCGCAAATGGCCCGGAAAAGGCTGCCGCTTCATCGTTTACGAACCCGAAAAGACCCTCGCCTGGGGAAAGAAAGGCCTTCATCTGACATGGAATTCCAATCAGTAAATAAACTCCTCGAGAAGAGCTTCAAGGAGAACTGGGAGCGGGACGCTCTCTCCAACTACCAGGGCGTGACCCTGAAATACAGCGACGTGGCCGAGCGCATCGAGCTCCTCCATATCGCTTTCGAGAAATGCGGACTGAAGAAGGGGGACAAGGTTGCCCTGTGCTCGCGCAACCAGGCCCACTGGGGCGTCTGCTTCATGGCCGCCACCACGTACGGCGCCGTTCCGGTGCCCATCCTGCACGAGTTCAAGCCGGAGAACATCCACTACCTCGTGAACCATTCCGACGCCAAGGTCTTCTTCGTGGACGAGATCATCTGGCAGGGGCTTTCGGAGGTCGAGATGCCCGGCCTGGAGGTCATCGTGCAGATGAACACCCTCAACTACATCTACGCCAAGAACCAGGACCTCGTGACCGTCCGGGAAAACCTCACCCGCACCTTCAACGAGATGTATCCAGACGGTTTCAAGCCCGAGCACATCAACTACTACGAGGACCAGCCCGAAGAACTCGCGCTGATCAACTATACCTCGGGCACCTCCGGCTTCTCCAAGGGCGTGATGCTCCCCTACCGCTCCCTGTGGTGCAACATCCGCTTCGCCCACGAGACTGCCGAACCGCAGATGACCTGCGAGTCGCAGATGGTGGCAATGCTGCCATCCGCGCATATGTACGGCATGATGTTCGAGTTCCTCTTCGAGATGACCATCGGCGCGCACGTGCACTTCCTGACGCGCACGCCCAGCCCCAAGGTCATCATGAAGGCATTCTCCGAGATCCGTCCGGACGTGATCATCGCCGTCCCGCTCATCTTCGAGAAAGTGTACAAGTCCCAGATCAAGCCGGTGGTGGACCGCCACAAGTCGCTGATGCGCATCCCCATCGTGGACCAGGTCATCCGCCGCAAGATCCGCGACAACCTCATCGACTCCTTCGGCGGCCGCTTCGAGGAAGTCATCATGGGCGGCGCCGCCTTCAACCCCGAGGTGGAGAAGTTCATGCGCCAGATCCACTTCCCCTTCACCGTCGGCTACGGCATGACCGAATGCGGCCCGATCATCACCTATGCGAAGTGGTGGAAAGCACGCAAGGGCTCCTGCGGCGTCCCGGTGCCGGGCTGCGAGATCCGCATCGACTCCAAGAACCCCTACAAGGAACCTGGCGAGATCCAGGTCAAGGGCGACAACGTGTTCCTGGGCTACTACAAGAACCGCCAGGCCACCAAGGCCTCCTTCACCAACGACAACTGGTTCAAGACCGGCGACATCGGCGTGATCGACTACGACGGCTACCTGTACCTGCGCGGCCGCTCCAAGTGCATGATCCTGGGCCCCAGCGGCCAGAACATCTATCCGGAAGAACTCGAAGCCGTGATCAACAACGTCACCTACGTGGTGGAATCCCTCGTCGTCGAGGACAAGGTCGGCCTGACCGCCCTCGTCTATCCGGACTACCACCAGGGCGAGCTGGACGGGATGACCGGCGAAGAACTGGAGCAGCGCATCACCGACGCCCTGCCCGAGATCAACAAGCTCCTGCCCTCCTACGCCCAGATCCGCAAGATCGAGTTCATGCCCGAGGACTTCGAGCGCACGCCCAAGCGCAACATCAAGCGCTACCTGTACCAGAGAGACACGAAATAATGAACAAGTTCGACGACAAATACATGGAAATGGCCGCCGTCTGGGCGACCAATTCCTATTGCAAGCGCCGCCAGGTGGGCGCGCTGCTCGTGAAGGACCGGATGATCATCTCGGACGGTTACAACGGCACGCCTTCGGGCTTCGAGAACATCTGTGAAGACGAGAACGGCGTCACCAAGCCCTACGTCCTGCACGCCGAGGCCAACGCGATCTCCAAGATCGCCAAATCCGGCAACAGCGCCCTGGACGCCACGCTCTACGTGACCGCATCCCCCTGCCTGGAGTGCGCGAAACTCATCATCCAGTCCGGCATCCGGCGCGTCGTGTACCGCGACGAGTACCGCCTGACAGACGGCATCGACCTCCTCCGCCGCGCCGGCATCGAGGTCGAGAAAATCGACTGACCATGAAGCGTTCCTCCATCCTGGTCGCCCTGCTGGGCGTCGTCATCGGGCTGCTGGTCGCCGTGCTCGTCCAGCAGATCGGCCTCCGGCACAAGACGATGCGCGTGTCCGGTGACGACTGGCGCAAGGTCTCCCTCATCCTGCAGAGCATAGACGAGAACTACGTGGACTCCGTGGACCGGAGCAAGGTGTCGGACGCCGTCGCGGCCGCCGCCCTGTCCGCCCTCGACCCCCACTCTTCCTACATGCCCCCGCAGATCCTCGAGGAATCGGAAGCCGACCTGACGGGCAATTTCGACGGCATCGGCATCCAGTTCAACGTTCCCAACGACACCGCCGTCGTGATCGAGGTGATTCCCGGCGGCCCTTCCGAGAAGATCGGCCTCCAGCCGGGCGACCGCCTGCTCAAGGTGGACTCGACCGTCATCGCCGGCGTGCATTTCCCGCAGGACAGCATGGTCCGGCGGATCAAGGGCGCGGCGGGCAGCAAGGTCCTCGTGACCGTACAGCGCGGACGGGAGGTCATTCCCTTCGAGATCACCCGCGGCAAGATTCCCACGTACTCCGTGGACGCCGCCTTCATGGTGGACGACACGACGGGCTACCTCCGCCTGTCGAAATTCTCCCGCACCACGGCCGACGAATTCGTCAAATCCGCCCTGGAGCTCTCCGCGGAAGGGATGAAGGAACTCATCATCGACCTGCGGGACAACACCGGCGGCTACCTCGACCAGGCCTGCCACCTCGCGAACCTGTTCCTCCCCCGCAAGGCGATGATCGTCTATATCGAGGGACGCGCCCGGAAGCGTGAGGACTTCCACGCCGACGGACGCGGCCCGTTCCAGGAGATCGGTCTGAAGGTCCTCGTGGACGAGGGCTCCGCCTCCGCCAGCGAAATCCTCGCCGGCGCACTGCAGGACAACGGCCGCGCCACACTCTATGGCCGCCGCACCTTCGGCAAGGGCCTCGTGCAGGAACCGTTCTTCTTCAGCGACGGCTCCGGGATGCGCATCACGGTGGCGCGCTACTATACGCCTTCCGGCCGATGCATCCAGAAGCCTTATTCCGACGATTACGACTACGAGGTGCTGCGCCGCTACGACAGCGGCGAGATGGTCTGCGCCGACAGCATGCGCGTGGAGAAGGGAGGCATCCTTCCCGACGTGTTCGTGCCCATCGACACCACCCGCGCCGGGGCGTTCTACGTCGCCTGCAACCGCAAGGCCACGGCGATGCGTTTCGCCTCAGCCTTCTTCGACGCCCATAAGAAGGAACTTTCGGAAATCGACGACTATGGCCGTCTGCTCAGCTACCTGGACCGAGCCGGCTTGGAACGGCAGTTCCTCGCCTTCGCGAAGAACCGGGACGGGCTGGTGCCCGGAAACGGGGAGTGGGAGACGGACCGGCAGTATGTGATGACGCAGGTGCAGGCCCTCGTGGGGCGCTACTCGCGCCTGGGCGACAAGGCCTATTACCACCTCTTCCTGCAGACCGACGACTGTTTCAAGGCCGCCATGGCGGACCGCCGCTAGCGCAGCTGAGCGTCCAGATACTCCAGGATGGTCTGCTGCTCGCTCAGGCCGCAGTGGTGCTCTCCTTCAAAGAATTCCGTGCGCAGGCGTCCGCCTGCGCCTTTTTCTTCATAGATGGCCTGCATCCGCCCGAAAGCCGTCCGGACCGCTGACTCGGGGAACAGGCGGTCCTGCCGCCCGTTCAGGAAGAAAAAGGGCTTGGGAGCGAGCCAGCGGGCGATGTCCGGGAAATCATACCGTGCCCGCATCTGCGGGATCAGCATCGAATAGTCCGAGGCCTTGTAGGGCTGCTGCTGGGTTTCCATCAGCGTCATCCAGCACAGGGCCACGCCCGTCCGGACCTGCTTGCAGAAGGCCGCCAGCAGCCAGGCGCGGTGCGCCCCCATGGACCAGCCGAAACAGCCGATCCTGCGTCTTTCCACGCAGGGAAGGCGGCGCAGCAGGCGCGCGGCCGCCGCATCTTCGCGCAGGGTCTGTTCCGCCCAGATGACGCCTTTCCGCTCCAGGCTGTCATACACGGCCCGCTGGCCTTCGTACACGGCCGTCTTCACGGAATCGATGTTGCCGCTCTCCCCGGAGAACTTCATCCGGGACCATTTCTGGCACAGCGGCGTGCTGCGGGAGCCCCAGTACAGGGCGTCCGGCACGATGACGACATAGCCCGCCGCGGCCAGCCGGTCGGCGAAATATACCCCGTCGAAGCCGTCGTCCACCCATTGCTGCGCGGAAGCCTTGATGTAGTCCGGCGCCGAGGGCAGCGGACGCACCAGTTTCTCCTTGCCGATGTCAAAACGGGCGCCGTGGTCGTGCAGCAGGACGAGGCCGGGCCGGCGGTCGCGGCGCGAGGCGCCGTCCGGGACCAGCAGATAGGAGCGCACGCGCTCGTCGCGCGTAACACTGTATTCCACCAGTTGGCAGACATATCCTTCCCGCGGCTCGGTTTCGAGCACGGTCATCCGGGGCGCGACGCTGCGCCCGACCTGCAGCGGCCCCGCCGCCAGCAGCAAAAACAGCAGTTTCATCATGATATACAAAGATAAGAAAAACCTGGCATCCCGCCGTTTTCCCCTATTCGTCGAAAGGTTCCGGGCGTTCGTCCACAAATCCGCCCGTTTCGTCGAAAACGCTGATTATCAATCATTTCCGGCACGATTAATGCGATAAACAGAGTCAGAAACAAACACAAAAACAAAATTAATATGAAAAAGATCATCTTACTTGCAGCAACGTTCTGCGCATTTTTCGGAACCGCCGCTTTCGCGGCCCAGGAGACCATCACCAACGACGAGAACATCTCCAAAGTCATTAACGAGTGCTATCCCGGACTGAAGGACTACTATGAGGCCGGCGTGATGAGCGTCGAGTCCCTGCAGCAGCAGACCCTGGCGGACGGAAGCACCGAGTACGACATCAAGTACAAGTTCGTGAAGAACTACTATGACCAGGGCGAAATCGAGGAAGTCCTCCGCGAGCAGTACCCGGACATCTACGGGATGAGCAAGGCCGGTATCATCAAGGACATCTCCATCTACCGCTTCGTGGACAAGGGGACGGGCAAGATCCTGACCAACGTGGCCTACAACAGCACCCGCCCGCAGCAGGACAGGGCTCCCAGGTTCGGACGCTGGTTCCGTCGGGGAAGGAGATAAGCCATCGGGAACATACAAGAAAGAAGGCGGCCGGATATCGGTCGCCTTCTTTGTGCGCGGGATGAGAGTCGAACTCACATGTCGCAATTGACACTAGCTCCTGAAACTAGCGCGTCTACCATTTCGCCACCCGCGCTCGAATGGACTGCAAAGATACAACTTTTTACTAAAAAAACTAAACTATGAAAGATTTTTCTTTCGCAGACCATCCGAATTGGCGGCCGGAGCCGCCGGTGAAGTTTTTCATAGTTTTCAGTTATATCGGGCAAATGCCTGATTGACAACGCTTTTATACTCGGGATAATAGCTTTTCAGTTTTTTCTCCAGGACTTCGCGGTCCGTCACGTCGGACGACAGGACCTGGAAAATCTTCTCCATGCCCAGCCCGCGTTCCTCCAGCATCAGGAAGATCTGCGGACGGAACCAGTGATTCAGGCCATAAGCGGGAACGTCGCTGCCGTAACGCTCCCGGCAGAGCAGCGTCTGGCAGAAATACGCCCACATCTCCCCTACTTCGCAATAGCCGTGGTCTTCCTCCGTTCCCATCCCGTAGGTCACGAAACCGGAGGTAACGAACGACTTCACCACAAAGTGGGCGTAATGCTCCCAGAAATCCGACCCGGCCAGCATGAAGTGGCTGGCGTGCGCGAATTCGTGCAGCGCCTGGGCATAGATGCTCCGGTACGAATCCAAGCCCTTGAGCCCGACCGTGAGGTCCGGCAGGAACATCTTCAGCAGGTCCGCATACTCCCCCAGCAGTTTCTTCACGCCCAGGTCCTCGAACAGGACCCCCTGCTGCATCATCACCGCGCAGCCGGTCGAAAGGCCCTGGAACAGCCAGATGCGCAGGTTGGATGGCGGTGCCTTGATGGCGGGGTCCGCCTTCTTGCAGCGCTGGAGGTAATCGTAGCCGGCATTGTTCACCACGCAGCGCGAGAAGAGCTTGCGCTCGGAATCCTGCGTGACTTCGGCGTCCAGGCCCGTCGCCTCCCCTTTGCCGAGCGTGGACACGGAGGCCGGCGTCAAGAGCAGGTTAAAACCGATCTCGAAACCGGCCGAGTTCTTGAATACCAGCCGGTAACGCGGCCGGGAAGAGAAGCTTTTCGTCATCGCGTAACGGCCGTCTTCATCGGTATAAGCATAGGCGAACTTAACAAAGGTGTTGCAGGACACGCGTACACCCTTCACTCCTTCCGGCGCACCGTCGCGGCCGGTGTCCACGATGCTGATGCGTCCCTGCGGCTTGGCGGAAGCCTCCGCCCGGGTCGAGACGGGGAGCAAAGCTTCGTTTCCGGTCCGCCGGAAGGCTTCCCGCTCCACGGCGTCCCAGTCCACCCCGTCCGCCTTGGTGGCCGTCCCGTCCGGGATGTAGCATTCTTCGAGCAGTTCGTGGCGGATTCCGGGCGGGAAACGGAAATCCCGCGGTACCACGGCATACTGCCAGGTAATCCGGTCTTCCGGCAGCGAGGGATCGCGGTACCAGTCGCCTTCGCGCAATATTTCATAATCCACCGGATGGTCGAGCATCTCGACGCCCAGCTCCCGGAGCCGCTGCCACTGCGCATCGTTTTCCGGAAGGAAACGGACATACAGGTCCGTCGCCGGCAGCACCACCCGCCCCGCCTTCGTGGGATAGAGCGCCGCGAGTGCTTCAGACATGTTCTCGACGGAATACGGGTCGTCCAGTTGCCCGCCCAGCACGATCATCCCGTGCCCGAGGCCCGCCTCCCCGGTATCCGGACGCCCCGTCTCCAGGGCGCCGCGGCCGATGCAGGCGCAGCAGAGCAGCAGGGGCAGGCAGAACGGTATCAGATTCTTCATAGCCACATCTTTTGGTCCGTGGCAAAGTTCGGAAGAGCGATCCGTTTTATTGCAAGATTAAACGTTTAATATGCCAAAAAACCCTGCACGCACGCGTGCAGGGCCGAATTCCGGATCTCTCCGGCAGAAAGAATCATCCAGAAATCAGAAAAAATTGACCGTTTTCTGTTCAATCGCACTCATCAGGCTGTTGCCCAGACGGCTCACGCCGAAGCGGAAATGGTCCTTGTCCATCCAGTCCTTGCCCAGCACGAAAGAGCCGATAAAGTAATAGAGCAGGGCGTCCTTGGCGTTGGAGATGCCGCCGGCGGCCTTGAAACCGACGCGTCGGCCGGTCTTCGCGTAGAAGGCCTTGATGCTCTCGCACATCACATACGCCGCCGTCGGGGTGGCGTTCACCTCCACCTTGCCGGTCGAAGTCTTGATGAAATCGGCACCGGCTTCCATCGCGAGGAAGGAGGCGCGGGCGATGTTCTCGGGCGTCACCAGCAGACCGGTCTCCAGGATCACCTTCAAGACGACCTTGCGTCCGGCCCGGGCGGCCTCGGCGTCGATCGCCTTCTTCATCTCCACGATCTCGTGGGCGGCGGCCTCGTAGTCGCCGGCCAGGAAAGCGTTGAGCGCCAGCACGATGTCAATCTCGTCAGCACCGCCGCGGACGGCCAGCACGCACTCCTGCACCTTCACCTCCAGGAAGCTCTGGGCGGACGGGAAACAGCTCGAGACCGTGGTCACGTGCAGTTCCGGGCTGCAGCGGCGCTCCCGTACCACGGAAGCGAAATTCGGATAGACGCAGATGGATGCGGGCAGCGGATAATCCGGATACTCGGTAACCAGACGGTTCGCCTTGTCCACCAGTTTGGACACGGACGCCACCGTGTCGTTGGTCTTCAACGTGGTCAGGTCCATCATCGAGAAGCACTTCTTGAGCACTTCCGGCGTCGACAGGCCGTCCAGGTTAGCGCCGACTGCCTGGATACGGGCAGCCACTTCCTCCTCGACGGGAGTATAGCCATATTTCTGTAAGTAATCCATAATGATGTGTTATTGTAAGATTTTCAATGATTTCGGAGTCTTGTTCCGGGCGAGGGTACTGTCCCGAACCAGCTTGGGGACGGTCCGGTCCAGGGTATCCGGGACAACCGGGATATCCAGCGTATCCCGCACGGCCGTGGAATCAGCCGGGACTGCCACCGTATCGGCAGGCGCTTCCCGGACAGGCCAGAGGATGCGGTCCTGCGCCCAGCGCAGCGAATCGTCCACGAAGTTCCAGTCGGTCTTGTAGATCGTGTGCAGGCGGTCCCGCTCCACTTCCGCTGCATGCTTCTCCTGCTGTTCCTTCTCCAGGCGTTCGTTCTCCCGGTGCAGGCGCTCGGAGGCGTTGGTCAGGATCTTGGAGTATTTTTCCGGATGGTCCAGGTAGTAGTGCACGCTCCGGTCATAATCCTCGAAGGTATAGCCGTAGCGCTTGAGGATCGGATCGAAGAAGAGCGTCGTATCCGCCACGACACGTGCCCGCGGATTGTCCCGGATCCACTGGTCGGCCAGGAACATATCCCGGTAGATCCGGGTGAACTTTTCCTCCGGGATCACCCTGCCGCGATGCGCGCAGCCGGCCAGCAGGCACGACAGCGCCAACAATACGGGCAGGATATGGGCGGAGGCGGGGCGCATCTGGGCTATCTGAGCTGGGCGCCGAATTCGTTCCGGAAGGTCGTCAGCAGGCGGTCCATCACCCGCTCGGTATCCTGGTCGGTAAGCGTCTTCTCCAGGTCCTGGATGACGAAACTCAGGGCATACTGCTTCTTGCCGGCGGGAATCTTGTCGCCACGGTACACGTCGAACAGGCCCACCTGGCGCAGGAGTTTGCGCGCCTGCTTGAAGGCGGCGGCCTGCAGGTCCGCATAACTTACCTGCTCGTCGAGTAGCAGAGCGAGGTCGCGGCGCACGGCGGGGAACTTCGGCAACTCGCTGAAACTCACCTTGTCGCGCTTCACCAGTTCGAACAGGGCGGGCCAGTTGATCTCGGCGGCGAAGACCGGCTGCTTGATGCCGAACTTGCGCGAGAGCGCGGGATTGACGGTACCCATCATCGCCAGCCGTACCCCCTTGCCGGGCAGGAGATAAGTCATGCCTTCCGAGAAGATGTCGGACGGGGCGGCTTCGGTGAACATCTGCCGCAGGTCGGCCCCGTAGCGGCGCAGGAGCAGTTCCAGGTAGCCCTTGAGCTGGAAGTAGTCGCTCTTGCCGGGTTCCTGGCGCCAGGATTTCTCGGGCGTGCCCGTGACCATCATCAGGTAATTGGTGTGCTCCTCATAGCCCTCGAGCGTCTCGCCGGACTTCTCGGGCAGGCGGCTGTACACGCTGCCGTACTCGAAGATGCGCAGCGAGGAGACCTGGCGGTTGATGTTATAGGCAATCACCTCCAGGCCGCCGGGAATCAGGGACTGGCGCATCACGCCGAGGTCCTGGCTGAGCGGGTTGACGATCTTCGCGCAGCGCTCGGCCGGGAAGGTCTTCAGGGAGGCGTAGTAATCACCCTTTGTCAGCGAGTTGTTCATGATCTCGACGAAGCCGTTGGCCGCCAGGAAGTTGGAGACGGCGTTGCGGACCGCCTCGGGGTCGGGTTTCGGGGTCGCGCACACCGACATCTTCATATGGTTCGGCAGGGCGATGTTGTCGTAGCCGTACACGCGCAGGAGTTCCTCGACCACGTCGCATTCACGCTCCACGTCCACCATGTAGGACGGGGCCGCCACGCGGGCGCCGCCGGGGCGTTTCTCCAGGAATTCGTAGTTCAGGGCCTCGAGGATGGTCTCGATCTTGTCGTGGCCGATCTTCTGGCCGGCGAAACGTTCGATGCGGTCGTAGTCCAGGTCGATCTGCCGGCGCTCGAAGGGATGCGGGTAAGACTCGCGGATCTTGCCGACGACCTGTCCGCCCGCACATTCGAGGATGAGCAGGACGGCGCGTTTCAGCGCGTAGACGGGCATTTCCGGATCGCCGCCGCGCTCGAAGCGGAAGGAGGCGTCGGTCTGCAGCGTCTGGCTCTTGGACGTCCGGCGGATGGAAGCGGGATCGAACCAGGCGCTCTCCACGAACACGTCCGTGGTGGCCTCGGTCACGCCGCTGTCCTCGCCGCCGAACACGCCCGCGATGCACATCGGGACCTGCGTGTCGGCGATGACCATATCCCGGGCGCACAGCTTGCGCTCCACGCCGTCCAGGGTGCGGATCACTTCGCCTTCCGCAGCCCGGCGCACCACCACGGTACCGCCGCCGACCTTGCCGGCGTCGAAGGTATGGAGGGGCTGTCCGAGCTCGAAGAGCACGAAGTTGGAAATGTCCACGATATTGTTGATCGGACGCAGTCCGATGCTCATCAGGCGCTTCTGGAGCCATTCCGGAGACGGGGCGACCTTGACGCCGCGGACGGTGATGCCGGTGTAGCGCGGGGCGCCGTCGCTGTCGCGCACGTCGATGGCGAGGCCCTCTCCTTCGCCTTCGCGGAAGTCCTCCACGGAAGGCTTGCAGAGCTCGCAGGGACGGCCGTTCAGGCGGAGCCAGGCGTACAGGTCGCGGGCGACGCCCCAGTGGGAGGCAGCGTCGATGCGGTTGGCGGTAATCTCGTATTCGATCACGGCTTCGGTGCCCAGGTGGAGGTATTCCTTGGCGGGGGTTCCCACCACGGCGTCCTCCGGCAGGACCATGATACCTTCGTGGCTGTCGCCGATGCCGAGTTCGTCCTCGGCGCAGATCATGCCGAACGACTCCACGCCGCGGATCTTGGATTTCTTGATCTTGAAGTCGCCGGGCAGCACGGTGCCGATCCGGGCGAACAGGACCTTCTGACCGGCGGCGACGTTGGGGGCGCCGCAGACCACGGTCAGCGGGGCGCCGCTGCCGTCATCCACCGTCGTGATATGCAGATGATCGGAATCCGGATGTGCCTCGCAGCTGAGCACCTGCGCCACCACGACGCCGGCAAGCCCGCCGGGAATCTGCTCCTGCTCTTCCACGCCGTCCACCTCGATGCCGATCGAGGTCATCGCGTCCGCCACTTCCTGCGGGGTCAGGTCACACTTCAAATACTCCTTGAGCCAATTGTAACTGAGCTTCATATCCTAAATCTTTTACTGTTTCAAATCTTCCGGGGCAAAGAGCTGCTCCACGAACGCCTGCTTGTCGAAGGCCTTGAGGTCGTCGATCCCCTCGCCCACGCCGATGAACTTCCCCGGGATGTGGAACTGGTCGGAGACCCCTACGACCACGCCGCCCTTTGCGGTGCCGTCCAGTTTGGTGACGGTCAGCGAGGTGATGTCGGTCGCCCGGGCGAACTCCTTCGCCTGCGCAAAGGCGTTCTGGCCCGTGGAGGCGTCCAGGATGAGCATCACGTCGTGCGGGCCGTCGGGCACCACCTTGCGGATGACGTTGCGGATCT
>CAMVGM010000025.1 GCA_947167015.1 uncultured Bacteroidales bacterium
CATCGGCATCTGCACCAATTTCTTCAACGGCTTCCGCTATGCCGTGGCCGGCTACCTGCTGGAATACTGCCTGCACGGCGACGTCACCGTATCCGGCCTCATCATCAATTACACGGTCTTCATGACCTTCGGCGAGGTCACCTGCATGATCTTCGGCGGCCTGTCGCCCCGGTTCACGAAGTGGGCGGGCTCCAAGCGCCGCGCCTTCCGGCTGGCGGCCATCATCTGCGCCGTCACCTCCATCGCCTTCTTCTTCATCCCGATGGACCCGAAGTACATCTGGCTGATGATCGCGACCGTCATCCTCACTTCCGTCGGCATCGGCCTCTATTCGCCGCTGCTGTGGTCGATGTACGCCGACGTGGCCGACTACGCCACGGAAAAGAACGGCACCTCCTCCACGGGGCTCATCTTCTCTTCCGGCACGATGGCGCAGAAGTTCGGTTCGGCCATCTCGGGCGCCCTCGTAGCCGTGCTGCTGGGCGTCGCCGGCTTCATCTCGGGGACCGATCCCGCCACAGGACAGACCGTGGTCACCATCACCAACGAAGTTTCGGTGTGCCGGATGATCTGGTGCCTGTTCTCTCTCTTCCCGGCCGCCCTGGCCCTGCTGATCGTCTTCCTGCTCCACCTGTATCCCATTAAGAAATAGGCGCATGGACGAGACTTACGGCCACTTCGACGACCAGGCGCGGGAGTTCGTGATCACGGATCCCGCCACCCCCTGGCCCTGGATCAACTACCTGGGGACGGAAGATTTCTTCTCGCTGGTCTCCAACACCGCCGGCGGCTACTGCTTCTGCCGGGACGCGAAATACCGGCGCATCCTCCGCTACCGTTACAACGGTGTGCCGATGGATGACGGCGGACGCTATTTCTACATCCGCGAGGCGGACGGCACCGTCTGGAATCCGGGCTGGAAGCCTTGCAAGACGCCCCTGGACGCCTACGAGTGCCGCCACGGGATGGGTTACACCCGCATCCGCGGCGAATACCGGGGCCTGTGCGCGGAGGCGCTTTTCTTCGTGCCGCCCGGACGCCGCTGCGAAGTGCACAGGCTCACGCTGACCAACCGTGGCGCAGCCGCGCGGGAGTTCCGTCTCTTCTCTTTCGTGGAATGGTGCCTGTGGAACGCCGCCACCGACATGGAGAACTTCCAGCGCAACCTCTCCACCGGCGAGGTGGAGGTCGAAGGGAGCGTGATCTACCACAAGACCGAATATCGCGAACGCCGCGACCATTACGCCTTCTACGGGGTCAACGCCCCGGTGGACGGGTTCGACACCGACCGCGAGACTTTCATCGGGATGTACAACGGCTTCGACGCGCCGCAGAACGTGCTCGCGGGGCGCCCCGGCAATTCGGTGGCCCACGGATGGAGCCCCGTCGCCTCGCATTTCCTGGAACTGCACCTGGAACCGGGCGAAAGCCGCACCCTCATCTTCGTGCTGGGTTACGTGGAGAATCCCCCGGAGCACAAGTTCGCCCCCGACGGGAGCATCGACAAGACCCGGGCCCGTGAGCTGCTGGAGGCCTTCGACAGCACGGAGAAGGCGGATGCCGCCTTCGCGGAACTCGGGCGGTATTGGGACGGGCTGCTGGGCCGTTTCCAGGTAGAGAGCGGCTGCCCGGAACTGGACCGTATGGTCAACGTCTGGAACCAGTACCAGTGCATGGTCACCTTCAACATGAGCCGCAGCGCCAGTTTCTTCGAGAGCGGCATCGGCCGCGGCATGGGCTTCCGCGACTCCAACCAGGACCTGGCAGGCTTCGTCCACCAGATTCCGGACCGGGCCCGGCAGCGCATCCTAGACATCGCCGCCACGCAGTTCCCGGACGGAGGCTGCTACCACCAGTACCAGCCCCTGACCAAACGGGGCAACGACGGAATCGGCGGCGGCTTCAACGACGACCCGCTCTGGCTCATCTTCGGCACCGTCGCCTACCTCAAGGAAACGGGCGATTTCAGCATCCTGGATGAGCCGGTGCCCTTCGACAACGCACCCGGGACGGAGGTCCCCCTGCTGGAGCACCTCCGCGTCAGTTTCGGGCACGTCACGGAGAATCTCGGCCCCCACGGGCTGCCGCTCATCGGCCGGGCCGACTGGAACGACTGCCTCAACCTCAACTGCTTCTCGGACAACCCCGACGAGTCCTTCCAGACCACGGAGAACAAGACCGGCGGCTCGCAGGCCGAGTCGCTGATGATCGCCGGCCTGTTCGTGTACACGGGCCGGGAATTCGCAGAACTGCTCGGCCGCATCGGGCACGATCCCGCCCCGGTGCTGCGGGCGGTGGGAGAGATGGAGCGCGCCGTCTGCAAGTACGGCTGGGACGGAGAATGGTTCCTGCGCGCCTACGACTACTTCGGCCGGAAGGTCGGCTCGCACGAGAACGAGGAAGGGCAGATCTTCATCGAGAGCCAGGGCTGGTGCACGATGGCGCGCATCGGCGCGGAGGAAGGCCTCTGCGACCGGGCGCTGGACAGTGCCGGACGCCTGCTGGACAGCGAGTTCGGGCTCGTGCTGAATCAGCCCGCCTATTCCCGCTACCACATCGAATACGGCGAGATCTCCTCCTATCCCGAAGGCTATAAGGAGAACGCCGGCATCTTCTGCCACAACAATCCCTGGGTCATCATCGGAGAGGCCCTCGCCGGCCGCGCGGACGACGCCTGGGAGCACTACTGCAAGATTTCTCCCGCGTTCATCCGCGACCAGCGGCTGCACAAGGTGGAACCGTACGTGTACTGCCAGATGGTGGCCGGCAAGGACGCCGCACGGCCCGGAGAGGGCAAGAACAGCTGGCTCACCGGCACCGCCGCGTGGAACTGGCACACGGTCACCGAGTTCCTGCTCGGCATCCGCCCCGCGTACGACGGCCTCCGGATCGAACCCTGCCTGCCGGCGCAACGCTTCCCCGAGTACCGCGTGCACCGGCACTTCCGCGACGCAGATTACGACCTCACCATCCGGAACACGGGGCGCGGCGGCGCGCAGTTCATACCCTATTCTCCTGGATATCATCAGCTTACCATAGAGCTTTGATGCGCATTCCACTCCCTCTTCCGAGCATTCTCTCCCGCGTTCTGCTCGCGGCTGCGCTTTCCCTGTCCGCCGCCCTGCCGCTGCCCGCTTCGGATTTCAGGACATCGCTAGATGCGGACTGGACCTTCGCCCTGGGCAACGCCGCCTCGATGGAGGCGGACTTCGGCCACGGCACCGAGTATTTCACCTATTTCACGAAGGTGATGTCCAACCACGGGAACCACGGGCCCGCCTCGACGGACTTCGTCGAAGACGGCGCCTGGCGGACGGTGACCCTCCCCCACGACTGGGTGGTGGACCTGCCCTACGACGGTGCGGCGAGCCACTCGCACGGCTACAAATGCATCGGCTGGAAGTATCCGGAGAACTCGGTCGGCTGGTACCGCCGACACCTGGAGATCCCCGCGGAAGACAAGGGGAAGCAGATCTGGATCGAGTTCGAAGGCGTCTTCCGGGACAGCCGGGTCTTCTGCAACGGCTGCTACCTGGGCGGCGAGGAAAGCGGTTATGCCTCACGGGTCTACGACCTCAGCCCCTACCTCAACTACGGCGGCGACAACCTGATCGCGGTGCGCTGCGATGCCTCCGTCGAGGAAGGATGGTTCTACGAAGGCGCCGGCATCTACCGGCACGTCTGGCTGCACAAGGCCGGCCCCGTGGCGGCAGAGCCCTATTCTATCGTGGTGGAAGCGGACGACATCCGCTTCGGCCTGGCGCTTGCGGACGCCTCCGTCGATCCCGCCCGCATCTCCGTCCGGAAGCGTTTCTACGATGCGGAGGGCCGCGAAGTTCCCTCCATGACGCACCGCTGGAGCCTGGACGACCCGTATCTGTACGGCTGGAAACTGGAACTCTTCTACGACGGCGTCCTGTCGGCGGAGTACGGCGGACGCAGCGGCCTGCGCGAGATCGCCTTCGATCCGCAGCAGGGTTTCCTGCTGAACGGCGAGCGCGTGCTGCTGAAAGGCTGCGACCTGCATCAGGACCACGCCGGCGTGGGAGCCGGCATCCCCGACGCCCTGTGGCGCTACCGCCTGGAGCAACTGCGCAGATACGGGTTCAACGCCATCCGCTGCTCGCACAACCCGGCCAGCCCCGCACTGCTGGACCTGTGCGACGAACTCGGTTTCGCCGTGATCGACGAGCAGCGCCAGTTCGGCGTGAACGCCGCGCAGACCGCCCAATTCGAGAACATGATCCGGCGCGACCGGAACCACCCGTCGGTGATCCTGTGGAGCGTGGGCAACGAGGAGTGGGCCGTGGAGTGGAACGAGACAGGTACGCGCATCGCCCGGCGCCTGACGGAAATCGCCCACCGGCTGGATCCGACCCGCCCGACGACCTACGGGTCCAGCGGTGGCCCGCACCCCAACCGGGGCGTGGACGTATTCGGTTTCAACTATGTGATCCAGAATGATATAGACGGCTTGCTGCGGGAATTCCCGGAGCGGACGGGCGTGGGTACGGAAGAGACCACGGGCGCCGGCACGCGCGGCAAGTACGCCACGGTCCCGGAGCGCGGCTGGATGCTCTCCCTGAACCGCAGCGGCGTGGACAACCGGCCGATGGGCGGGAACCCGGAGCAGGTCTGCTCGCCGGACGCCCAGCCGATGACCGCGGACGGACGGGTGCTGGAGGTCATCGCCCGCGGATGGAAGTATTATGCCGCGCATCCCGGCCTGGGCGGCCTGTTCTACTGGACGGGCATCGACTACCGGGGCGAACCGAACCCGATGGTCTGGCCCGCCACCGGATCGCAGTTCGGCATCCTCGACTACTGCGGCTTCCCCAAGGACGAGGCCTTCTACCTGCAGTCCGTCTGGACGGAAGAACCGGTGCTGCACGTCGCCCCGCACTGGAACCGTCCGGTCCCGAAAGGGACGACGGTGCCGGTCGTGGTCTATACCAACTGCGACCGTGTCTCGCTGAAGGTGAACGGAAAGAACCTGGGACCGAGGAAAGTATCTCAAAATGAGAGCGTCCGCTGGGAAGTACCGTACCGGCCCGGACGCGTAGAAGCCACGGGCTGGCGCGGCGGCCGGGTGGTGGTCCGCACCGTCCTGGAGACGACGGGCCCGGCCGTGGATGTGCGCCTGACCCCGTCCCGGACCACGCTGGTGCGCGACGGGGCGGACGTCGTTGTGCTGGACATCGAGGCCCTGGACGCGCGCGGCCGCTTCGTGCCGGACGCGGAAATGCCGCTGACCGTCCGGGTGGAAGGCGCGCGGCTGCTGGGCTGGGGCAACGGCGATCCGGGATTCAAGGCCGTCGAACGCCCCCTGGAGGGTGATGAACTGGACATCCGCACCTTCAGCGGCTGCGCCCAGGTACTGGTCCGCTCGCTCGCCGGACAGGAGGGGCCCGTGACCGTATCCGTCGGCGGACGGACGCTCCGGCTGGACTGACAAGCCCCCTCCCTCATTCGCCCCCGGGCCGGCGAATCTCCCGATAATATTGCTATATTTGTAGTTTGAGAAAACTACAAACGGTAAGAATATGTCTACCAAAGGAAAAATCATCACCTGGGTCGTGGCCGTCCTGCTGGTCGCCTCAGCCATCTTCGTGTACTTCAAGTTCTACTTCGTGTTCGGCGAAGGCGTCAAGGCCGGCGAACTGAACCAGATCGTCTATAAGGGCTGGGTCTGGAAGACCTATGAGGGGCGTCTGATCCAGACCGGTTTCAAGAGCAAGGACACGGGCGGGAAATCCGGCACCAACAGCCTGCAGTCCAACGAGTTCAACTTCTCCGTCGTGAGCAAGGAAGTCGCCGACTCCCTGATGCTCTGCAGCGGCAAGAACGTCGAGCTCCACTACAAGGAGTACAACGGCTGGCTGCCGTGGCGCGGCATGCAGCGCTACATCGTGGACCACATCGTGTCCGTCCGGGAAGGCTCGGGCGGCTCGGAGATTCCCATCTTCGTAGGCGGAGAGTCGCTATGACGCTCCTGCTTCCGCTGCTCGTCGCGGGCATCCTCGCGACGCAGCCCGCATCCGGCCCGGACGGCCGGATGCTGACCGTCGCCGAGTCCGTCGGCCAGGCGGACCATTCCGTCTATCCCGAGCGGGTGCGCCTGTACTGGACGCCCGAAGGGGAACTTACGCGCGAATTCCCCCGCCGCCAGGCCCCCGAATGGAAACTTCCGCAGAGCGAGGGGCCCGGCATCGTCTATGGCGAGTCCGTGAGCCGCAACGAGTTCGGCATCAACGGCGGCGTCTTCCCCGCCCCGGACGGAAGCCGGCTCGCGGTGTACCGCAAGGACGAGTCCGCGGTCACGCTCTATCCCCTCTACGACATTAGCACCCGCACCGGCGGCAGCAAGCTGATCCGCTATCCGATGGCGGGCATGACCTCGGAGCACGTCTCCCTGTGCGTCTGCGACCTGGAAGGCCGGGTCCTTACCACCCTGCAGGTCACGGACTTTGACGACGAGCGCTACCTGACCGGCGTCACCTGGGCCCCCGACGGAAAATACCTCTTCGTCCAGGTGGTGGACCGCGCCCAGCACGAGATGCATCTCAACATGTACCGCTCCGACGACGGACGCTTCGTCCGCACCATCCTGACGGAGCGGAACGACGCCTGGGTGGAGCCGCTCGACCCGCTCTATTTCCTGAAGGGCAGCTACCGCTTCCTGTACCGTACCGACAACCGGGACGGCTGGCGCAGCCTCTACCTCTGCGACACCCTCGGCGTCGTCTCCCGCGTCACCCCGGTGGACGCCGACGTCGCCTACGTGGCCAACGACGGGAAATTCGTCTATTACACCTCCGCGGAGGTCTCCCCCGTAGAGAACCACCTGTTCCGCGTGCGGGTGGACGGCCGCGGGAAAAAGCGGGAACGCGTCCCGCAGCGCCTCACCGTCGAGGAAGGCTGGCACAACGTCACGATGTCGCCGGACTGCAGCAAGTTCATCGACCGCTTCTCGTCCTTCAACGTTCCCGGCGTGACGCAGGTGCGCAGCGCCGACGGCAAGCTGCTGGAGCAGGTCCACGTGGCCTGCGATCCGCTGGAAGGCTACGCGAAGTGCCGGGCGGAATTCGGCACCGTGCCCTCCGCGGACGGCAGCTGCGAGAACTACTACCGCCTCTTCTATCCGAAGGATTTCGATCCCGCGAAGAAATACCCCCTGATCGTCTATGTGTACGGCGGGCCGCACTCGCAGATGGTCAACGACAGCTGGCTCGGCAGCATCCGGATGTGGGAGATGCTGATGGCCCAGCGCGGCTACGTGGTCTATGTCCAGGACAACCGGGGCACACAGAACCGCGGCGCCGCGTTCGAGAAGGCCATCAACCGCCGCTGCGGGCAGGTCGAGAACGACGACCAGATGGCCGGCATCCGCGCCTTGCTGGACCGCGCCCCCTGGATCGACCGGGAAAGGATCGGCGTGCACGGCTGGAGCTACGGCGGCTTCATGACCCTCACCCTCGCCACGCACAACCCCGGCTTCTTCAAGGTGGCCGTGGCCGGCGGACCGGTCATCGACTGGCAGTGGTACGAGGTGATGTACGGCGAGCGCTACATGGACAATCCGGACACCAATCCGGACGGGTTCGCGGAAACGTCCCTCATCCCGCGCGCCAAGGACCTGACGGGCCGCGTGCTCATCTGCCAGGGCGTGCTGGACGGCACCGTGGTCCCGCAGCACTCGCTGAGTTTCATCCAGGAATGCATCGAGAACGGCATTCCGGTGGACTGGTTCCCCTATCCGATGGATGAGCACAACATGCGCGGCAAGGCGCGGGTACACCTCTACGAAAAGATTACGGACTACTTCGAAACCTTCTTATGAGAAATTTCCTGACGGCCGCGCTGGCCCTGCTGCTGGCGGCCGCACCGCTGTCCGCCCAGAAAAAGGCGGAGACCCGACTTTACCAGAAGACGCTTTCGCAGCCTTCCCTGGAGGCTTTTGACAAGTTCCTGAAGAAATACCCGTCCTCCGTCTATGCGACCGACATCCTGGCGCGCAAGGACACCCTGCTGAACATCAGCCCGTACGACGAGGAGCAGGCGGCCCGGATCGCCCGGGACCTGCTGCCCGGCGGCTGCGAGTTCCGGGCCGTGGCGGACCGCCGTAAAGCCGTGGACCGCATCTACGCCCTCTGCCTGAACGGAGAGGGCCTGGGGCTCGACCAGGTCCGCATCGTCAGTTTCCGGGAGAAGGGCGGCGACTGGACGCAGGAAAGCGTCTATGACGCCCCCGCCTCCGACGCCGAGGGGATGACCCGGCGGGAATTCGTCGACGGGACCTCCGTCGCCGCGATACGCGGTACCCGCTTCCTCTTCTTCCACTACCTGATGTACAGTGCGGACGGCGTACAGCAGAGTTATGTCGCCGCCGCTTATGCCCCGCAGACCGACGAATTCGGCTGCTTGTCCTTCCGCGGGAAAGACATCCGCGGGACGGGCCACGTGCCCCCGTACAACATCGCCGGCCGTTCCGACGAGGCCCTTCTCAGCGGGATGGACCGCCCGTGGATGCGTCTGCTGCTCAAGGACATCCAGGACAACCCCTGGCTGGAATCCGTTCCGGAGAACATCTGGCTGACCGATGCCGCCATCGACTGGTGGCTCGCGCAGAACCCCGACGCCCTGACAAGCGCCACGCACCTGAAATTCAACATCCTGCAGAAGGAAAGTTCGCTGGTGGAGGAGTTCAACGCCGCCAAGGGCAGGAAGACTTCCTCCAAATATGTCGCCGCGATGTTCGACCACCGCGGCTACACCGTCATCGTCGTCCAGCAGAAGGACGACGGCAACTACGTCCTCGCCTGGGCCGAGCCGGAGGCGAAGGACCATTACCGCGACCGCCTGCTGAACAGCATCGCCTTCGACGACGCCAACACGCTGGCCCTGTCGTACTACCACGGCAACCGCAGTTTCAAATACCGCCTCAACCTCGCCTCCAAGAACCTCCGGAGGAACTGATGCCATGAAAGAATACATCGAACAGAACCGGGACCGCTTCCTCGAGGAGCTCTTCACGCTCCTGCGCATCCCTTCCGTCAGCGCCAAGCCCGAGCACGCGCAGGACATGTACCTCTGCGCCGAGACCCTCGCCGACCTGCTGCTCGAAGCGGGCGCCGACGAAGCCGGTGTCTGCGACACGGCCGGCCACCCCGTGGTCTTCGGCCAGAAGATCATCGACCCCAAGGCGAAGACCGTACTGGTTTACGGCCACTACGACGTCCAGCCGGCCGAGCCGCTGGACAAGTGGAAGCACGACCCCTTCGACCCGCAGGTCCACGACGGTGCCATCTGGGGACGCGGCGCCAACGACGACAAGGGCCAGCTGTTCATGCACGTCAAGGCCTTCGAATACCTGCTGCAAAGCGGCAAACTCCGCCATAACGTCAAGTTCCTGTTCGAGGGCGAGGAGGAGATCAGCAGCCCCTCCCTGCCCGCCTGGATCAAGGCCCACAAGAAACTGCTCAAGGCCGACCTGTGCCTGGTCAGCGACACCACGATGCTCGGCGAGAACGTCCCGTCCATCAACTGCGGCATGCGCGGGCTGAGCTATCTCGAGGTCAAGGTAACCGGGCCGAAGAAGGACCTGCACTCCGGACATTTCGGCGGGACCGTGGCGAACCCCATCCAGGTCCTCTGCGAGATGATTGCCTCGCTGCTGGACGCGGACGGACGCGTGACGGTGCCGGGCTTCTACGACGATGTCGTCGAGCTGTCCCGCGCGGACCGGAAACTGCTCGCACGTGCGCCTTTCAACCTCAAGGAGTATAAGGAATTCCTGGACGTGCGCGAACTGCGCGGAGAGCGGGGCTACACCCCGCTGGAGCGCGTGGGCATCCGTCCCTGCCTGGACGTCTGCGGCATCTGGGGCGGCTACACCGGCGCCGGCGCCAAGACCGTGCTGCCCTCCGAAGCGCATGCCAAGATCTCGATGCGCCTGGTCCCGGACCAGCGCAGCGAACGGATCACGAAACTGTTCGAGCGGCACTTCCGGAAGATCGCCCCGAAGTACGTGAAAGTGGACGTCACCCCGTGCGAAGGCGGCGACGGCTTCCTGATCCCGATCGGGTCGGACGCCTACAAGGCCGCCTCGCAGGCCATTGCGGAAGTCTATGGCATCGAGCCCGTCCCGGCACGCGGCGGCGGCTCCATCGCCATCCTGGCCGAGGTGCAGAAGATTCTCGGCATCGACCCGCTCCTGATGGGCTTCGGCCTGGAGCGCGACACCATCCATTCCCCGAACGAGAGTTTCCTGCTGAAGCAGTTCTTCGCGGGGATGGAGAGTATCGCCAAATTCTACGAATACTGGCAGTAGCGGTCGCTACTGCCAGATTCTCAATAGGTTACTTCGAAAGCGTAACTGCCGGATTTCAACTCGCACAGGGTCCGGCCGGTCAGGTAGCGGAAAGGCCCCGCCCCTTCGGCGCCGTGCAGCACCCGGACCTTGCCGGGAGCGGCCTGCAAGGTCAGCGAGGCAGTCGTATTTGCGGGAATGGTGACACGGTAGACGTAGCCGCCCGCCGTCTTCTCCCAGCCGCTCTCCACGCGGCCGTAAGGCGTCTCGAAACCGCCGCGTGCGAAGCTCTCCTTGCCGCCGACCTTGGGCTGCAGGAGGATGTGCTTGTAGGCGGGACGCTCCTCGTCACGCTGGATGCCCAGCTGGTGCGAGTACATCCATTCCTCGATGGCGCCGTAGGCGTAGTGGTTGAAGGAGTTCATGTCCACGGGGCCGAAGCCGTTCTCGATCGTGTAGGAATTCCAGCGCTCCCACATCGTGGTCGCGCCCTGCAGTACCGGATACAGCCAGGACGGGTATTTCGTCTGCTCGAAGAGGGTGTAGGCAACGTCGTCGCGGCCGCCCTCGGACAGCGCCGGATTGAGGTACGGCGTGCCGATGAAGCCCGTCGTGAGGGTGTTTCCGTGCTTTTCGACGTTCTCGGCGAGCCGGGCGATGGCCTTGTCGCGCAGTTCGCCGTCCAGCAGGCCGAAGTACAGCGGCAGCGCATAGGAAGTCTGGGTGTCCACCGGCACGAGTTCGCCGTCTTTCGGGGCGTTCGGGTTCGCGGGCATCCCCGGCCAGCGGAAGGCCACGTACGGGGCCACCGTTGTGCCGTCTTCCCGCATGTACTTGGCCACGAAGGCCGCCTTCACCTTCTCGTACAGGGCGGCGTATTTACGCGCCTCGCGCGTCTTGCCCAGGGCCTCCGCCATCTTGGACATCATATGGGCGTCATAGGCGTAGTATGCGGTGTTCGTGAGGCCGATGTCGGTCCGCTCGATCGCCAGGTGGTCGCCGATGCCGGACGAGACCTGCGTGCCGTCCGGGTTGGCCTGGCGCTCCAGGTAATCCATGTAGCGGACCATCGAATCCCACTGCTCCTCGAGGACGCGGATGTCGCCGAACGACTGCCAGACCTGCCAGGGCACGATGATGCCGGCTTCCATCCAGCCCATCCAGCCGGGCTGGTCGTTGGTGAAACCGTAGGGCGGACGGCCCGTGATGGGATAGTAGTTGAAGTAACTTCCATCGTAGTTCTGGTTGTCCCGCATCGAATGGAACCAGCGGGCGTAGAACTTGTCCACCCAGGGGCTGAAATAGGTCGCCGCCCGGGCGAAGACCTGGGCGTCACCCGTCCAGCCCTGCCGCTCGTCGCGCTGCGGGCAGTCCGTCGGAACGGACTGGAAATTGTCCCGCTGGCCCCACTGGATGTTCTGGAACAGACGGTTGATGTCCGGGTCGGAACTCTCGTAATCCGCAGTCGTATCGCCGATGCCCTCAAGCACGACCGCCTTGACGGCGGAGATCGGGAGCGGCTTGTCCAGGCCGGTCACGGACACGTAGCGGAAGCCGTGGTCCGTGAAGAGGGGCTGGTAGGTCTCGCCTTCTTTCTTGCCGCGCAGGGTGTAGTTGTCGATGGAGACGGCCCCGCGGTAATTCTCGACATAGACCTGTCCCTTCTTCGCCCGGTACATCTCGACCGTGTAAGGCGCCACCGGCTCCGTCGGGATCTTCTCCGGATAGATCATCTCGCCGTAGCGCAGGTTCACCACCTGGCCCGCCTTGCCCTTCATGCCCTCCAGGCGCGGCACGCCGATGACGTTCTGGCCGAAGTCATACACGAAGGTCCCCTTGACGGGTTCCGTGACCGAAACGGCGTCGAGGGTGATGTTGTTCCGGACCGGCAGGCCCACGTAGGCCTGGATCTTCACGCCAACGCCCGGGCGTTCGAGGATGTCGGCGGGCTCCCAGGCGCTGTCGTCGAAACCGCCGTCCTTCCAGCCGTCCACTTCCTTGCGGGCGTCGTAGTCCTCGCCGAACTGGAAGCCGTTGCGAACCACGGGACCGTGGATGTATTTCTTCCAACTGCCGTCGGTCACGATCACCTGCCGGGTGCCGTCCTCGAAGGTGACCAACACCTTGGCGAGCAGGGACTGGCGGATGCCGTAAGGATCCACATAGGCGGAGGTGAAGATGTTCAGGTCGCTGTACCAGCCGCTGCCGAGCATCGCGCCGAAGCCGTTGGAGCCCTCCTTCAGCAGGTCGGTGATGTCGTAGGAATTGTACATGATGCGGTAGCGGTAGTCCGTCCAGCCGGGGTTGAAATAGTCGTTGCTGACCCGCTTGCCGTTGATGTAGAACTCATAGATGCCGCGGGCGGTGACGTACAGGCGCGCCTGCTTCACCGGCTTGGTCAGTTCCACGTTCTTGCGCAGCATCGGCGCGGAAACCTGTCCGTACGGCTCCCACACCTGCAGGCGGCCGTTGCCCGTGACCTCGTGGCGGGCGACGGGGTCGGTGTAGAGGGTCGTGCCCCAGTTCTCTTCGCTGATCACGATGTTGGAGAAGACGGCTTTCTGGCCGCGCGGCTGGCGGAAACCGATGGAGTGGAGGCGGGCCCAGTCGCAGATGTACTCCCCGTTCGGATAGGGCGTGATCTCCATCTGGGTGCGGTTGCCCGTGGAGACGTTCTCCCGCGCGGGACCGCCCGGGACGCCCTCGGTGGGACGGAGCACCTCGCCGTCCAGGTGGACGATCAGCAGGGACTTCAGGTGATAGCCGGGGGTGCCGACCTGCAGGCGCACGTGATGTGTGGCGTGTTTGGCGGAATCCGGGATCCGGTCCGCGATGTCGATGGTCGAAAGATGGCGCACGTCGCCCTCCACGGCATATTCGATGATGAACTTCGGGCTGTCCGCGACGTTCAGTTCCGCGGTGATCCAGTTCTTCTCGTCCTGCACGCTGTAGGCGAAGACGGCGCGGGTGCTGCCCTCGGGGACCTGCACGTCATAGTCGATATCGAAGAAGGTGCGGTATTTCGAGGCACCGACCTCCTGTGCGCCGATCCACTCGGCGCGGCTCCAGCCCGAGCCCATCAGCCCCGTCTCGAACCAGGTCGGTTCGGACTCGACCAGGGCGTTGTCCTGGTCCCAGACCTGCACTTTCCACCAGTAGCGGGTGGTCGGGCGCAGGGATGCGCCCTCGTAGGGGATGTTGAGCGAAGCGTCGCTGCGGACCATCCCGGAGTCATACACGAGCGCGCCGGAGAAATTGGGCTCCTCCGCCGCCACCAGCACGCGGTAGGCGCGCTGCAGGGCGCCGATGCGGTCGGAACTCATCTGCCAGCTGAAATACGGATGCGCCTCGTCGAGGCCCAGCGGCGTGGGCAGCGTCTCGGTGCGCAGGTTCACGATCTGCGTCGCAGCGAAGGCGTTGGCCGCGAGCAGCAGGGCTGACACGAACAATGCAAGCTTCTTCATGGCGGATACTTTCTAAAGATGACGTTTCATGAATTCCAGGTAATAGTCCCAGTCCTGGGGTTGGATGCCGTGGCCGCCCTCGTGCATCACGAAGCCGAGGGTGGTGTAGATAGGCTGGTCGGCGGCGGGGAGTTCGTCGCCCGCCGGCACGTCCTTCCCGAACATCTGATAGACTTTGCGGGCTTCGATCAGGGCCAGCCACTCGCCCATCGGGTCGGACCAGATGTCCGTCGAGCCGGTCTGCAGCAGGAGCGGACGCGGGGCGATCAGGGCGACGAGCAGATTGGCGTCCACGGGCATTTCGTGGACCTTGTCGCCCCAGTAGCCATATTTCGGGCAGAACTGGTACGGGAAGCGGGTGGGCTCGGTCAGGTGCGCCACCGTCTCGCCGTAGTTGCGGCGGCTGATGGCCGCGCCGCCCTCGCCGGAGCAGCTGGGCATCACGACCTTGATGCGCGGCTCGATGGCGCCGGTCCAGATCGTGGTCTTGCCCAGGCGGGAGCAGCCCGTCAGGGCCACGCGCGTCGCGTCGATGTCGGGATCCTTCTCGAAATAGTCCATCAGGCGGCTGACACCCAGCGCCCAGGCGCTGATGCTGCCCCAGTCGTCCTCCGCGCGCGGTGCGCCAGGCGTATGGTACAGGCCGCGCAGGCCCAGTTCGTCATTGTCCTGGAAGTCCGGGGTGATGTCGGTGTAGCAGAGCGTGGCGAAGCCGAAACCGGCCTGCAGGTATTTCTTCACCGTCGCGTCCATGCCGAAGGGATTGGGACCGGGCATCCGCATCGACGGAGTCTCCACCATCGTGCGGCTCTGGGGGTCCCAGCGGCGGCCGGGTTTCACGCCCGGGTCGCCCACGACCATGTTGTTCGCCGAGAAACTGAGGTTCAGCAAGATAGGCGTCGGCCCTGCCGCATCCTTCGGCAGGTACACCAGCACGTCCACGCGCGGACCGTCGTTGAACTCGCTGAAATACAGGGTGATCTGCTTGCGGACGGCCGTACCGTCAAAGCCGAGGTCCTGCTCCACGTCATAGCGCAGGGCGGGCTTCTTCGCCGGCCAGCGGCCGTACTGGTTGTCCTCGAAGAGCCGCACGATCTCGGCGCGGCGCTTCTTCCACTGGCGGACGTTCTTGACCGGCCTGCCGTTCTTGAAGACCAGCGGGTCGGGCAGCCCGAGCTTGTAGTCGCCGACTTTCAGTTCATCGTAGTTGACGGGGATGCCGGCGACAGTGTCGCGGTCCTGGCCGGAAACTGCCACCGCGCCCAGCAACAGACAGCAGAGCAGGGAACATATCTTTCTCATAATGGTTGGATTGGTCAGTAGTTCTTCGTAAAGATAAGCATTTCCACGTGAAAATGTCTATCTTTACAAGAAAACTGACCACAGCAACGATGAAACGCCTGGTTCCCCTCTCCCTGGGACTGCTCGCCGGAGCGGCGGCGGTCCAGGCTGCCGAGCCCAAGCTTCCCCGCAAGCAGAAACAGCAGCCCCGGATGAACGTCCTGTTCATCATGTCCGACGACATGCGTACCGACTGGAAGGCGTACGGAACGCCCCAGATGCACACGCCCAACCTCGACGCCCTCGCGGCGCGCGGCGTACTCTTCCAGCACAATTACTGCCAGTATCCCCTCTCCGGCCCGTCCCGCACCTCGATGCTCTCGGGGCACCGGCCCGTCTCCACCCGGATCTACGACAACTCCCCCTGGTGGCAGGCCGACCATCCCGAATGGCACAGCCTGCCGATGTATTTCAAGGAGAACGGCTACACGACCTACGTCGCGGGCAAGATCTTCCATTCCGGCATCGAAGACACGGGCGCCTGGGACTTCGGCGGCTGGGAACGCCGGCGCAACGCGGGCGTGGGCGACTTCCAGCCCTCCTATGTCTCGGACGACGAGCACCGGCAGTGGGTCGAGAGCCGCGGCGGCGGCGCGAAACTGATCGCCTACAACGGCGTGCGCGAGATGGGGCCTGGCGACGAGTACCTCGTCGGCCACGGGAAGGATTCCGACCGCTGGGGCCCCGACGAGACCCGCTACATCAGCGAGGAGCAGAACACCGACAAGGCCATCGGCTTCATCCGCGACGCCGCGAAGAAGAAGGGAGAGCCCTTCTTCATCGCCTGCGGCTACTCCAAGCCCCACTCTCCCTTCCTCTGCCCGCAGCGTTTCTTCGACCTGTACAAGGACGTGGACGTCCCGCTGGCCGAGGACTTCTGCGCCTGGCCGATGGTGCCGCGCGGCTTCCCCGCCGGATCCATCCGGGAGATCAACGCGGACGTGTTCATCAACCGCCGCTGCTCGCCGGAAGAGGCCCGGGAGGCCCTGCGCGCCTATTGGGCGTGCATCAGCTACGTGGACTGGAACGTCGGGCGCCTGATCGCGGCGCTGGATGAAGAAGGCCTCGCCGACAACACCATCATCGTCTTCTGCGTGGACCACGGGATGCAGATGGGCGAAAAGGGCAAGTGGTCCAAGGCGGGTTCCCTCTGGGAAGAGGGCACCAACGTGCCGCTGGTGGTCGTGGATCCCCGGGCGAAAGCCAACGGGAAGATCACCTACCGGATCACGGAGAACCTGGACATCTACCCCACCCTCGTCGAACTATGCGGCCTGCCGGCCAAGGGCGACCTGGAAGGGACCAGTTTCGCCCGGCTGCTGGAAGACCCCGAGGCGGAATTCGACAAGCCCGCCTACACCGTCTGGAACAACCACGGCAAGGGCATCACGGGCGTGGGCATACGCACCGAGCGCTGGCGCTATGCGGAGTATTACGGCGCCGGGGCGGGCCGCATGCTAATTGACGAAATCAACGACCCGAAGGAACTCGTGAACCTGGCCGACCAGCCCGAACACGCGGCGCTGATCGCCCGTTTCCACGAGTTGGCACAGGAATATGTCCGGGGGCAGCGGGAACTGACGAAAGAGGAAGCCCTGCAGGGCCGCTAGCGACTGTCGTTACTTTTGGGGCGCGTCCGGTTTTCCGGGCGCGTCTTCTTTTTTCAGCGTCGTGGTCCGGTTCACCGGCAGGGAGAAAGCGATGCCGTTGGCCTCCTGGGCCAGGCCGGACTCCTTATAGACGGTGCGGATGACCTCGTCCTTGATTTCCTTGGGCACGAGGATCAACACCATTTCCTTGTCCGGCTGGATGTTGATGTTGAAGAATTCTTCCGCCTCGGGATTGGCGGAACCGCGGGCGCGGAGGATGGTGCCGCCCTTGGCGCCGGCCGCACGGGCCGCTTCCATCACGTTCTGCGAAAAACCTGCATTCACGATGCAGACCACGAGTTCGAATTTATGCTCTTCCATGTTATGCTTCCTCCTTGACGGTTCTCTTGTCGTTGCTTAAAAACCCATATACCCGCGTCCCGATGACGCTCGTAAGAGGGATGGTGAATGCGATGCCCTTGTAGTTCTTTCCTTTCTTGAAGACCTCGTCGAGCAACTTGATCAGGCCATCTGCCTGGTCGGCCCGCACCACACTGATTATCATCGTTTTGGGCCGTTCGGTCAGGCCCAGGTAATCCAGGATCAGGTGGGTCGTCCCCTTGGCCGGGAGCGTAAGCTGCAGGTTGGCCTGGTGGGACTGGATGAGGCTGGCATAATAGGCGGCCTTGTCGTTGTGGACGACGGCCAGCAAGAGTTCCAGCTTCATCGGAGCGATATTCTTGGTCTTTTCCATAGGCTATTCGAAGTAAATGATCTGGTCGTCGGCGGCGGCGAGGATGCGGCGCACCGCAGCATTCTCGCGCTTGCGCACGCTCAGCACGGATTTGAAGCCCAGGGTCTGGATCGTGATCAGCGGCGTCATCGCCACCATCGCCACCACGCCGAAGGCGAAGTCGAGCACGGCGGACTCGCCCTGCAGCGAGCAGCAGGCACCGATCACCAGCGGCAGGATGAAACTGGAGGTCAGCGGACCGCTGGCCACGCCGCCCGAGTCGAAGGCGATGGCCGTGTACAGGCGGGGGACGAAGAAGGACAGTCCGAGCGAGATCAGGTAACCGGGCACCAGATAGTACAGCAGGGAGAATCCGAAATAGACGCGCAGCACCGACAGGCCGATGGATACGCCCACGCCGATGGACAGGGCGAGCATCATCTGCATCTTGGACACTTCCCCGCCGGTGATCTCCTCGACCTGGTTGTTGAGCACGTGGACCGCCGGCTCGGCGAGCACCACGACCATGCCGATGATGAAGGCCAGGGCGATCAGCAGCACGGGGTTGTGCGCGGCCATCTGCGTGCCGATCTTGAAGCCGATGGGCATGAAGGCCATCTCCACGGCGGCCAGGAACAGCACCAGGCCCACGAAGGTGTGCAGGATGCCGACCAGGATCTGGATCAGCTTGGTGCGCGGGAGTTTCAGGATGATGGCCTGGAGGACGAAGAAGAACACCACGATCAGCACCAGCGAACGGGCCACGTTCAGCATCGTCTCGACGAACAGGTCCCACACGCCCTCTTCCAGGATGGCTTCCATCGAATAGTCCGGAACGGCGAAGGCCATGTCACCCCGGGCCATCATCGACAGGATGAGGACCGCCACGATGGGCCCGACGGAACAGAGCGCGATCAGGCCGAAACTGTTCTCGCTGGCGTTCCGCCCGCCCACGGTCAGGGCGATGCCCACGCCCAGCGCCATGATGAACGGCACCGTGATCGGTCCCGTGGTCACGCCGCCCGAATCGAAGGAGAGCGGCAGGAAAGCCCCCTTCCCGCTGCTGAACAGCAGGGCCGCCAGGCAGAACAAGAACATGTAGAAGAACAGCAGCATGGCGGTCAGGTCGCTGTGGAAGACGATCTTGATGACGGCCAGCAGCAGGAACACGCCCACGCCCACGCCTACCGTGACGATGAGCATCGTACTGTTCATCACCGCGCTCACCTGATCGGCCAGCACGGCCAGGTCCGGCTCCGCGACGGTGATCAGCAGGCCCATCACGAAACTGACCGACAGCAGGATCCCGAGCTTGCGGGACCTTGTCAGACCTTCGCCGATATACTGGCCCATCGGCGTCATCGCCATGTCGGCTCCCAGGTTGAAGAGGCTGATACCCACGATCAGGAGTCCGGCGGCCCCGGCGAAGACGGACAGTTCCTTCCCGGAAATATCCACCCAGGGCGTGATGGAAAGCAGGAAGACCAGCAGGCTGACCGGCAGCACCGAGATCAGAGATTCCTTGAGCTTCTCCCGCAGGGATTTCCACAAATCCCGGAAAACCGAACGCATATTATCCATATTTGCAAAGATAATAAAAAAGAGGGCGTTCCCCGGCGGGAATGCCCTCTTTTTTAACAGAATTCGAACAACTAGTTCATCTTGCTGCGGAAACCATAGCCGTTCTGCAGGCCGGTGGTCGTGCAGGTGGTCTCGTTCATCGGGATGAGATAGATCGGAGCCTTCTTGGCCGCGAAGTCCGCATCGGTGTAGCCGATCATGAACTCGGTGCTCCAGCGGGCTTCGGTCACGGCATCATTCTCGACACCCGCGGAAGCCTGGGTATAGGAACCGGCACCCCAAGGAGTTGCCGCATAACCGTTCTCGTCGATGATACCGTAATACATACCCTCTTTCTCATTGTCCGCGTATTTCTTTTTCAGCTCGCGGATTCTCTCGCTAATGTTAAGCTGGGTCAGGCCGGAGCCGGTTTCGACGGCGATCGTTCCCGGGACATCTTTCTTGGTGACCAGGACCGTATAAGAATCAGGGACATAAGACTTGAACAAGCCGCGGATCGCCAGGTTGGTGTTGTCCTGGATGATGGTGGACTCGTCCTTGCCGTCCTCGACGGCGACGGCGACCCAGTCATCGTGCTGGCCGCGCCAGCCGGGGACCAGCAGGTTATACTCGTCGGAGTCTTCCACGAGGCCGGCCGGGGTCTGCGTAGTCAGGCGGTAGCCGAGCAGTTTCTTGGCGTCCATCGCCTTGGTCCAGATCCAGGCAGGGTACTGGTTGCCGTTGTCGAACTGCACGTAGCCGTTCTTCTGGAGTTCGGCCATCTGGTCCACGAGCATCTTGCGGTAGTTGACCGCCACCTCGGGAAGCTTGCCAGTACGGATGAGGTCCCAGCGGCGGACGGTCTCGCCCACGAACTCGAGCTTGCGCTCCTCGATCACGGCCTCGAACACGTCGCCGCCCACGGAGGCGAGCAGCTCGGCGAACTTGGCATCCTGGATATCGTCCGCGAAAGCGCGGTCGTGGATCTTGCGGAGCTCGGTCGTAGCCTTGCCGTTGTCGCCGTTCACGGCATACGCCTCGGCAAGCATCAGGATCATGTCGGCCTGGCGCATGTACACGTAGTTGATGCCGGAGTAGAGCTGGCGGGCATCCGGATTGGGCTGGCGGTTCAGGTCGTACTTGTTCATGCCGATACCCAGCGTGATCTTGTTGGAAAGGGCATAGTTGTAGATGAGCTCGACACCGTTGCCGGAGGAACCGGTCACGTTGACGGAAACGTCTCGGCGCAGGTCCTGCGGATCGAAGAGTCCATAGAGGACTTCCGGATAGGAGCAGGTCTGGGCATTGGACTTCGGCGGATAGGCATTGCCGCCACCGTTGGAACCGCGGCCGAAGTTGTAGGCGATACGGCTGCCGCCGCCCTCCGCCTTCAGCGTCCACTCATAGATGCTCTCCTCAGGCATGATCTGGTTGTTGACCTGGTTGAAGTAGTACTGGAACGGGTTGTCGTACACGCGGCCTTCCTTGTCGGAGCGCGGGTCGACGGTGGTCAGCGAAGCGCCGGCCGGCTGGTTCACGCCCTTCTCGAGGTACGGGATGGCCTCGGTGTAGAACCTCTTCCAGTCGCTGCGGCGGCCGTAGGCGGCGTTGCGGGCGGGATCGGTGCCCCAGACCTCGTAGCTGATGGGCTTGCCCTCGGCATCCACGTAGAAGTCGCTGCCCAGGTCGGTGCGGCGGGTCTGGTAGCCGGCGAGCATGAAGCACAGGCGGCCAATCAGACCGTCGGCGTAGTTGCGGGTCATCTGGTCGGGCAGGTGGTTCTGGTCGCCGATGGAGTACATCCACTTCTCGGCAGCCTCGACGGCCTTGAGTTCCTTCTCGATGATGGCATCGCGGCTGCTGAGTTCCTTGATGTCCTGGCCCATTTCGGCCTCGGTATAATAGATGCAGTCGCCCCAGTGCTTGACGATTTCGTAATACATCGTCGCGCGCAGGCAGTAAGCCTGGCCGAGCAGGTCGGACCAGTCGTTCGGAGCCGTAGCGATGATGTTGTCATATTCCTCCATCGCCTGGATGTTGGAGATGACCTGGTTGCACTTGGAGATACAGGAATAATACGTATTCCAGAAGTTGAAGGCGCCGTCATTGATGTTATAGCCTTCCACCGTGTAGGCGGGCTGTCCGCCATAAAGCTGGGCGGCACCCACCAGGCCGGCGATCAGACCGACGGAGCAGCGCTCGGTATCGGAACCGATGTCATCGAAGTTGGTCGGCAGACCGCTCGTAAAGGAACTGGTAACCTGATTGTAGGCACCCAGCATCACGGTCTTGCCCGTGACGTAGCTGGAGAATACGAAGTCGGCGTCGACGGTGGACGGGGAGTTCGCGCTGAGATACTGCTGGCAAGAGACGACGGACGCACCGGCCAGGACAGTCAAAAAGATATGGAATAACTTTTTCATTGTCTTCAAACTTTACTTGCCATTAAAAAGTCACATTGAGACCGAAAGTGTAGGTGCGGGCGATCGGGTAGCTGCCGTTGTCCACACCAGGCGTGGTGGAGCTGCCGCCGATGCTGACCTCCGGGTTCAGGCCCGTGTACTTGGTCAGGGTGAAGAGGTTGGTCGCGGTGAAGTACACGCGGGCGTTCTTCATGGCGATCTTCTTCGCAAAGTTGGCAGGCAGGGTGTAGCCGATGCTGAGGTTGCGCAGGCGCAGGAAAGAAGCGCTCTCGAGGTATTTGTCCACGAGCAGACCGACCATGGAAGTCGGGCTCCAGTACTGGGCGTTCGCATTCAACTTGTCCAGTTCGGCGGGTTCCTGTACGAACTCGAGTTCACCGTTGTTCCAGCGATACGGGCTGTAGCAGTCCTTCACGAAGGCCAGACGGTTGGCACCGAAACGGTTGTCCTTGGAACCATAGAGGTTCGTCAGGGCCGGGACGTTCATGATGTGGCCGCCGAGCACGAAGTTGAAGTTGGCGGTCATGTCGAACTGACGCCAGCGGGCCTGGAAGTTGAGTGCTCCGGAGGCAGGAGGAGTCATGGAACCGAACACGTAGGTATCGTCGGTGGTGATGCGTCCGTCAGGCTTGCCGTCCGGACCGCCGGCGAGGTCCTTGACCTTGAGGGCGCCCGGGAATGCGGCCTGGCCCTTCGGGAGCTTGAAGCTGGTCCAGTAGGAGTCTTCACCCCAGTCAGGAATGCCGTCCTTCAGGGTGTAGACGCCGGTGGTTGGATCGTAGTTGAAGTCGTCGGTGGTGTACCAGCCGTCATAGGCGTAGGCCTTGATCATGCCCATCGGGCTGCCTTCCTCGATGAAATACTCACCGCCGGAAGGACGGTGCTCGGAGTTGGACCAGGAGCCGAACTTGGTGGAGGTCACGGCCGGGTCGATGTAGTCCACGCGGTTGAGGTTGTACTGGAACACGAGGCCGGCGCGCAGGGTAAACTCACTGTTGCGCACGATGTCACCGTTGAGCGTGAGTTCGACACCGCGATTGGAGATCGTACCGAGGTTCTGCCACTGATTGGCGTAACCGGAGGCTCCATTGACAGGCGTCTGCATCAACAGACCGTCGGTCTTGATATAGTAGCCTTCGATGGTACCGTCGAGCCGGTTGTTGAGCACGGCGAAGTCCAGACCGACGTTGGTCGTGTAGGTGGACTCCCAGCGGAGGTTCGGGTTCTGCATCATGCCGCCCGGCGCATAGGCTCTCGCATAGTCCAGCTCGGTATCGTAGCGCTGGGTACTGATGGTGTAGTTGGTGTTGCCGCCCAGGCTCCAGGTCTCACGCCAGTGGTTGGCGCCGATGGAGTCGTTACCGGAAACACCGTAGGATACACGGAACTTCAAGCTGTTCAGCCAGTCGCGGGTGCCGGCCATCCAAGGCTCGTCGCTGACGCGCCAGGCGAAGGCCGCGGCGGGGAAGTAGCCCCAGCGGTTGTTGGGCGCGAAGTTCGCGGAACCGTCGGCGCGGAACGTGACGGTGAACAGGTAGCGGTCCTTGAACGCGTAGTTGGCGCGGGTGAAGAAGGACACCGAACGTCCGGGGGTGTTGTAGGACGTGCTGAACGAGAAGTCTTCGGTGTACTGGTTCATGAAAGCGAAGGTGCGGGCACGGTCGAAGTTCTCCGGATACTCGTAGGCGGAGAAGGACATGCTCTGGCCGTCGGACAGGCGCATTTCGTTACCGACCATGATGTCGGCGCGGTGGTCCGAATTGCGGAACGGGATCTCGTACTGGACGGTCGTGTTCCAGTTGACCCGGCTGCTTTCACCGCGGCTCAGGCCGGCGGAGTGCCTCGTATTGCCGTAACCCTTGGAGTAGCTCTCGGAGCGGGTGAAACCCTTGTTCAGACCCAGTTCGGTGCGGAAGGTCAGGCCTTTGACAGGACGCCAGTTCAGGGAGCCGATGCCGCGGAAGTTGTGGTTGGAGGAGGCGGGCTCGTCATTATAGGTAAGTTCGATCGGATCGTTCACCGGATCCACATAAGAAGAACCGTTACCGAAGCCGGAATAGTTGTTGGGCTCCGGTCCGAGCGGCTCGAGGGCGCGGTACTGGTAACCGCCACCCTGACGGCTGTTGCCCCGGCTTGCAGCAGTATTGTAGGAAAGGTTCAGTTCGAAGTCCAGGTTGTCCGTGATCTTCAACGTATTGCGCAGGTTGGCGTTGATGCGGCGGTACCAGGAGTTGATGACCGTACCGTCATCGTAGGTGTAGTTCAGGGAGAACATCGTACGGTTCCGGCGCGTACCGCTGCTGATCGTCAGGTTGTGGTTGTGCGAGATACCGGTCTTCAGCAGGTCTTTCTGCCAGTTGTGGCTGGCGGCCTGGCGGGCGTAGTCGTTGTAATGGTCGCCATTGCTGGCACCGATACCGAAATATTTCAGCAGGTTCCCGTAGTTGACGGCATTGTAATCGCGCGCATAACCGAGGGTGAACTTCAGGTAGTCGATCGGATTCAGCACGTCGTAGATCTGGGTCGAAGAGTCCTTGATCTGCACGTAGCCGCTGTAGGAAACGTTGGTCTGGCCTTCGACGGCGTTCTTCGTGGTCACGAGGATGACGCCGGAGGCGCCGCGGCTACCATAGATGGCGGTGGAGGCGGCGTCCTTCAGGACGTTGATGCTCTTGATCTGGTCGGCCGGGACGCTGGAAAGGTCCCCGGGGAAACCGTCCACGAGCACGAGCGGCTCGTTGGAGGTGTTGATGGACTTGTTACCGCGGACGCGGATGGTCGGGGAGGCGCCAGGAGACTGGCTGCCCATGGACACCACCACGCCGGCCATCTTGCCCTGCAGGGCCTGGCCGACGTTGGAGACCGGGATCTCCAGGTCCTTGCTGCCGACGGCGGCGACGGAACCGGTCAGGTCCTTGACCTTGACGGTACCGTAACCGATCACGATCGTCTCCTCGAGCATCTCCGCATCGTCGGAGAGCTTGAAGTCATAGACGTTCCTGCCGGCGATGACCGCGACGGTCTGGTCCACGAAACCGATACAGGAGACGGTAATGCTGGAACCTGTGGGAACGCTGATCTCGTACTTGCCGTCCAGGTCGGTGACCACGCCGGTCGTCGTGCCGGGGATCACCACGCTGGCGCCTACGACCGGCTGGCCGGACAGGTCGACAATCGTTCCCGAGATTCGCTGCTGGGCAAATGCGACGCTGCTCCCGACGAGAAGCAACAGTCCTGCCAGCATCATTCTGAGATGATTTTTCATCATTAAGGAATTTTGGTTAAACTATAAATTGGTTATTTAAAAAAGTTCAGGTCGTGGTTTCAGTACGTAACATCAGCAAATATACTCAAAATATTCACACATTATTTTATTAATGTAACATTTATTCTATTAAGCACGTCGCACAAACACAAAAAAAAGCCGGATTCCGATACCCGGAATCCGGCTGAAGGGACGGGAGAACTCCCGAAAAAGACGGGACGCTACAGTTCGCGGAACTTGGCGGCGCCGATCTTGGTCGGCTTGAGGGTGATGGTCTCCTTGATCTTGTCCATCACCTTGCGGTCCTCGACCTGCTCGGAAAGACGCTCGATCTGCTTCTGGTCGTGCAGCATGTTCACCGCAGACTCGCGCACCATCTCGTCGGGAACGTTGCCGATGCCGTACATCGCATACTGGTAGCGGACGTAATCCTCGGCCTGCGCGCGCAGGTCTTCTTCTTCCACCTTGAATCCCCATTTCTGCATCAGGTAGCCGCGGACCAGCTGCCACTTGAAGTCCTCGGCGAAGCCCGGGAAATCCTTCTCGACGTCCTCGGCGGTGACCTTGCCGTCGTTCGCTTCCACCAGCCAGCGCTTCAGGAAAGCCTCGGGGAGTTCGATGCCGGCCTTCTGGATGTAGAAGGCGCGGATATCCTTGGTCAGGCGCCACTCGGCTTCGTTGCGGTACTGGGCGTGCAGGCGCTCGGTCACTTCCTTGTCGATCTCCTCGTCGGTCTTGGGCCCGGCGTTCTCCTGCTTGTTCTCCTCATAGTACTTCTTAAGGTTCTCGATCATCGGAGCCTTGTCCTTGGCCGTCACGGTGACGGTGTAGGAAGGGACGGTATCGCCCTTCTCCACCTCGACGGACACCTCCGGGGAGAGTCCCAGGTCGAACACGAAGGTGAAGTCGTTCCCGTCGGCCCACTCGTTCTTCGGCTGGTTCTCCGAAGCCAGGGGTTCGCCCAGGATGCGCAGCTTGTTGGAGCTGATGTGCTCGTCCAGGGCCTTGCCGATTACCTGGTTCACGGATTCGACGAGGGCCTGCTCGCCATAGACGCGCTTGATCAGGGACGCGGGCACCATGCCCTTGCGGAAGCCCTTGAAATCGGCCGTACGGCGGCGGTCGGCGAGTTTCTTCTTCTCGAGTTCAACATAGTCGGCGGCGGCCACCTCGATGGTGAGCTCGCGGTTGAGATTGTCAATCTTTTTTTCTGTTACTTTCATATCTTGTCGTTGTTCTGATTTTTCTGGGGATAGACGATGCGCTCGTGGTGGATCTGCGAGAGATACTGCTTGAGCGTCTCCTTGACGATGCCGAGTTCCCGGATGGAAATGTCGGCCTGTTCGAACTGGCCTTCCTCCATCTTGCCGGAGACGATGCGCTCCACGAACTCGGAGAAGGCTTGCGGGGTGAATTCCTTGAGCGTCCGGGAAGCCGCCTCCACGCTGTCGCAGAGCATCAGGATGATCTGCTCCTTGGTACGGGGTTTGATGCCGGGATAGCGGAAGGCTTCCGCCTCGGCGGGCGTGCCGCCGGAACGGAGGAACTGCTGGTAGAAATAGCCCGTGGTCGTGGTGCCGTGGTGGCTCTGGATGAATTCCACGATCGCGTCGGGCAGCCGGTTCTTCTGGGCGATCTCCACGCCGTCGGCGACGTGGCGGATGATCGCCTTCGCGCTCTGCTCCGGCGTCAGGCCGTCGTGATAGCGGGTCGTCCCTGCCCCTTCGCGGACGACGAGCGATTCATTCTCGATGAAACAGAGCGGGTTGTTCATCTTGCCGAGGTCGTGGTACAGGGCGCCGGCGCGCACCAGGTCCGCGTTGGCGTAGATGGCCCGGGCGGCGTTGTCGGCCATGTTCATCACCTGCAGGGAATGCTGGAAGGTACCCGGCGCCTTCTGCTCCAGTTCGCGGATCAGCGGGTTGGACACGTCGCAGAGCTCGATCAGGCGCGAATTGGACACCAGGTTGAACAGGCGCTCGAAGAGGTAGATCAGCGGATATCCCGCCACCGTCAGCATCGAGCCGAGCAGCAGGCTCAGCAGGGTGCGCCAGACGGTCCCGGCCACCAGGTCCGCCGCCCGGAAGCCCAGGTAGGACAAGGCCAGCACGGCGAAGGTGATCAGGGCGGTGATGAACTGCATCCAGCCGCGGTTGAAGCGGCGGAAGGCCAGGATGGCCACCATGCCGGCCACGAAGAACATCACGAAGAGCACCGCGCCGTCGTGGCTGAAGATCAGCAGTGGCAGCAGGGAGACGACATACACGGGCACGACCACCCGGTTCTTCATGAAGGCCTGCAACAGCAGGGCGACCAGGGTGAAGGGCACGAAATACAGGAGCTTCTCGTTCACGCGGATGAGCACCAGCGCCGCGAGGGCGCCCAGCAGGAACACCACCACGATATAAGGATAGCGCGAATCGTAGAAGATCTTCGGATTGTTGAAGAAGACAGAGAGGTACAGCAGGACGAGCATCGCCAGCGCGATCAGCATGTTGCCGAGCAGCAGCAGGGCGGGCGGGCCGAGGTAGCCCACGTTCGCCTCGAACTCCCGCTTGTAGGAATCCAGCATCTGCGCGATCTCGCCGGTCACGATCTCCCCTTCCTGCACAATCAGCTGTCCGGCTGACACGTAACCGGATGTAGGAGAGACGGTTGCGGCAGATTCCGCATGCACCAGCTCCGTGGTCTGCTCGTCGAAGAGCAGGTTCGGCACGAGGAGGTCATACACTCCGGCGGCGCGGAACAGCGAATCGACGTTCAGGTCCGTCACGGCGCCGATGTCCGCGACCAGCTTGGCGCGGGCGTCCGCCACCCGGTACACTTCCGTGACCGGATACTTCACGGCCCGCTTGTCCCGCTGGACGTAGATGACGTCCGCGTCGTAGCCGGTGCGGCGGCGGTTGCCGTCATCGGCCAGCACGCCCTTCTGGTACAGGGCGCGCAACGACGAGACGACCGCGCTGCGCAGTCCGCCCAGTTCCAGGCGCTCGGCCGCGCGGAGGTTCTTGTTGACGATTTCGTCGGAGTATTTGTAATACGGGATCGCAGCGGCGGATGCCTTGCCCCGCTCCTCGCGGATCTGCTCTTCGGTCTTGTAGATCGGAAAATCGAACTGCGCGTACAGGGTCTCGTATTTCCAGGTGCGGCCCTTGCGGTAGTCGTACGCGAATTTCGCGCTCCTCGGCATCAGCAGCACCAGGAGGAGGAAGGCGACGGCGAGGGGGAACAGGCGGCGGATGATTTCTTTCTTCGTCATGGCCGGTCTATTTGAACGGGCTGCCCGCCTCGCGGGACAAGTAATTGAAAGTCAAGCGGTCCATCAGGCGCGGAAACAGCCTGCGGGTCCAGACGGATGCATGTCCCAACGGGGTCACGACGGTGCGGGAACGGCGCCGGTGCAGGGAACGGGACAGGAGGCGGGCACAGCGCTCCGCACTCATCAGCCGGCCCTCCTCGAGCGGCGTGTCCCCCTGCGGGGTGCCGTCAGCGGCAAGGGCGGAGCGGCGGACATTGGACGCCGTGTAGCCCGGGGCGAACACGAGTACGGACAGCCCGTCCTTCAGATGTTCGATGCGGAGGGCGTCCAGGAAACCGCGGATCGCGAATTTCGAGGAACTGTAGCCCGTCCGGGCGGGCAGGGCGGAATAGCCCGCGATCGAGGTCACCCCGACCACGATTCCTTTCGATGAGAGCAGATACGGCAGGGCGTACTTGGTGCAGTACACGGTGCCCCAGTAGTTGACGTCCATCAGCCGGTGGAGCACCGCGAGGTCGAGGTCCCGGAACATCGCCCGCATCGAAACGCCGGCGTTGTTGACCAGGACGTCGATCCGGCCCCAGCGGGCAACCGCCGCCTCCACGAGCGCGCGGCAGTCCTCCTCCCGGGAGACGTCGCAGCGGACGCACAGCACGTGGTCGGAATCCGCCACGGAAGGGGCCAGGGACTGCATCCGGTCGAACGAACGCGCGGCCATCACGACCCGCGCGCCTTCGCTGCCGAATTGACGGGCGGAAGCCAATCCGATTCCCGAACTGGCTCCCGTCACGATAATTACCTTGTCCCTGAGTGCATACATGGCCTGCTGGATTTCCGGACGGTCCGGAACGCCGGGGATATTACTTGATGGTCATCTCGGCGATGTCGTCGCCATCATAGGCGCCGGCATCGAGCTTGGCCTTGATTTCCTTGAACGCGTTGAGGGTGTATTCCACGTCCTCCATCGTATGGGCGGCGGTGCAGACGATGCGGAAGATGATCATTCCCTTCGGGATCACCGGATAGATGACCATCGAACAGAAGATGCGGTAGTTCTCCCGCAGGTCCTTCGCCATCTTGGTGGCCTGGGCCACGCCGCCGAAGATATGGACCGGCGTCACGCAGGCCTGGGCCTCGCCGATATCGAAGCCTTCCTTGCGGAAACCGTCCTGGATGGCGTGGGTGATCTGCCAGCACTTGGCACGCAGGGCGTCGCCCTCCGGGGAATCGATGATCTCCATGCGCTTGATGTTGCCCATCACGAGCGGCATCGGGAGCGACTTGGCGTACATCTGCGAACGCATGTTGCAGCGCAGGTAGTTGATGACCTTGTGCGGACCGGCCACGAAGCCGCCGATGCTGGCCATCGACTTGGCGAAGGCGCCGATGTACAGGTCGATGTCGTCCATCACCCCGAAATGCTCGGAGGTGCCGCGTCCGTGCGCGCCGAGCAGGCCGAAGCCGTGCGCGTCGTCGATGAGGATGCGGAACGGATATTTCTTCTTGAGGGCGACGATCTGGTCCAGGATGCCCAGCGCGCCGGTCATGCCGAACACGCCCTCGGTGATCAGCAGCACGCCGCCGCCGTTCTCTTCGGCGAGCTTGCAGGCGCGTGCGAGGACCTTCTCGCAGTCCGCGATATTGTTGTGGCGGTATTTGAACTTCTCGCCGACGTGCAGCCGGATACCGTCCAGCAGGCAGGCGTGGCACTCCGCGTCATAGACGATCACGTCGTGGCGCGCGGTGAGGGCGTCGATCGTAGAGACGATGCCCTGGTAGCCGAAGTTGTACAGGAAAGCGTCCTCCTTCTGCTCGAAGCGGGCGAAGATCTGCTCCAACTGCTCGTGGTAACGGGTGTGGCCGCTCATCATGCGGGCGCCCATCGGATACGCGAGGCCCCACTTCGCCGCCGCCTCGGCGTCCGCCTTGCGGACCTCCGGGTGGTTGGCCAGGCCGAGGTAGTTGTTCAGGCTCCAGTTCAGCACTTCCTTGCCGTTGAAGACCATATGGGGGCCGAGTTCGCCTTCGAGGCGGGGATACATGTAGTAACCGAAAGCCTGCTCGAAATACTGGCCGATCGGGCCGCCGCTGTCGCGCTCTATCCTGTCGAAAATGTCTAACATGTTTATCTGTCGTTTAAGGTTTTATGCATCGATGTTCGCGTAGTGGGCATTCTCTTCGATGAACTGCCGGCGGGGCGGTACGTCGTCGCCCATCAGCATCGAGAAGGTCCGCTCCGCGGCGGCCGCGTTCTCGATCGTGATCTGGCGCAGGCGCCGGCGGGAAGGGTCCATCGTGGTATCCCACAGCTGGACGTCGGACATTTCGCCGAGACCTTTGTAACGCTGGACGGTGTAACCCTTGTCGGAGCCCTTGCCGAGCCGCAGGGCGGCCTCCTCGCGCTGCTCCTCGGTCCAGCAATAGACCTCCTCCTTGCCCTTCTTGACGAGGTACAGGGGCGGCGTGGCCAGATAGACGTAGCCGTTCTTGATGAGGTCCAGCATATAGCGGAAGAAGAAAGTCAGGATGAGGCAGGCGATGTGCGAGCCGTCCACGTCGGCATCGGTCATGATGACCACCTTGTGGTAGCGGAGCTTGCTCAGGTCCATGTGCTTCTCGCCGGTTTCGTCTTCCTGCGCCACGGTTACGCCGAGGGCCGTATAGATGTTGCGGATCTCCTCGGAATCGAAGGCGCGGTCGCCGGAGGCCTTCTCGACGTTCAGGATCTTGCCGCGCAGCGGGAGGATGGCCTGGGTCTTCCGGTCGCGGCCCTGCTTCGCGGTGCCGCCTGCGGAATCACCCTCCACGAGGAAGAGTTCGCACTTCTCCGGGTCGCGCTCGGAGCAGTCCGCCAGCTTGCCCGGCATGCCGGCGCCGCCCAGCGGGCTCTTGCGCTGCACCATCTCGCGCGCCTTGCGGGCGGCCGCACGGGCCGTCGCGGCCAGCACGATCTTGTCGATGATGGTCTTCGCGAACTTGGGATTCTCCTCCAGGTAGATGTCCATCGCGGCGGCGGTGGCCTGCGAAACGGCGGAGGTCGCCTCCGGGTTGCCTAACTTGGTCTTGGTCTGGCCCTCGAACTGCGGCTCGGCGACCTTGACGGAAATCACGGCCGTGAGGCCTTCGCGGAAATCCTCCGGCGCGAGGTCGCCCTTGAACTTGTCCAGGAGCTTGTTCTTCTCGGCATACTGCTTGAGCGAGCGGCTCAGACCCATCTTGAAGCCCTGGAGGTGCGTACCGCCCTCGATCGTATGGATGTTGTTGACGTAGGAATAGATCTTCTCGGAATAGCCGTTGTTGTACTGCAGGGCGATGTCGATCGGGATGATCTTGTCGGAGTTCACGCAGATCGGCTGCGGGATGATCGTCGTCGCGCCGGCGTCAAGGTACTCGATGAACTCGCTCAGGCCCTTCTCGGAATAGAAGGTCTCGGAACGGAAGACCTTGCGGCCGGTGGCCTTGGACTCCCCTTCCGCGTCCACCTCGAACTCGTCCGTCAACTCGCGCTCGTCGGTCAGGCGGATGTGGATGCCGCGGTTCAGGAAGGCCAGCTCGCGGAGCCGGTTGGCCAGGGTGTCGTAACGATAGACCGTCGTCTGGGTGAAGATCGTCGGGTCCGGATGGAAGGTGATGGTGGTGCCGGTGTCGGAGGCTTCGCCCACGACCTGCACGGGCCCCAGGGGCTTTCCCTTGGAGTAGTGCTGTTCGAAGATCTTGCCCTCACGGTGCACCTCGGCGACGAGCGAATCGGACAGGGCGTTCACGCAGGAGACGCCCACGCCGTGCAGACCGCCGGAAACCTTGTAGCTGT
>CAMVGM010000026.1 GCA_947167015.1 uncultured Bacteroidales bacterium
CGGGATCCGGTAGTGGTGGGGCGTGGTGAGGCTCTCCTCCGCCCCGGGCAGCTGCACGCCATCGACCCACACGCTGCTCTGCCAGATCACACGTTCCAGCTTGAGAGCCAGCGGTTTACCGGCCATTCCGGCCGGAATGTCGATCTCGCGCCGGTAGAAGGCGGCTCCCAGGAAGGAATGCTTGCGCGTCTGGCGCTGTATCTGCGCGCCGGTGATGGCGGGTTCCAGAGTGTTCGGGGTGCCCAGGCCGGCGTCGTCGGTCGTGCCGGGCAGGGTCATCGGCTGGAAAGTGGCCAGGCTGTCCAGACTCACCTGCCAGGTGCCGGACAGATCCACCATGCGCTGCGGTGTGCAGGCCACCGCCAGCAGCGCCGGGAAAAAGGTCAGGAGGAGGATGCGTTTCATATCCTCAAAGATAATAATTTGCCGCGGGACCCCAAAAAAGTTGAAATAAATTTGGAGAATTCCGAATTTAGCGATACCTTTGCAATCCCAAAACGGAGGACTCGTTAGCTCAGTTGGTAGAGCACAACACTTTTAATGTTGGGGTCTCGGGTTCGAGCCCCGAACGGGTCACAAAAGGGAAAACTGCTTCCTTAGCTCAGTTGGTAGAGCACCTGACTCTTAATCAGGGTGTCTAGGGTTCGAGCCCCTAAGGGAGCACCAAAAAGGCCTCTCGGCGTTGCTGAGAGGCCTTTTTGCCATTTATACGCTCTGGCGGCCGTCAATGATAGAACAAGAAGCCGAAGTATACGCGGGGACCGTGGGGCAGGAGCGACGACCGGCTCAGGGCACATAGATAATCGACCTTGAGGGTCAGGTGCATCGGCCCGGAGACGATGAAATCGCATCCCACGAAGGGATCGACGGCCAGGAAGCCCTGCTTGTGATAGCGGGTCCCGTCGATGGGCGCCCAGGCCGAAGCCGGCGTCTCCATCATCAGGAGGCTCGTCATCGCACCGCCGCCCAGGGTCAGGCCGGCATACGGCTGAAACCGCCCCCGGACCGTATAGACATCGGCCAGCAGGCCGCCCCAACCGTATTTGAGATAACTGCCGTTCCCCAACTGGCCGAGCGTCGAGACATAGCCCTCGCAGCCGATACGGAAATGCTCGCCGAGGTGGAAGCGGATCACGCCGCCGATCCCCTTCGGAGCCCCTTTGGCCTCATATCCGATGGCATCCAGGTTCCCGGACAGATATCCGGTATGAACCATCATTCCCCCGTCGAAGCCGCGGAACAGCTTCCTCTCCTGGGCCGCTGCCGCCACGGTCAGCAGCAGGCAGAACGCCGCGATCACCCACTTTCTCATAGCTTCCCCTCCATTTCTTTGCGGCGCTTCTCGTAGTGGGCGTGCCGCGCCGGATTTTCCGGGAACCAGCCGCGCAGCACCCGCTTCTCCTGAAGGAACATCTCGTAGATGCCCCAGAGGCAGCAGAAAGCGAAGCCGCCTATGATGATGGACAGGATATCACTCCGCAGGAACAGCGAGAGCACGCAGAACGCCAGGCCGGCCACCAGCCACACCCACCAGCTCCGCCTCCCCCACCGGTATTCCATCTTGATGACCAGGGGATGGCAAATGCCAATACTCAAAAACACGGCAGCGCCGACGATAATACCATTGAGATTCATACCGAACTTGTCAGGCTGCAAATATCGGCAAAACAGACGAGATTCCTTTGACTGACAAGGGAAGAAATTAGGATTATCCTTGCATCATCTTACGGAAAGCAGATGGCGTCAGGCCGGTCTCTTTCTTGAAAAGACGGGAAAAATAGGACTGATCTTCCACCCCCACGGCGCTGGCGATATCGATAACGGGAAGCCGCGTGTCGGACAGCAGGCGCTTGGCCCGCTGGATGCGGACGATATCCATCCAGGCCCCCACGCTGCGGCCGGTGGCATTCTTCACGAGACGGCTCAGATAATTCTCGCTAATGCCGATCTCGCCGGCATAGGAAGCCAGGGTCCCGCCCGTCCGCCCGGGGTCGAAGACGGCCTCCAGGAAACGGCTCACGGCAGCGGGCAGCGCGGCCTCCTGCCCGGGTTTGATGCGCGAAAGCAGCAGGTCCAGCCCCTTCTCCACGAACACCCGGTCCCCCTTCTCGAAAGAGACGGCCAGCATGTTGAACAACTCTCCCATGAACGCCCCTTCATCGAACCAGAAACCCTGGTGAAGCGGCGCGGAAAGGAAGCGCAGGGGGTTGGTGTCCGCGAGAATCGACGGCGCGAATCCGCCCGTATAGCCGACGGCATTCCCATAATACCGGATAGTGAAGGGGATGCCTTGCGGGATGAGCAGGACCTGTCCCGGCTGGCAGAGGAACGGGGCACCATCGACTTCGGCGAGCACCTCCCCGTTCGCAACATAGATGAAGCCGATCAGCGGAAGCCGGGCCTCGGGAACTTCCGAGGCCTTGACCTGGCCGGACGTATCCATCCGCCGGATGAAGAACGGAACGGAGGAAAAGTCCGCGTCCGGATCCCAATGTGCCCGAGGCTGCATCATTTATTTCCGGAATCCGACCGGCAGGAACCGGGGCACTTCCTGCTGATAACGCTTGTATCCGGGATACTTGCCGCTGCTGATTTCCTCGGCAAAAGCGGAACTGCCCAGGAACAGGACCACCAGCAGCAGGGCGCCCGCGACGCTCCAGTTGAAGATGCCGATGCCGGCCGCCACGGAGAAGAGATAGAAGGCGATCCAGGTCCCCTGCTCCGCAAAATAGTTGGGATGGCGGCTGACGCGCCAGAGGCCGGTCGTATTGAAGCCCTTGTCGTACGGGGCCGGGAGGCTCTCCAGGCTGCGGCCCTCGCGGAGCATGGCCCACTTGCGGGACTGGAAGCGCCACTGCTGCTCATCCGCGACGGTCTCGTAGCACACGAACCCGGCCGTGAGGACGGCGGCGAGGCAGTCCAGCCAGTTGAAGGGAGCAGGCGAAGCCATGTTGACGAGCGCCGGGAAGGTGATCATCAGCACAAGCACGTTCTGGTAGATGCTGATGAAGAACAGGTCGAAGAGCATCCATTTCCAGCGGGGCTGGAACTCCTTCTTGGCGCGGAGCACCGCCCAGCGGTAGTCTTCCTCTCCCTCCCAGAAACGGAGCTTGTAGGCCCCTTTGCGCGCGAAGTTGAAGGTGAGCCGGGCGCCCCACAAGGTTGCCAGCACGGCCATCACCACGAGCCGCGGCGCCATGCCGCCCCGGACCGCGATGATCCAGGTATATACGACGGGCAGGATGCTCCAGAGCTTGTCCATCTGGCTGTTGTTGCCGGTCAGTTCTCCCACGACGAAGCAGTACAGGGCGCTGCATCCTGTGATAGTCAGCAAGATACGCAAAGTGGAGAGTTGTTCCGCATCCAGCGTGGGGCCGACAAAGATGTAAAGAAGCGGACAGGCGATGAGAGAAAGCCCGAGCAGGGCGGCGATAGGTCCCAGTTTCATTCTGAACGGTTTTGGTTTCGGATTGCAAAGATACATGCTCTTTTTGTATATTTGCAAAGAACTAACGGTTTCCGCCATGAAAAGAATGCTGATTACCGCAGGCCTGTTGCTTGCCACGCTGCTTCCTGCCGCCGCGCAGGGCGCAAAACCCTGGACCATCCATCGCATCGCCGAACGCTGGAGCTACGAAGAAGTCCCCGTGCCCGAAATCAAAGGCAAGCCGGGGATCACGGATTTCGCCATCGCCTTCGCAAACAAGTACCCCGGCTATGCTCTCACGGACGAGGTGAAGAACTACCTCACCGTCAAGGGCTACGAGGGCGAAGACGTGGACGAGTTCGTGCTGGACAGGGCCGCCGGCTACCTGAGCATCGACTTCATGTCCAATGAGACCTTCGCCGGCGAGATGTGCTACTGGAACGTCAAGAACGGCCGGCAGCGCTTCGCGGTCAAGGTAGCCGACTATGTCGACGATTCGATGCCGCGGCTCTTCATCTATGAGTATGACCGCGAAAAGGGCGCGCTCATCCCGCATTCCGAGGAACCCGTCGGCTTCGTGTACGGATCCGTGGTCAGTTTCATGCTGCCCCGGCAGGGCAAGGACATCGAGGTCATCAACGAGTACGGCCCGTCGGAGTGGATCCGCTTCGACGCCGAAACGGGCGTATTCACCTACGAACGCGCCATCCCGGCCGCGGTCGGCTGCTTCATCTCCGACAAGACGGCGACCAACGTCCGCAGCACCCCGGGCGGGAAGGTAGTGGGCCAGATCCCGAAGCCGGGCATCTACAGCCTGGCCGTCTATAACCCCACGAACGGCTGGTGGCAGATCGTGAACAGCGTCGTGTTCGAGGACGAGGAGGGAGAGGACCTCGAGTTCGAGGGGGACGTCTGGGTGCACAATTCCGTGCTCGGCATCGGCACGCGCAACTATGGCGGACAGACCATCGAACTGCGCGCGGAGCCGCGCGAAGATGCGGCCGTGAGCGGCAAGATCACGAAGGCCGAAGTCACCGTCCGCCCGCTGGACATGAGCGAGGACGGCGAATGGGTCAAGGTCAGCTGGAACGGCCAGAGCGGCTGGCTCGACAGCTATTGGCTGTGCGCCAATCCCCTGACCACCTGTCCGTAATGAAGGTCCAGTACACGGGGACGAACTATGACGAAGTAAAGCGCCTGTGCGGCGACAAGCTCCTGGCGCCTTACTTCTGTATGGGATTCTCGATGCTTTCCCTGGACACGGGTGAAGGCTTCGAGTCGGTGTACGAAGGGGACGTAATCGTCCGCGAAGACGACGGCACCCTGCGGATCATCTCCCACAGATAGGCCAGTTTTGGATCGCCATGAAAGAAGTACCTAACGAACCGCCGAGCGAACAGGAACTGAAGGATGCAGCCAAATTCAGAGACGGGATACACCGGGAGGCCCTGGAAAGGCTTCATTCCATCAGGCCGGACATCCGCTCTGTCAAGGACCCTTATCCGCTGGAATCCTATTTCGAATGGAATTGGGAGTATCCCGGAGCATGGTATCGCTACGTGTCCATTCCGGAAGGATTCCGGAGCCGCAAGGCTTTCGTTGATTATCTCATCCAGAACACGTTGGACGAAGCCCCTGAGGCCAACCGTGCATAACGTCCCAAAAACCAGGACGATATGAACGAATAAGGCCTTTTTCGTTCACAACGTCCCCAATACCGGGACGATATGCACGGCAAGGCCCCACCGGGTGTCGCTGATGGTAGTCTCCAGCAAAACGCCATTCTGTGCGTTCCTTGTGGTTTACCGCGGGGTTCCGTCTTCTTACAAACAGTATTTTTTATTACATTTGTGTGTAAACCTCTCCTGCAGTAATGAAGCGCATTGTGATTGAACGACTCCTCGACGAACTGACGCCGGATATCCGGGCCTACCTTTTTCCCGGTTTACCGGCCCCCCTGGTTTTCCGGGAAGAGAGCTTTGCGCCCGCGCCTGCGCCGTCACGGACATCCCGCAGCAGAACGGCCCGACTGGAAACGCGCACCCCTGCCGCGCTGGAGCCTGATGCTCTCGACCCTCGCACCGAACAGATCCTTGCCGAAATCCGCCGCCTGCAAGAGAAATACGGCGTAAGCATCGAAGACCTCGATATCATTCTGGGTTATACCGTCCGGCTCAGCCACCTGTCCATTACCCACAGCGGTCGGATTTATTTATCCGATTATGACAATGTCGAGGTAAAGATGCCGAATATATCGAAGGCTTTATACTTCCTGTTTCTCCGTCATCCGGAAGGCTTGCGCTTCAAAGACGTCGCGGACCATAAGCCGGAACTGCTGCAGATTTATCAGCTCATTACCGGCCGGGACGACCCGGATGAGATAGAAAAGAGCATCGACCTGCTGGTGGATCCGCTCGGCAATGGGCTGAACGTGAACGCTTCCCGTATCAAAACCGCGTTCAAGAACGTCATAAGTGACCGGATCGCCCGCTTTTATTATTTGAACGGCCCTGCCGGAGAAGAAAAAAAGGTCCCGCTGGACCGGGACCTTGTCATCTGGAATTCTGACCGGTATTAGTCTATATCGAACAGGTCACACAGCGATTCGGGCGCAATGGATTTCTCGCAGAGAGAGGCGAACTTCTGCCCGGCTTTACGGAAACGGACGGACATTTTGCAAACGCCTTCAGCCGTAGCATCAAAGTCTAAAGCATTGCTGATATTCAAGTCTTTGGCCACTTCTACGGCATTCTGATTGGCTCCGATATAGGCAAAAGTCCATCCTTTTCGGCGCAGTTGGTCAACGAGAGACTTGACAGTTTTGCCGGAGTATTCCTCGGAGGCATTTTCATATCCGTCCGTGATGATGGTGGCCATCACGCGGTCATCCTCGCCAATCAGACCTTCCAGCTCGTTCAGCGTCTTGCCCATTGCATCGTACAAAGGCGTGCAACCGCCCGGGCGATAGTCTTTTCTTGAAAAGTCTTGTATCTTCTCTATGGCTACCCGGTCGCGGCGGGTCTTCACGCCTGAGATGCCGTTGCCTTCAAAAGTGACGATGGTCACATAGTGCTTTTGGTCAGGAAAGTCTTCCTGGTTCTTGCGGATACCGTTGAGCACTTCGTTCATGCCCGAAAGCGCCTGGTCATAGATAGCGGACATGCTGCCGCTTTCATCAAGGATGATAACATTGTAGATGTTCATAGGATTCTGTATTTGTTGTTTTCAAGTGCAAATGTAGCGTGCGGCTTCCGGGGACGAAAATGGATGAAAGCCTTTCATGCTATGTTTTTCTTGTTTGACAAAACGTGGCAAAGCTGTTCTGTAGCTTTGCCACCGTGGTCACCTACTATTTCAGGAATCCCGAAGAAGCCCTCAAACGGGCCAAGGCCGCAGGAAAGAAACCCGGCTGCTGGTATGGCGGCATAACCTTGCGTAGCGGCAAGAAAGGATGGGCCATCTACAAAGACGGGAAGATCGTGGAGCAGTATGCGGTAATGAAAGGGAAATAAGCTATTTTTGCATAAGAAACCATCGCCATGAAAGAAGTGCCAAACGATCCGCCAAGCGCACAGGAACTGAAGGATGCAGCCGAATTCAGAGACGGGATCCACCGGGAGGCCCTGGAAAGGCTTCATTCCATCAGGCCGGGCATCCGCTCCGTCAAGGATCCTTATCCGCTGGAATCCTATTTCGAATGGAATTGGGAGTATCCCGGAGCGTGGTATCGCTACGTGTCTATTCCGGAAGGCTTCCGAAGCCGCAAGGCTTTCGTTGACTATCTCGTCCAGCTCACGTTGGACGAAACCACTCAAAAAGCTTCCTGCTGGAGAGATTCTGTGGTTTTATGAAAGCGGTATGATGGAGTTCGGTGGAGCGCATTTCCGCCGTTGGTATCAGGAAACCTATCTATGTCACTAGGCTTTTCAATAAGGGAGGCGTCTCAGAAGCCTGCAACGGCTATGCGCGCTGCTGCGAACTAAACCCCATTTCAAAAACAGATTTACAGAAAAACGCCGTTCTACAGCATTCAATTTGTAAAACACATCCTCAAATTAGCTCTATATGGGGAATTTACGGGGGAGATATACAATCATACGCCTCCAGAAGGCGATTATTTGTAGATCCCTCCGTGGCGCGCGAATAAATCTAGGAGCAGACGGTCTTTTTTTCTATTTTTGTATCTGAATGGATTATTTGCAATAAGATGAAGACTGAATTGATTCTTGCCGCAGCTGTGCTCGCCTTGCTGATGACGGGTTGCCATGCACGTAAAAGCGCGGGGTCCCCGCTCGTGACCGAAAAGGATATGTACAGCTACGCTCTCGGTGCCAATTTCGGTAACCAGGCTCGTTCCCAGCTCGTTACTCGCGATTCCATCGATATCGACCTGGATCTCTTCATTCGGGCTTTCCGGGAGCGCTACAATGAAGAGTCTGCCAACTACTTGATGAATGATTCCCTCGTCCTGGAAACGCTCAACAAGTTTAGTGCAAAGCGTCAGGCTGAGCAGATGAAGAAAGACAGCATCGCAGCCGCCAGGAACAAGGCTGTCGGAGAATCTTTCCTTGCCAAGAACAAGACCGCCGAAGGTGTCGTAACCACGGCTTCCGGCCTTCAGTACAGGGTTGAAAAAGAAGGTACCGGCGCAACTCCGACCGATGCGGACAAGGTCAAGGTCCACTATACAGGCTCGCTCCTCGATGGTACCAAGTTCGACAGCTCGATCGACCGTGGTCAGCCGCTCGAATTCCCGGTCACTGCCGTTATTCCCGGCTGGACGGAGATGCTCAAACTCATGAGGGTCGGCGAAAAGGTCACCGCGTGGATCCCGAGCGAACTCGCTTACGGTCCGAGGGGCAACTACACCATCCCGGGTAACGCCGTCCTCAAGTTCGAAATCGAGCTCCTCGATATCAACTCGGATTCGACGCCGAAAAAGGCCCCGAAGCCTCGGGGAACTGTTGAAGAGTAATCAATTATTTTCTAACTTTGCATCCGTGCTCAGGATAATTGCAACGATACCCAACCTGCTGGCGATGCTGATGGTGCTGTTCACGACGGTCGTGCCCCATCACCACCACCAGGCCATGATCTGCCTCATCCGGGAGGTCTGCGTCATGGACGGGTGCTGCAATGACGAGCATACGGGGCACGCCGATGCGGACCGGGAGGACAGCGAAACCCACTGCGTCGCGCACGAAAAGTACTGCCCCTCCGACAACCTCCGCTTGGAGGGGGCCGCGGCCGTCGCCGCCCCGCTCCCCGCGATCCTCCCCCGCCCCGAGGCAGGCACGGCGCAAGTCTGCCGCTCCTCCTGTCCCGAAATCTTCCCGCCTTCCCCTCCGCCGCTCCTGAGCTGGAGGAGGAACTGCTGATCGTCCGTTGTCCGCCTATCGCGCCGCCCGCAGGAATGCCGGTGGCCTTCCGCGCATATTCCGACAACGAACAACGAACGATCAAGCATGAACAAGACGATATTATTTGCCATGGCCCTGTGTGCAGTCCTCGCAGGGTGCGGCCATCATCACGAACACGAACACGAGCACGGAGAGGAAGGGCACGCCCATGACGGCGGCATACGCATCAGCCCCGAACGCCAGGCCGCCCTGGGCATCCGGACCGACACCGTAACCCTCGGGGAGTTCCGGGAAGTCATCCGGACGAGCGGACAGATCGTCCCCTCCGCCGGGGACGAAATGACCGTGGTCGCGAAAAGCGACGGGATCATCAGCCTGAACGGCCTCAGCGAGGGTTCCGCGGTGGGGAAAGGCGCGCGCATCGCCACGATTTCCTCGAAAGAGATCGGCGGCGGAGACCGGCTGGCCAAGGCCAGGATCTCCTACGAGACCGCGAAGAAAGAATATGAACGCGACCTCCAGCTCAGTCAGGACAATATCGTCAGCGAGACGCACCTGGACCAGAGCCGGCTCGAGTACGAATACGCCAAGGCGGAATACGAGGCCCTGGCCGCCGGCAGCAGCGCCTCCGGCGGGATCGCGGTCGCCTCTCCCCTGTCGGGCTTCATCAAGTCGTTTCACGTGAAGAGCGGCGACTATGTCGGCACCGGTGACCCCGTGGCCACGGTCAGCCAGAACCGGCGACTCCGGCTGCGCGCGGACCTCTCGGAGAAGTACTTCGGGAAACTCGGGCAGATCCGGGACGCCAACTTCGTCACCTCCTACGGCGACGGCGTCTTCCGGCTCAAGGAGCTCGGCGGCCGGCTCGCCAGCTATGGAAAGGCCTCCGGCGGCGATTTCTTCATCCCGGTGACCTTCGAGTTCGACAACAAGGGCGACGTGGTGCCGGGCTCGTACGTGGACGTCTTCCTGATCACTTCCGGGGGCGGATCCTGCATCTCCGTGCCGCTCGGGGCCGTGGTCGAGGACCAGGGCGTCCACTATGTCTTCGTGCAGGATGAGGACGGCGAGTTCCAGCGGCGCGAAGTCGCCCTCGGCGGTTCCGACGGGGTGCGCGTCCCAGTCACGAAGGGTCTGCAGCCCGGCGAGGTGATCGTCGTGGAAGGGGCCGTTCACGTGAAACTCGCCGGGGTCGCCGCCGTGCCCGCCGGTCATACCCATAACCATTAGGCCTATGGAACAGATCCGGCACGAGAATGGTCTCCTCAACGGGATCATCCGTTTTTCGCTCAACAACAGGATGGCGGTCCTCGTGATCGCGGTGCTCTGCCTGGTGGCCGGGGTCTATGCCGCGATGCACACCGAGGTGGACGTCTTCCCGGACCTGAACGCCCCCACGGTGGTGGTGATGACCGAGGCCGAGGGGATGGCGCCGGAAGAGGTCGAGAGGCTGGTCACCTTCCCCATCGAGACCGCCCTGAACGGGGCCACCAACGTCCGCCGCGTCCGCTCCTCTTCCAGCGCGGGCTATTCCATCGTGAACGTCGAATTCGACTGGGGCACAGACATTTACAGGGCCCGGCAGATCGTCAGCGAGAAGATCGCCCTGGTGGGAGACGAACTCCCCCCGTACGTCGGACGGCCCACCCTGGGACCCCAGGCCTCGATCCTCGGGGAACTGATGATCATCGGGCTCACCGCCGACACCACCTCGATGCAGGACCTCCGGACGCTGGCGGACTGGACCGTGCGGCCGAGGCTCCTCTCGACGGGCGGCGTGGCCCAGGTGACCGTGACCGGCGGCGACATCAAGGAGTACCAGATCCTGATGGATCCCGGCCGGATGCGCCATTACGGGGTTTCCCTGGACGAGATCGTCTATGCCGTCAAGGGGATGAACCAGAACGCCGCCGGCGGCACGCTCTACGAGTACGGCAACGAGTACATCGTCCGGGGGCTCCTCTCCACCGACGACATCGAACAGCTGAAGAAAGCGGTCGTGAAGGCCTCCCCGACCGGGGTGCCGGTCACGCTGGACGCCGTGGCGGACGTCCGGACCGGTGCCAAGACCCCCATCCTGGGCGTCGCCTCCAACGACGGGAAGCCGGCCGTGATCCTGACCGTGACCAAGCAGCCGGCGACCAGCAGCCTGGAACTGACGGAGCGCCTCGAGCAGGCGCTCGACGACATCGCGGCCGGGCTGCCCGCGGACGTGAAGGTGAACTCGGAGATCTTCCGCCAGTCGAGGTTCATCGAGGGTTCGGTGAGCAACGTGAAGCGCTCCCTGATCGAGGGCGGCATCTTCGTCATCCTCGTCCTGTTCATCTTCCTGATGAACTGGCGCACGACCCTGATTTCCCTGGTCTCGATCCCGCTTTCCATCGTAATCACCCTCCTGGCCATCCGCCTGCTGGGGCTGACCATCAACACGATGAGCCTGGGCGGCATCGCCATCGCGATCGGTTCGCTGGTGGACGACTCCATCGTGGATGTCGAGAACGTCTTCAAACGGCTGAAAGAGGCCCGCAAGGGGCCGCCGGGCAGGAGCGTGCTGCAGGTCGTCTATGAGGCCTCGAAAGAGGTGCGCATGCCGATGCTGAACTCGACCCTGATCATCATCGCCAGCTTCCTGCCGCTGTTCTTCCTCTCGGGCATGGAGGGGCGGATGCTGAAACCTCTCGGCATCGCCTTCATCATCTCGTTGCTCACCTCCACCCTGGTCGCCCTGACCCTGACGCCCGTCCTCAGTTCCTACCTCCTGGCGCACGAAATGTCGCCGGAGGCCAGAGATGCGCCGGAGAAAGCGGCCGACGCGCCGGTGGCGGCCTGGCTGAAGAAAGGCTACGCCAAGGCCCTGAAATGGGCCCTGGGGCACCGGAAGGCCGTCCTCGGCAGTTTCGCCTGCCTGCTGGCGGTGGCGCTCGTGATGTTCTTCTCGCTGGGACGCAGTTTCCTGCCCGCCTTCAACGAAGGCTCCTTCACCATCGCGATGAGTTCGGTGCCCGGCATCTCCCTCGAAGAATCCGACCGGCTCGGGCTGCAGGCCGAACAGATCCTGATGAGCATCCCCGAGATCGTCACCGTCGGCCGCAAGACCGGGCGGGCGGAACTCGACGAGCACGCCTTCGGGGTCAACTGCTCCGAGTTCGAGTGCCCCTTCGTGCTGAAAGGGAAAAGCCGCCGGCAGCTTACGGACGAGGTCCGGGAGAAACTGTCCGTCCTGCCCGGCGTCAACCTCGAGATCGGCGGCCCCATCTCCCACCGCATCGACGCGATGCTGTCCGGGACGCAGTCCAACATCGCCATCAAGGTCTTCGGGACGGACCTGAACCGGATGTACGCCATCGGACAGGAGATCAAGGCGGCCATTTCCGGGGTGGAAGGGATCGCCGACATCAACGTCGAGCAGCAGGTCGAGCGGCCGGAACTCAACCTCGTTCCCAAGCGGGAGATGCTCGCCCGCTACGGGATCTCCCTCTCCGAGTTCGCGGAGTTCGTCCGGGTGGCGCTCGAGGGCGAAACCGTCTCCACCGTCTATGAGGGGAACCGCTCTTTCGACCTGACGCTCAAGGTGAAAGATGACGCCAGGTCCACGATGGAAAGGATCGGAGACCTGACGCTGGACACCCCCGACGGGAAGAAGGTTCCGCTGAGCTATGTCGCCGACGTGGTCTCTTCCGCCGGCCCCAACACCATCAACCGCGAGAATCTCAGCCGGAAACTGGTGGTCTCGTGCAATGCCACCGGCGGCGAACTCGCCCGGGCCGTCGCCTCCATCCGGGAGGAGATTGCCGAGCACGTCACCCTGCCCGAGGGCTACCGGATCGAATTCGGCGGCCAGTTCGAGAGTGAGGAGCGCGCTTCCCGGACCATCGCCCTCGTGGGCCTTTTCAGCATCTTCATCATCTTCATGCTGCTGTACGGGGAGTTCAAGGATGCGGGGCAGAGCCTGATCGTGCTGCTGAACCTGCCCCTGGCCCTGATCGGCGGCGTGATTACGATCTTCTTCGTGGGCGGGGTGATGAGCATCCCCTCGATCATCGGATTCATCTCCCTCTTCGGCATCGCGACGCGGAACGGCATGTTGCTGATCGACCGGTACAACGTACTGGCCGCCAAAGGTTTATCCTCCGCCGAGACGGTGCTGGCCGGTTCGCTCGACCGGCTGAACCCCATCCTGATGACGGCGGTGACCTCCGCCCTGGCCCTGCTTCCCCTCGCGCTCGGCGGCGACCTGCCGGGCAACGAGATCCAGTCTCCGATGGCGAAGGTCATCCTCGGCGGCCTGATTTCCTCCACGCTGCTGAACGGCTTCGTCATCCCGGTCATGTACCTGATCACGAACAAGAAGAAAATATGAAACAGTTTTCCATATCCATCCTCCTGCTCTGCTTCACCGTCCTCGGCTACGGCCAGGGTTCCGTGGAGAGCGTCCTGCGGGAGATCGAGAAGAACAGCCCCGTCTTGAAGGCCGCGGCGGCGGAGATGGAGGCCGAGCGGCTTTCCGGGAAGGCCGAGACCTTGCTCGCCAACCCGGAGGTCGAGTTCAACTACCTCTGGGGTGCCGACAATCTCGGCGGCCGCCACGACCTGCGGGTCAGCCAGTCGTTCGACTTTCCCACCCTCTTGGGCTTGAAAGCCGGGAAGGCCGGGGACATCGGGGAACTGGCCGGGCTCAGGTACAGGATGGAGCGCCAGGAAGTCCTCCTGGAAGCCAAGCAGGCCTGCATAGACCTGGTCTTCTGCAATTCCATCCTGGAGGAACTCCGGAGCCACCTCGCACAGACCTCCACGCTCGTCGAATCCTACGAGAAGCGGATGCAGGCCGGGAAATCCACCGTCCTCGACCTCAACAAGGCCCGGATACACCAGACCTCGGTCCGCGGGCGGATCAACAAGACGGAAGCGGAACGGCAGGAGCTGCTCTCCACCCTGCGCGCCCTGAACGGAGGGGCGGGTATCGACTTCGACTCGCTCTCCTACGACCTCGACGAGTTCTTCCCCGACGATTTCGAATCCTGGTTCGCGGAGGCCTCGGAGCGGAGCCCGATGCTCGGATATGTCCGCAAGCAGGTGGAGCTGGAGGAGAGGCAGGTGGCCATCGACCGGGCGTCCACGCTGCCGGAACTGGCGGTCGGGTATATGAGCGAGATCCGGACGGAGGAGAAGTTCCGGGGCGTGACCGTGGGCTTGAACATCCCGCTCTGGAGCGCCGGGAACAAGGTAAAACAATCCCGCGCCCGCGTCGCCGCCGCGACGGAAAGGCGCAATGCTGCGGAGAAGGAGTTCTTCTTCGACCTGCAGAACCAGTACTTGAAGGCGCGGTCGATGAAGGAGAATTCGGAGATGATGTGGCGCTCGCTCAGCGAGACGGACAGCCGTGATTTCCTGCTTTCCGCGCTGTCCCGGGGCGAGATTTCGATGATCGACTACCTGGTGGAGACCGACCTGTACTACGATGCCCTGGAGGCCACTCTGGAAGCGGAGCGGGACTACCGCCACGCCCTCGCCTCCCTCAACGCATTCGCGCTCTAGGAGTGGGGCGGTGGCGACGGGGAGCTACCTGGCGTAGTGGACGACGGCGTCGATGAATTGGTTGTGCATGGCCTGGAGCAGGTTCTGGCCGTACTCCTTGAGGAGGAGCTTGTACTCCGTGACGTCCTTGTAGTTGTTGCCCAGCTTCTCCCAGAACGTGCGCTTGACGGCGGCGTCATAGGCTTTCTGCAGGGCCTCGAGGTCGCCGGCCGCATCCACGGGCGGCGCCTGGTAGGCCGCCTTGAAACTGGCGCGGCTGGCCGGGATGGTATCCCAGATGCGCTCCAGGTTCGCGCAGTATTCGTCCCGGACCTCGCCCAGCAGCGCCGGTGAGAGTTTCGGGTCCAGGAGCTCGCCCCGGGCCGCCTCTTCCAAGGAAATCTCGTTGAAGTACTTGTTGAAGCATCTTTGCATCTCGTCGCCGGACTTCATGATGAAATCGGCCGGATCCACAGGAGGAAGTGCTATCATATCCGTCAATAGTTTTGTGTTTCACAAAAATGACCAAAATCCTGCAAAAATGCAAGGGGACGTGCTAGTCGGCGCGGGTGAGGACGATCTCGTTGCTTTCCTTGTCCACCGTGGCCTGGAGCGTCGTCTCGAGGGATATGGTCAAGGAGGTATTTGAAAAAGTGATTGTCGTAATGCCGTTGGACGTGACGACATTATTGAGATTCCAGCCGCCGTTCTCGCCATTATTGGACAAGGATACGCTATCCTCCTGGCAATAAATGCCCAAGACAACCGTTAACTTACCTTGGCTCGACAGGTCCACGCCATCGATATCCGAGGCGCCTGCCAACCTGAGGAAAATCTCCACCTGGCTGACCTGCTGGAGGGTCGCGAGCGAGCCGTCGCCGGAATTACCCAGCAGGATGTCGATGCCGTCCCCGCCGTCGATCGTATCGGCGGCATCGTAGCGGATGATGTCCGAACCGCCTCCGCCATTGACCACATCCGCCCCGGCCCCGCCGTCGAGATAGTCGTCACCGCTGCCGCCGTAGAGCGTATCGTCGCCGCCGCCACCGTAGAGCAGGTCTCTCCCGTTCCCGCCGTACAGGGTGTCAGCGCCGCCCAAGCCGAAGAGCCGGTCGCCCCCGTCGCCGCCTCCGAGCACGTCGTTGGCATCGCCGGCGGTTTCCATCGCATCACTGAACGACTTTTGATCCGGCAAGGCCATGGCGCCAATAGTATTAGCTATTTCGGCATAGGACGGGTTGGAAGAAACACTCAGATAACTCGAAACGGCGGCCGATGTTGCGTCGCCGAAGAGGATGTCATCGGCACCCTGGCCGAACAGGACGTCCGCCCCGCCACCGCCCAGCAGCACTTCCTTCCCGTCGAGGCTCTCGCCGGTATTCGGATCCGTACGGCTGTTGTCCGCACCGGGCCAGTCGGCCACGGCGTCGGGGCGCGACAGGCAGAACTGCTGCACCTCCGTATCCGTCAGCGTATTCTCTTTCCTCTCCGTCCATTCGGCCATCAGCTGCTTGAGCCTCGAAATACCTGCGTCGCCGAAAACGACGTCATCGGCAGCAGAACCGGAAAGGAACTCGGTGCCGTCTCCGATCAGGAAAAGGCCGACTTTCTTCACGCCCACGCTGACCGGATAGATGTCTCCCGCTGCGAGCGATTTGTTATTCGCGAGCTTGAAATAATGGTCCGTGCCGTCGAAGGCAGTGAAGGAAAAGTCCGCCATCTCGGCAGGCTGCACGGCCACACAGATGGGGCTGAAGCCGAAACCGGCTTTCTGGTCGGCTGCCTGGACTTCGTAGGCGTTCGTGCCGTCGGACACGGTCAGCGAGAGCAGGGCCCCGGTCAGGTCCGCACCGCCCTCGTCCTGGATGGTGAAGGTGCAGATAGCCAGTTGGTTCTGGAGCACGACGGGACCGGACGGCGTACCATTGTCCAGAGAGCCGTCATAGACGGCAAGGTCGAAGCCGGCAAGAGCGGACTGCACGCCGTCCTGCCGGGCCAAGGCGTCGTAATTGAGGGAACCGTCATCCTTCGCCATGTCGGCGGGATAGACGAAACGCAACGGCGAGTTCGCCGCGGGGTCGGTCAGCGTGTAGGTGATCGTGGCGGTCTTGCCGTTGTCCTTGATATCTCCCTCCGCGAGCGGATCGCTCTCGGTCCTTACCGTCGAGCCGCCCGTGTCCGAATAGACGACGGCGATCCGGTCTCCCGCGGAGAAGGCCTTCCGGCCGGTTGCGAGGTCGAGGGTCCCTCGGCTGGCGGGATTCCCGAGGCCTACGGACGTGGTGAAGGTGACTGTCTTGCCGGAGGCGGCCTCCGGGTCCTGGAATTCCGCTTTGGATCCGGCGCATCCGGATGCCAATGCGCCCGCGAGCACGAGGGCGGCGATGCTCAGAAAATGGTTGGTCTGTGTCATGGCTTTCTTCGTTTACGGGTTGATTACCAGCTCTCTCCGGGTTTGGGAGTATAGTCATCCAGCGAGCCGTCTTTCTCGCTGGCGCAGATCACGCCTTCCCACGCCCACTCGATGACCCGCACCGAGGGCGTCTCGTAGAATTCTTTCTGCTTGTCCATGATTACAAACCTGGGGTTATTCGAGTTCGAAGTCCAGGCAGGCGCGCTGGACGGTATAGGGGCGGACCTTTCCGTTCGCGACGGCCACGTGGGCGGGATGCACGGCATAGGCCTTCAGCGCCTCCGCGCTTTCGAGCGTGCTGTCCAGCATGACGTCGGCGTTGGAGGACGGCAGGCGTCCGCCGATGTGCACCTTCACGTCGATCAGCCCGGGAACCTGGCCGACCAGGCCTTCCAGACCTTCCTTGATGCCGGCCTTCACGGCCGCCTTCTCTTCCTCCGTCAGTTCCGGATTCAGAGTCCAGAGAATGATGTGCTTGACCATATCTTTATCGTTTGTCTATGACGGTTGCTCCGGGGAATTCGTCCGGATTGAAGGCAGCGTCTTTCTCGGTGACGTCGTAGCGGAGGTCGCGCATCGTCATCGTGATGCCCTTCAAATTGGCGCTCAGGCTCTTAGGCGAGTAGTCAGCCTTGGACACGACGAGGTCCATGGTGTTCGGATCGTCCTTCTCCTTGTTGTTCTTCGACTTCTTGCAGAGGATCTGCCAAGAGTCGGCCGTCTCCTTCTTGATGGACACGTCATAGCCGTCCGTGATGTCCTGGAACATTTCCGCATCGCCGCCGGAGCCGGACTTTTCGTCCGCTTTCCTGTTCTCGATTGTGAGCTCGTTCTTGTCGCTGTCATAGGTCCATTCCGTCTTTTCATCCATCCAGGTGATGACACGCGAGCCGGCAGCATCGACCTCCATGCGCATCTTCTCCTCGAAGGACCATACTTTGGAACTCATCGTTCCGAGGATGGGAATCTTGATGTCGACGGTCATGCACATACCCTTTTCGTGCTGGTACTGTCTCATCGCTGCGTCCATGCGCTGGACGATTTCTTCCGCGGTCTGTCCGAAGGCAGACACCGCAAATCCCAGGGCGGCCAGCAGGCCGAATAACTTCTTCGTCATATTGTAATCAGAGTTTTTCCAATACACAAATATAAGATAAAAACGCTACATTTGCATCATGAACAAGTACTTCCGATTCTTCGCGACGGCCCTCGCCGTCCTCCTGGCCCTGTGCGCCTGCAACCGCGGCCTTTCCACCTCCACCGCCTCCGACGAGGGCGAAGTCCCGCTCCAGGAAGGCTCCGAAGTGGGATACACCTACGCCTATTCGGTCTCCTACCTCACCGGCGGCCTGCCGAAGGAGGTCATCGACAACATCAACGGCGCCATCATCCGGGACCACATCCTTTTCCAGGATGAAATCACGGAAACCGATGTCCGCAAGGCCTGCGAGACCTGGAAGGAAAGCGGCATCGAAGGCTATCTCTCCGATGCCGGCAGCATGCGCGACGACTTCGACGAGGAGGATTCCTTCATGTTCAACTGGGATTCCGACCTGAAAGGGTACTTCCTGCCCTGGCAGAAAAAGCGTCAGCTGCTGACCTACTGCTGCGAAACCAGCGACTATATGGGCGGCGCGCACGGGATGTATGACGAGTCCTACACGGTCTTCGACACCCGCGACGGCCGGATTGTCACCGAGGAGGACCTCTTTGGACCCGACTACGACACGGAGGCGCTGTCCTCCCTGATGGAGGATGCGCTCCTGAGCGACCCCGAGTATCAGGACGAAGAGTCGGGAGAGTTCTCCGACGCGTTCTTCAGCATGCCTTACCCCAACGGCAACTTCTCCGTGGAGGCCGAGGGCATCACCTGGCATTTCAATCCCTACGACATCGCGCCCTACGCTTACGGCGTGATTACGGTCAGTCTCGGCTGGAAGGAACTGGAGCCGTTCCTGAAGTAGCGGATCAGAAGTCGAAGCCGAAGGACAGGGTAGCTCCGAAGCCGGCCCACCTGCACCAGTGCACGCCCAGCCGGAGCGGTCCTGCGATCGTCTTGCGGCCATATTCCAGGCCGACCGCCCAGTTCGAAGGATTCTGGAAGAGCGTTCCGAACTTGTCGGAATTCATCAGCAGCGCTCCCTGCAGGCTGATCAGGTTGGCGTGGCTGATCTGCGCGCGCAGGTCGAGCTGTCCCACCGCCAGGGCCTTCTCATAGACATGGCATCCCGTGCTGTAGCCGAAGAACGGCAGCTGGTTTTCCAGGTACCTTCCCGCGACGAGTCCTCCTGCCGAGAGGGTGTGCACGAAATTCATCTGCCCCGAATAGGCCGACGACCAGGCTACGGAAAGCCTCGGCTGCAGGAACAGCCAGCGCGCCAGGGGGATGGCCGCCGTGAAACTCGCGTTCATCACGGTATAAGGCGTCACGGAACCCTCATAGGAATCGCCCGGCACGGCCCCTTCGTCCTCCAGGTAGATGGAATACCCGCCGAAGACGTGACGGACGTTCGCACTCAGGCAGACACCGTGCGTAGGATAGTAACTTTCGTCCATCGTATCGATGCGCATATTGGCGAAGGCGGAATGCCAGCTGCTGCGGAAATCGCTGTCCTTCCAGCTGTAGAACTGGTCGATGTAGTTCTCGTACGGCTCGAATTCCGAGGAAATGCCGATGCGGAAGGTACCGAAGGACATGCGGGAATCCTCCAGATAGGCGTCGAAGCGCGTGTTCAGCGACTTGATCTTGACGTCCCCTCCCCACTCGTTGTACATGAAATTGATGTAACTGATTTTCGAGGCGACGCCGATGACAGGCAGGCGCCGCAGCGACTTCAGCGAGAAATCGGTGAGCAGCGAGGCGGAATGGCCGATCTTGGCCTCCCCGACGAAGCGGGGGCCGCTGAGCTTGCGCGTGCCGACGCCCAGTTTCAGCCCCACGTACACCACCTCGTCGTTATCCACGTGGATGCCGGCCGCGAACTCGTTGACCTGGCCGGTCTGGCATTCGAAAACCAGGGTGTAGGGCTCGCCGGTGCCTTCCAGACGGTAGGTGACGGACTCGAACGCCCGCGTTCCGTACAGCATCGCGAGCATCCTCTCGATGTCATCCTTGCCATAGAGCATGTCGCCCTCCAGGTACACGGGGTCGAGCAGATAGCGCTGTTCCTTCTCGGGAACGCCCTCGATCCTGACTTCCCCCACCAGCACCTCGGTCTTGTTGAGGTCGATGGCGTGCCGCTTCGGCTGAGTCTGCCCGCCGGGCTTCGCGCCCACCCGGGCGGCGATGGCCTCGAAAGCATCCTTGTTCTCCAGCGCCAGGTCATAGCCGGCGTCGATGATGTTCGCCACGCTCTCCGCGTCGAACGAGAGCATCGAATAGCCCGGCAGCTCGTGCTGCAGGAGGATGTCGGTATGTTTCCTGTTGACGCTGGCGGCGTCAGAGGACATCATCGTGATGTTCTGCTGCGCCAGGTTGGCCAGGGTGTTCAGGTCCGTGAGGGTGCGGTGGACCGGCATCTCGGAACCGATGACGATGTCGGCGCCCATCGCCCGCGCGATGTCCACCGGGAAATTGTTGCGCGTGCCGCCGTCGGAAAGCACCATGTTGCCGATACGTACCGGCCTGAAATACAGGGGGATGGCCATCGTGGAACGCATCGCGTCCACCACGTGGCCGGAGGTCCAGTTCTTCTCCTTCATCGAGAGCATGTCGGTGGCCACGCAGAAATACGGGATGGGCATGTTGCTGAAAGACAGGGAGTCCTGATAACCGACTGACACGGAGCTGAGGATGTTGCGGACGTTGTATCCGAAGAGGAAGCCGTCCGGCAGCCCGAGACCGATCTTGTTGATCGCCTCGCGGCTCATGTCGGCGGTACGCGTCTTGACCTTGCTGTACCTGTTCTCGATCTCGACCTGCTTGCGGATGCGCTCGTTCCGCTCGTCCTCCTCGTAATGGAAGGGGATGTTGATGAGGAAGCGCTCCCCGTCCTGACGCACCTTGTAGCGCTGGAAGCGGTCGGGGATGCGGTCGGACATCATCACGGTCCAGTCGATGGAGCGCACCAGCGAGTCCAGGTACTTCTGGCCGTAGCCGAAGGAGTACAAGCCGCCCACGAGGCCGCCCATGCTGGTGCCGCCGATGAGGTCCACCGGGATCCCCAGTTCCTCCATATAACGCAGCACGCCGAGGTGGGCCATGCCGCGGGCACCGCCGCCGCCCAGCACCACGGCCACCGTGGGCCGGTACCGGCGGATGGAGTCCATTTTCACACGCATCTTCGCGATGGCCAGCGAGTCCTCGACAGGATCCAGGCTGGGCATCACCAGACCATTCTGCGCCCAGGCGGCCGTGATGGAGCAGCCCAGGAGCAGTGTCAACAGCAGTTTCCGCATAATCGTCATCAATTTATTTAGGAACAGGAAGATAAAGGATTGCCACAGAGCCATTTCCGCTCGATCCAGCCGGTCACCTTGCCCCAGCGGACCTTCACCCATTTTCCGTCTTCCGTGATGTCCAGCGGACGGACCAGGTCCTCGGGTACGGTGATGCGGCCGACGACGGAAGCGTCTTCACGGGGATCCGAGCGCAAAGACAGCTGCTGCCCGCCGTAGTTGCGCGTACTGAGCCCGATCACGGAGGAATGGATCCAAGCCTCTTCCGGCAGCTCGATGCCGTCCGCGTCCACTTCTTCGATCGTGCCGCCATAGACCTGCCACCAGCCATCCTTCGGATTGCAAACGCTCAGCATATAGATTCCCTGGGCCGGCAGCTGGCGGATCACCTCGCCGCCCGGCGCATTGCGCACGTTGGTCGAAGAACCATCCTCGACGAAGCATCCAAGTACATTGGGGGCAGTTTGGGCGTAAAGGCCGAGGCAACAAAAAGCCGCGAGCAGGGTAAAAGCGATTCTGTTCATTGGACAATTCCTCTTAATTCTTACAAATATAATGAATAATCCCGTTTTTCCCCGCTAAAAAATCGTCAAATATGGTTATCTTTACGGAAATCCATCATTCTCCATGAAACTCAGATTCATCTACGCCATCGCAGCGCTCCTGCTGCTCTCGCCCGGCCTGAAGGCCGCTCCGCGCTCTTTCGAACTCCTTTCGCCCGACGGACGCCTGCAGGTCAGCGTGGACGCCACGCCCGTGCTGCGCTACAGCCTCAGCTACGACGGAACGGCCGTCATGGCCCCGTCCGAACTCGCCGTACAACTCGGCGACGGGAGCGTCTATGACGCCTCCGTGCGCTTCGAGCGGGCCCTGCGCCGCTCGGTGGACGCCGACATCCCGGCCCCGGTTTACAAGCGCGAAAGCGTGCGCGACCAGTTCAACGAACTGACGCTCAGGTACAAGACCTTCGACGTAGTGATCCGCGCCTATGACGCCGGCATGGCGTGGCGCTTCGTTTCCCGCTCCAAGAAAGACTTCATCGTGAAGGACGAGCAGGCCACCTTCCGCTTTGCGGAGGACGTGGAGACGACGGTCCCCTACGTCAAGCCCGACTCCCCGCGCGATCCCTTCCTCAACAGTTTCGAGGCCTACTACGACATCCATCCGCTCAGCGCCTGGAAGGAGGGCCAGAAGGCGTTCCTGCCCGTCTCGTTCAAGATGGGCAACGGCTGGCGGGTCAACGTCACCGAGTCCGACCTGCTGGACTATCCGGGCATGTATCTCCGCCACGCGGGCGGCACGGCCCTCGCCGGGCTCTTCGCCCCGTACCCCAAACTCGTTGAGCAGGACGGCTACAACAAGCTGCAGGGCATCGTCCGCACCACCGAGGACTACATCGCGAAGCAGGGCGCGGGCGCTTCCCTGCCCTGGCGCATCGTCGCCGTGGCCACGGAGGACCGCCAGCTGCTCGACAGCGACCTGGTCTGGCAGCTGAGCCGCCCCGCCGAAGACATCGACTGGAGCTGGGTCAAGCCCGGCAAGGTGGCCTGGGACTGGTGGAACGACTGGAACATCACCGGCGTAGACTTCCGGGCCGGCATCAACACGCAGACCTACAAGTACTATATCGACTTCGCCGCGGCACACGGCATCGAGTATGTGATCCTGGACGAAGGCTGGGCCGTCAACCTGAAGGCCGACCTCTTCCAGATCATCCCCGAGATCGACATGAAGGCCATCCTGGACCACGCCAAGGCCAAGGGCGTGGGCATCATCCTCTGGGCCGGCTACTGGTCCATGCAGCGTGACATCGAGGGCATCTGCCGCCACTATTCCGAGATGGGCGTCAAGGGCTTCAAGATCGATTTCATGAACCGCGACGACCAGCAGATGGTGGACTTCTACACCGAGACGGCCCGGACGGCCGCCCGCTACCACCTGCTCGTGGACTTCCACGGCGCCTTCAAGCCCAGCGGCCTGCAGCGTCCCTACCCCAACGTGATCAACCACGAGGGCGTGGCCGGCCTGGAGCAGATGAAGTGGGCCCAGCCCACGGTGGACCAGGTCACCTATGACTTGCAGATCCCCTTCATCCGCATGTTCGCCGGCCCGTTGGACTACACCCAGGGCGCGATGCGCAACGGCACCCGCCGCAGCTACCGGCCGAACAACTCCGAGCCGATGAGTCAGGGCACCCGCTGCCGCCAACTGGCCGAATACGTCATCTTCGAGGCCCCGCTGACCATGTTGTGCGACTCGCCGAGCAACTACCTCGCGGAGCCGGAGTGCCTGAAGTGGATGGCCGCCGTGCCGACCGTCTGGGATGAGACGGTGGCTCTCGACGGCCAGATGGGCGACTACGCCGCCATCGCCCGCCGCAAGGGGCGCGACTGGTACGTGGGCGCCATGACGGACTGGAGCGCGCGCGAACTGACGCTCGACCTCTCCCGCTTCCTGCCTGCGGGCCGCTACCGCGTGGAGATCTTCCGCGACGGTATCAACGCCGACCGCAACGCCCGCGACTATGCCCGTGAGATACAAGACATTACCGTCAGCGATGCGCAGCATGCACTGACGGTAAAGATGGCTCCAGGAGGGGGGTGGACCGCGAAGTTCTCGGAACTGAGATAAAGACTGTTTCTTACTTGACAGGCCTGATGTCGGCGTAGTCTATGTCCGGCATCAGGCCGCTGTCGTTGCAGAGGCGCAGCGTATTGGACCCCGGCGCCAGGGTGACGGTCACGTCCGTTTCCTGCCATTCGGGCGAAGCCGGCACTTCGATCCGCTGCGCCGCACCGGCACCGACGGACAGATAGAAGAAACGCTTTTCGGGGCTGAGGCAGCGCAGCGTCAGGCGGTATTCCCCGCCCTCGCGGCTGTACACGTCCCGCCACTGGAGGTCGTTGGTGGGACGGCCGCCCAGTTGGGTGACCGCCATCCCGCCGGAACAGGCGGGCACGGGCGCATAGGTCGCCGTGTGGAAGAAGCGGTCGTTGTAAAGTTCCTGATAATCAGACAGCCAGGCGGTTTCCGCCTCGTAGCGGGTCCGTTCCGTGCGCCCCGCACCTTCGATACGGAAGATGCGCGTTCCGTGCGGCGGCACCTCGGCCTCCAGGCGTCCGGACGCCTCGCCCAGGTCCTTGCGTCCGAACAGGTCGCGCACGGCGACGGAGCCGGAGAACTCCAGCGCGGCCAGGTCGATCCCCACCGTCCGGGCCTCCTCGGAAGGATTGTACATCGCCACGGCACGCACGTTGCCGAAACGCTGCTCCAGGTCCTTGACCAGCACGTAGGTATCGCCTTCGTGGGCCGCCACGTAGGCCTGCAGGCCCAGGGGATCCTGGTCCAGGGCGATCAGTTCCGGGTTCGTCAGCAGGGCGAGGGTCTCGGGCTTCAGGGTGGTCAGGTCGCAGCCGATCAGCAGGGGCGAGGCCATGATGCACCACAGGCCGAAATGGGTCTTGTCCTCCTCTGCGTTCAGCGCGCGTCCGACCTCAAGCATGTCCATGTCATTGTAGCGGCCTCCGCCGGCATAGGCCGACAGGTAGAGGCTCTGGCCGATGATGCTCTTGAGCGACCACCACTGGTCGGAAATGTCGTGGGAGATGCGCCAGGAGGTGGCGACGTCGCGCACCCAGATGCCCGGGAAATCCCAGCGGCAGACGTTCAGGCGCACGTCCGTACGGCCGGTCGCGTCGATGGCGCGCCGGATGGCCGTGTAGCGCTCCTGCGGGTCCAGGGCCAGGTTGTCGGTGTTCTGGTAGCCGTTGCCGCCGCAGAAGTCCACCTTGATGAAGTCGAAGCCCATCTCCCGGAAGAAGAACTCCGCATCCTGCCGGTCGTGGCCGTAGAAGCCCACGCCCCGGGCGATCGTGTCACGGTCGTACATGCTGCCGCAGGTGTTGCTGCCGGCGTCGCTGTAGATGCCGGCCTTCAGGCCCAGTGCGTGGATGTGGTCCACGACCGGCTTCAGGCCGCCCGGGAAACGGGTGGGATGGACCAGCAGCCGTCCGGTGGCGGCGTCGCGCCCGCCGAAATAGCCGTCGTCGATATTGATGTGGTTGTACCCGGCCTCGGCCAGGCCCGTGGAGACCATCGCGTCCGCCTGCGCCATGATCAGCGAGTCGGAGATGTGTACGCGGTACGTATTCCAGGAACTCCAGCCCATCGTGGGGAGCTGGATGGCGGCGTCCGGATGGGGGACCTCCGCCTGCCGGGAGCAACAGCTCAGCAGGACGGCCGCCGACAGAAAGATCAGAAGTTTTCTCATACTTACAAATATACGTATTTATGGGGAATAGTCCCGTTTTTTTGTATCTTTACGAAATCTAATCCGATTGATTTGTAACATGAGAGGTCGCCGGTTATTGGACAACACCCTTTCCGAAGGCAAGGGAAGGCAGTTGGTCTTCCTGACCTTGTTGGTCCTCGTCGTCTTGCTGGTCCTGTTCTTCGTCGCCTGGCTGTTCGGAGACATGAAATGGCAGGAGGTGCTGTCCATCTACATGGGCCGCTACAACGGCCCCGGGAAGCACGATGCCTTCCGTATCATCATCGCCCTGTTCGGTACCATCCTGTTCACGGGCATCCTGGTTCCGGTTTTCGTCAACATCATCGGGAACGTGTCCGGGGCGTACAAGCGCGGCGACAACCGCTACCGCTTCGCCGGGCACATCCTGGTCATCGGTGCCGCCCGTCAGCTTCCGCGCATGCTGGAAGCCATCCGGAAGCATCCCGAGTTGTCCCGGAAAGAGGTCCTGGTCATGACCACCGCGGAGGTCGCCCCGCTGCGGGCGGGCATCCTTGCCCTGCTGGCGGACAAGAAGTATTGCCGCAACATCACCTATTACCACTGCGACCGGGTGACCCGCACGAACCTTGTGGAGGCCTGCGCGGACAAGGCGTCGCTGATCTACCTGATCGGCGAGGAGAACGAGCCCAGCCACGACGCCCTGAGCATGAAGTGCCTGGGCCTGCTGCGGGAGATCTGCCCCCAGCCGGGCCCCGTGATCCCCTGCTTCATGATCGCGCAGATGCACACGACGCTGGACGTCATCCGCTACATCAAGGGCGGCGAGCAGTCCCGCCTGAGCGTGGATGTCATCAACGAGAGCGACTACACCGTGGAGCAGCTGCTGGTCCACTCCGGGATCCTGCCCGCCATCACCCCCGGGGAGGAGGGCAAGAGCGTCCGGATCGTCATCGCCGGCGATTCGAGCGTCGCGCGCGCGTTCGCCGTCACCGCCTCGCAGATCTGCCACTATCCGAACTTCAAGGGTGCTTCCACCCGGACAAAGATCGTCTTCCTGGGCAAAGATATGCGGAAGATGATGGACAACTTCGTCTCCAACCACGTCGGCATGTTCGAGCTGTGCCACTACAGCTACGTCTCCCCCGATTCCGTGCAGACCTTCGCGCCCCGGGAGGAAATGGGGGATTTCATGGACCTGGAGTGGACTTTCGTCGATGCCGGTCCGGCTTCTCCCTTCGCCCGCAAGTTGATGGAAGGCTGGGCGGGGAATTCCGACGAGAAGCTGGTCTTCGCCGTCTGCTCCGACAACGACGACGTCAACCTGTCCGCCGCCACGCACCTCCCCCGCGCCGTGTATGACTCGGGCGCGCCCGTCCTGGTCTATCAGCAAGGGGACCAGACGATGGTGGACGAAGCCGCGAAGACGGGGATGTTCGGCCGGCTCATCCCCTTCGGCGAAGGCGCACCGGGCACGGACGCCCTCTATCTCAGGCGGACCACCTGCGGGAAGCGGGTCAACCGGGTCTATGACCTGGAGTACGGCAACCCGCCCGCCCCGGACGCGGACGCCGCGTGGAAGGACCTCCCGCAGGCGCACAAGCTGTCCAGCATCGCCAGTTCCAACTTCATGCCGATGCTCCTCCGCTGCTTCGGCCTGGAAGCCCGGAAGGAGGTCTTCGACGCGCTGACGGACGCGCAGCTGGAGGCCGTCTCCGAGGTGGAACACCGCCGCTGGATGTCTTCCGTGCTGATGCTGGGCTACTTCCCCGCCGTCAAGGAACTGCGCTCGGACCGCGAGCACTTCAAATACCTGAAGAACGAGAAGTTCATCCACCTGGACATCGCACCCTTCGACGAACTGCTGCACGACCAGGAGAAGGACACGCTGCTCATGTGCAATATCCCATACATCCTAGAAAACGAAAAAACAAGATAATTCATGAAAAACGACCTGACGATTTTTGTTTCCGGCGCCAAGCGGCTGAAAGAACACCGGCTGACCCTGAAGGCCCTCGTCAACAACCTCAACGGCGAGAACCGCCTGAAAGGCTGCCCCGTCACGCTGAACATGTTCTCGTACGTCAACCTGGGCGACAACCAGGCCGAGTATGACGAGTTCATCATGAACAAGACGGACATCATCCTCTTCATCATCGAAGGCCGGATGGGCGAGAAGACCAAGGAAGAGTTCCTGCTGGCTTCCGAGCAGTTCAAGAAGACCGGCACGCCGAAGATGTACGTTTTCATGAAAGACGGCCAGGAGCGGACCCCGGAATTCCTGGAGCTGGAGCGCCTCATCAGCGACCATTGCGACTCGTACTATATCGAATACTCCAACCTGGAAGACCTGGAATACAAGGTCAAGGAGCGGCTGATCCAGGAGGTGGACGCCCTGATGGAGAGCGCGAAGACCTCCCCGAAGAAGACGATCAAGAACCTGAAGATCTGGTCCTGGCTGGCCACCCTGGCCTTCGCCGGGCTGCTGATCGCTTCCGTCTGGGGGTGGATCTCCCGGAGCGACGACGTCACCCTGCTGTTCATCGGCGGCGGCTCCGCCGTGCGCTGCCTAGAGGAGGAGTACAAGGACGTGGGCAACGTCTATGACTACGACAATTCCATCTGCATCGCCGTGCCAACAAGCACGTCCTGGCCGATCATCTCGAGCGAGGTGATGCAGCATCACGCGATCAAGGGAGAGAACGTTTCCAAGCCCTTCTACCCCGTCTGCCTCTCGGCCATGCAGGCCGATGAGTCCAGTTTCCTGAAGATGAGCAGCCGGACCCAGTTCGTCGGCAAGGGCTCCGTGCTCTCCTTCCACCTGGGAGACGACTACCTCTGCATGTATGTCAAGAAGTCCTACCAGAACGAGTTGATCGACGGGAAGGATGCCATCAACACCCGGGAGCTGGCGGATTTCCTGCGCGTCATTTCCCAGCAGAACGTCAAGATCTTCACGACCGAGGAGGGCAGCGGGACCCTGACTTATTACCAGAATTCGCTGAAGCCCTACGGCATCCCCCTCACGAAGGAGGCGCTGGGCGAGCACGTGGACAAGTTCACGGACCTGACGCCGAAGAGCAAGATCCGGGGCGACGAGATGCCCTACATCATGCTGGGGAGCCGCTACTACGTGGCCAAGGAGGTTTATGACGAGGGTGACTGCCGGCCCATCAAGGTGCTGGACGAGGACGGGAACCCGATCCAGAAGTCCATCTTCCTATACTTCGCCGGCTACAACGAGGACGGGGGCACCTCCTACTGGATCCCGGACGCGATGGTCAAGCTCCTTCTGAAGATCGACCCGGAATTCGGGGACATCATCAAGAAGAACAGGATCCCCCGGGAAAACGAGCGGATCATCGTTTCCCTCAACAATTATCTTCCGGGGAACTAGCTTTCCTCGTCTGAGGTGCCGCGTTCATCCTCTTCCCGCCGGGAGCGCAGCTCTTCGAGGTAACTCGCCGTGATGACGCCCGACGGGAGGGCGATGATGGCGACGCCGAAGAGCGAGGACAGCATGCTGACGAAACGGCCGAGGTCCGAAGTGGGGCACAGGTCGCCGTAGCCGACCGTGGTCAGCGTGACGGTCGCCCAGTACAGGGCGTCGAAGAAGGTCCTGAAGGTGGTGGTGCCCGTTTCCGGATTGACGTGCGGTTCGGCGTTGAACATCACAAGGGCCGTGACGAACACGTAGAAGACGGCGAAGCCCAGGACCGAGAGCAGCACCTTCTTCTCTTTTTTCAGGACGCCCCAGAGGAGTTCTATCTTGTCGGAATAGCGAAGGAACTTAAACATTCTCAGGACCTTGAACAGACGCGTGATCCTGAGGATCTTGAAGCCCGGTTTGAGGATGCTCAGGGCCGGAAGGATGGACAGCAGGTCGATGATGGCCATCGGCGTGACCGGGTACAGCAGGAACGACCACTTGCCTTTTCCCAGCTTGAAGTCCGCCGTGCACCAGCGGAAGATGTAGTCCAGGATGAAGATGGTGACGGTGACGATTTCGAACCACTTGAAGATCGGGTAGTCTTCCACGAACATCAGCGAGACGATGCTCACGAGGATGGCGACGAACATCAGGCAGTCGTAAGCGATGCTCAGGACATCCGACCGCCGGCCCTTTTCGACGATTACATACAGTCTTTTCCTGCAGTCCATAACAGAAAGGTTTGGTTGCTATTTCGAGAGCCGTGCAAGCACGGAATCAGCTTTGATCTTGTCGATGATGGCCGTGACCACGCGGAAGGCGGGGGCGTCCGGCGTATAGACGGCCGGCACGGCGAAGGTGACGCGCCCCTGGTGCTTGAGCTTGGCCGCCGTGGCCTTCTTCCGCTCGTTCCCGGGGTCATAGACGGCGATCGAATGGCCGCCGAACATGCCGACGATCTTCATGCAGGGCACGTCGGTATCCCCGTCGCCGAAGTAGATCATGTGCGAGAAGGGGATGCGCTTCTTGTCCTCGGCCATCGAGGCGTTCACCTGCTTGTTGTCCCGGGCGCTGAAGATGCCCTTGCTGATCTTGAAGAGGAACTGCGTCTTGGCGGTGTAGTCCACGGCGATGCCCGGCCACTCCGCCTCCCCTTCCGCGTCGTAGATGAAGGTGCCGGCGAAGACGTGCTTGAATTCGTGGGCGATGGGGCTGCCTTCGATGATTTCCTTGAGGCCGGAAGAGTTGATGTAGTGCTCGATCTTCACGCCGCGCGCACGGCCGTAGTCGTTGACCAGGCGGAACCATTCCCGCACCCCGTCGAACAGCTGGATGTCCTGGCCGAAACGGCGGAATTCTTCCCGGCGCAGCCGGATGCCGTTCTTCTTCGCCTCATCGTACATCAACTTCATATAGGAGAGCACGTTCGAGGCATCCTGCCCGATGGCGATGCTGTCGCTCATCCGCCAGAATTCGTCGGCCGTCTTGCCGACGGCCTGGATAAAGCCGAATTCCTGCATGTTGCCCGGAGAGAGCGTCCCGTCAAAATCGTAGATGAGTGCGACGATCGGTCTTTTCTTTTCCATATTTCACCCCCAATGGCTTGATTTCACCCCAAATATCGGAATAATTCGCCACATACGCACACGCGTGATTGCAAAAAAACGCCGGGGAGATTAATTTTGCAAACTGATTTGGAACAATACCACAAAAAACTCTACATGGAAAAATATCCGCACTACCTGGAGCGTCTGCAGAACGCGACGCGCAAGTACTGGGACAAGGCCGCCCTCAACAGCATCGGCGGAGAGTCCTTCACCTATGGCCAGATGGCCATCCAGATTGAAAAATTCCACCTCGTATTCGAGAAACTCGGCATCAAGAAAGGCGACAAGATCGCCCTCTGGGCCCGCAACGGCGCCCGCTGGGGCATGTCCTATCTCGCCGTCAATACCTACGAGACCGTGATCGTCCCGCTGCTCGCCGACTTCACCGCCGACAACGCCTGTTTCCTGACGAACCACTCCGAGAGCATCGCCCTCTTCACCAACGAGGACAAGTTCAAGCAGATGGACATCGCCAAGATGCCGGCCGTCCGCTTCGTCGTGGACGTCGACACCTGGAAGCTCCTCTACGCCGCCAGCGACGAGATCGCCGCCATCTACGGCGAGATGGACGCCCTGTTCGCGGCCAAGTGGCCCGACGGCTTCGGCCCCGGCGACGTCGTCTTCCCGACCGACAACTGGGACAACCTGTCCACCATCAACTACACTTCCGGCTCCACCGGCGACCCGAAGGGCGTCATGCTGACCTACCGCAACTTCAGCGCGAACGTCGATTTCAGCCAGCGCCACGTTCCCGCCGGCGACAAGATGGTCTCGATGCTCCCGATGGCCCACATGTACGGCCTGGTGATCGAGTTCATCTATCCGCTCTGCAACGGCACCGCCATCTACTGGCTGGGCAAGGCCCCTACCCCGGCCACCCTGCTGAAGGCCTTCGCCGACGTAAAGCCCTACCTGCTCATCACCGTCCCCCTCGTGATGGAGAAGATCTACAAGTCCAAGATCAAACCGACGCTGGACAAGCCCGCCGTGAAGTTCCTCCTGAAGGTTCCCGGCGTCAACCAGATCATCTACAAGAAGGTCAAGGACGGCCTCGTGCAGGCTTTCGGCGGCAACGTCGAGGAGTTCATCATGGGCGGCGCCGCCCTCAACCCGGAGGTCGAGCGCATCTTCAAGAAGATCAAGTTTCCCTACCTCGTGGGTTACGGCATGACCGAGGCCTGCCCGCTGCTCGCCTATGAGCACTGGACCAAGTACGTGCCCGGTTCCTGCGGCAAGCCGGTCGACT
>CAMVGM010000027.1 GCA_947167015.1 uncultured Bacteroidales bacterium
CGAAGACCCAGCCGAGGATGAGGATCATCCAGCCCTGGATCTCCCAGTGGGCCTGCGCCATGCCGGCGGAGGCGCCGGTGCCGGCCAGGCCGATGAGGTGCTCGGAGCCGATGTTGGAGGCGAAGATGGATGCGCCGATGGCGATCCAGGTGGCGCTGCGGCCGCTCAGGAAGTAGTCACCGGAAGTCTCTTTCTTCTTGCGGGAAACGTCCCAGCAAATCCAGACCATCGCCAGGAAGAAGATTCCGATGACGATCCAGTCCCAGGATGCGAGGGAGATGCGGTTCAGGTCCGCAGCCTGTAAAGGCAGGAATTTAAGCATTGTATGACACGTTTAAGGATTATTTCACGCTGAAGGCGAAGATGCAGCGGCTGTGGTAGGTCTCGCCGGGACGGAGCACGACGGAGGGCCACTGCGGCTTGTTCGGGCTGTCGGGATAGTGCTGCGTCTCCAGGCAGATGCCGGTGCGCTGCTGGTACACCACCCCGCCCTTGCCGGTCACGGTGCCGTCGAGGAAGTTGCCGGAATAGACCTGGATGCCGGGCTCGTCGGTATAGACCTTCAGGTCGATGCCGGTTTCCGGGCAGTAGAGTTCGGCCGCCACCTCGTCGAGGCTGCCGCGGGTGTCGAGCACCCAGTTGTGGTCGTAGCCGTTGCCGTTCTTCAGCTGCTCGAACTCGAACTCGGTGATGTGGTCGCCGACCTTGTGGGGCGTGGTGAAGTCCATCGGAGTGCCTGCGACCGGGAGGATCTCGCCGGTGGTCATGTAGGTGTCGTCCACCGGGGTGAAGGCCGAGGCGTTGACGTACAGGACGTCGTCGCAGATGCTGTGCTCCGCCGGGTTGCCGGACAGGTTGAAATAGGAGTGGTTGGTCATGTTGATGATCGTCGGGGCCGTGGTGACGGCCTCATAGGCGATGTCGATCCGGTTGTCGTCCGTGAGGGTGTAGGTCACGAAAGCGGTGACGGCGCCCGGGAAGTTGTTGTCGCCGTCCGGGGAGTCCATCCGCAGCTTGATATGGCGGGCGTCGGCCTCGATGACCTTGTAGGGCTGGTACTGCCAGCCGGTCGGACCGCCGTGCAGGCAGTGGCCGAAATTGTTCTTCGGGAGGTCGTACTCCACGCCGTCCAGGGTGAACTTGCCCTGCGCGATGCGGTTGGCATAGCGGCCGATGGAGGCGCCGAAGTCGGTCTGGTTGTTCTCGGGATAGTAGTCCTCGACCTTGTCGAAGCCCAGGACGACGTCCCGCTTCACCCCGTCCTTGTCGGGCAGGACGATGGACGTGATGCGGCCGCCGAAGTTGGTGACGGTCACTTCCATCCCGGATTTGTTGGACAGTTTGTAGAAACGGTTGCCTTCCTGTTTCGCACAGGAGAGGGCGGCCAGGGCGCAGAGCGCCAGCAGGAGAGCTTTAGGAGTTTTCATATCGTGTAAAGATAGCAATTTCTCGGGAATGTATCAAATTTCCGTGTCCACCAGGCGGACTTCGTAGATGCCGCCGGTCTGTTTGCCGGGGTGCGCGACGAATTTCACCCGCACCGCGTCGCGTCCGCGGACCAGGGCGTCGGGCACCGGGAACTCCTCCGTGATGAACGAGGAGGTGTTCCAGCGGCCGGTGTTGTTGACGGATTTCAGCAGGGTGCCGTCCACGAAGATGTCGAATTCGCGCGTCTTCCACTCGCCCACGCCCCAGTATTTCAGGAACAGGGATACCCCGCCGCGGCCGCCGGTGCGCATCAGGTAGCTGAAGGAACGGCCGTTGCGGGCGTCGCGGTAGAAGACGTCGTTGTCGTTGCCCGTCACGGATCCGTCCGTCTGCATCTTGTGGTCGGTCTCCGGCTGCTGCTCGCCCGGCTGGACCTTGTCGCGGGTGCGGGCGTCCAGTGCGGCGAGGGCCGCTTCTTCCCGGGCCGTCTCCTCCAGGTAGGAGGCGTAGGCGTCCGGGGTCATCGCCAGCCAGTACATCATATAGCGGGCGTCGTGGATCTCGAAGAAGGGCTGCAGTTCGCCCTCGATGCGCTGGTGCACGTCCGCGGCGAGGCGGAAATGCAGGGGCGCGCCGGGCACGGGCTCCAGCTGCGCGGCGATTCCGTCGATATCGTCCGCCACGATGAAGGGCGCCCCGGCGATGGGCAGCCGGGTGCCGCCGGCATACTGGCCGAAGCGGCTGTCATCCGCGATCAGGTCCTTGAGGTCTTCCGTGCCGGTCTTCTGGCCGAGGAGGATGGGACCGTGCATCAGGGCCACGTACTGCGGCACGTTGGGCAGGTGCTCCACGCGGTCCGCCATCGGGAAGCGCAGTTCCACCGCGTCGCCCTTCTTCCAGCGGCGCGCGATGCGCACGTAGCCGGCGGGGGCGGCGGAGGCGCGGCGCTTCAGGCGGCCGTTCACCCGCACTTCGAAGGCGCCGTCCTTCACCCAGGCCGGCTTGCGGACCAGCAGGGCGAAGCGGGCGCGGCCGTCCGTGACGCGCAGCACGGCGGACTCCCCGTAGGGGAAATCCGTCTCCTGGCGCAGCGTGACGCCCTTTTCGCGCCAGTTCAGTTCGGAGGCGGCAAAGAGGTTGACATACAGGTTCTTGCCGCTGTGGGTGTAGATGAACTGGCCGTATTTGCCGTGGTTCTCCATCCCCGTTCCCACGCAGCACCACATCGCCTCGTTGGGGGCGGAATAGTTGCGGTAATGGCGCGGCCGGGCGGAGGTGAAGTACACATAGCCGCCGTGCTCGGGGTGCTGGGTGGAGAGGATGTGGTTGAAGAGGGCCCGCTCGTAGAATTCCGCGTAGCGCGCCTCGGGGCTGAGGCGGTGCAGGTCTTCCGTGAGCTTGAGCATATTATAGGTATTGCAGGACTCCGGTCCGTCGATGTCGCGGATGAAGTCGATGCATGCGTCCTTGCTCGGGAAATGCTCCCGGCGGCTGTTGCCGCCGAAGGCGAGGCTGCGGCTGCCGGTCACGTTCTCCCAGAACCAGCGGCCCGCCTCCAGGTAGCCGGCGTCGCCGTCCAGCTCCGCGATGCGCGTGAAGCCGACCGCCTTGGGCACCTGGGTGTTGGCGTGCATGTTGTCCAGGATGTCCTCGTGGTCGCGCATCGCGTCCAGCAGCAGCTTGTGCGAGAAGCGGCGGGCGCAGTCCAGGTATTTCCGGTCGCCGCTGATGGCGTACGCGTCGGCGAGCACCTCGTTCATGCCGCCGTGCTCGTTGCGCAGCATGTCTTCCATCTGCTCGTCGGACAGGCCGGAAGTGATCCACACGGCCCAGTCGCAGAAACGCAGGAAGAGGGTGCGCGCCTGTTCGCTGCCACAGTACACCCAGGCGTCCCGCAGGCCGGCGAACATCTTGTGGAGGTTGTAGAAAGGCGCCCAGGCGCTGAAATAACGACGGAACTCCCCTGCCTTGAACTCGGTCCACAGCGCGGCGCTGCCGGGGAAGCCGCCCACGTAGTCGAGCCCCCAGTCCGGGTGCTCGCGGGTGTTGGTGTCGGCCACCAGCTGCAGTTCGCCCAGCATGTATTCCATCCGGCGCCGGCATTCCGCGTCACCGGTGGCGGCGTTGATGGCCATCGCCGTCAGGTAGTGGCCCGCCACGTGGCCGTCCAGGCCGTCCCAGTTGGGATAGGCCGGGGCCTTGGGTTCCAGCCCCGCTTCCTTGCGGTAAGGGGCCAGCAGGCGGTCGCAGTCATACTGCAGCAGGGTCCGGACGTTCAGGTCGCGCGCGTGCTTGAGCGGACCGTCCAGCAGGGTGACGTCCCCGAGGGGGAATTCGTCAGCATAGAGCTTGTCCTGCGCGGAAAGCGCCGCGCAGCAGGCCGGCAGGGCCAGCAGGAGAAGGAGGATTCTTTTCATCATTACAGGCGTATGGTCAGGGCTGAGCCGTCATATTGTACTTCGCGGACCGTGCCGTCGGGGGTCACGATGCGGAACCGGCGCTGCTGCAGCATGCCCGGGAAGGAGCCGTTGCGCGCACCGATGCCGAGGGTCCGGCCGCGGAGGGTGAATTCGATTCCGGAGCAGGCGCCCTGCTCGTAGCGGTAGCTGTCGCCTTCGTCCTCATAGAGGAGGAAGCGGCCGTCGGCGCCGGGGAACACGCGGATTTCCAGGTCGTCCCAGGGCTTCTCGCCGCTGTACTGCACGTCCGGGCCGAGCGGGATGATGGCGCCCGCACGGGCGTAGAGCGGCACCGTGTCGAGGTGCGTGGCCCGGGTGAGGGTCTGTCCGCCCTTGAGGCGTTGTCCGGTCCAGAAGTCGTACCAGTCACAGCCCTTCGGCAGATATACTTGCGTGCTGCGCTCCGCAGCGAAGTCCACCGGCGTGTCGTCGAAGCGGACCTGTTCCGGGGTGTACTGGGCGTGCACGACCGGGGCGACGAGCAGCGAGCGGCCGAAGAGAAACTCGTCGGGGCATTCCCAGACGGCCCTGTCGGCCGGGAAATCCATCACCAGCGCCCGCTGGAAGGTGCCGTCGGCCGCCGTGACCTCGTGCGAGACGGAGTAGATGTACGGCAGCAGCGCATAGCGCAGGCGGATGGTCTTCTCGATGGCGTCGTACACCGGCTCGCCGGGGGCGCCGAATTCCCATATCTCGCGGCGGGAGCTCTCGCCGTGGCTGCGCATCATCGGGCAGAAGGCCCCGTACTGCAGCCAGCGCACGTACAGTTCCTGGAAGAGCGGGTTGCGCGAGCAGGAGGCCGTCTCGCCGCGGCGGTTGTAGCCATTCGGGAAGAAGCCGCCGCAGTCGGAGTTGAAGTTGGGGTTGCCGGTCAGGGCGAATCCCAGGCCGGCGGGAAGCTGGGCGCGGAACGACTCCCAGGAGGAGCCCACGTCACCGCTCCAGGTATTGGCGCCGGTGCGCTGCTGACCGGCCCAGGCCGAGCGGGTGAGAATCATCACGCGGCGTTCGGAGACCGTCTTCTGTTTTTCATAGATTCCCTGCACGGAAGCGAGCGGGAAGGCGTTGCGGACCTTGCGGAAAGAGCCGATGCCGGCGTCGATGTCCAGGTCGCTCTCCTTGAAGTCGAGATGGTCCGGCTCGGTGGAGTCCATCCACCAGGCGTCGATGCCCATGTTCTCCAGGCGGAGCAGGTTGTTCCAATAGATGTCGCGGGCCTCCTGCGAGAAGGGGTTGTAAGGGCGCACGCCGGAAGGATAGTCCCGGCGCGGAGGCCAGTCGGTCAGGCCGGACTGCGGCCAGGTCTGAAAGTCGAAGAGCAGGCCCTTTGGGGCCAGTTCGCGGTACGCCTTGGTCATCGGGCCGAAGGAGGCCCAGATGGAAATCATCAGTCTCGCGTGCTGGGCGTGCACCTCGTCGATCATCGCCTGGGCATTGCGGAAGTCGTCGCTCAGGAACTCCATCGCATTCCACTGGTAGTTGTTGCCCCAGTACTGCCAGTCCTGGATGACGCAGTCGATGGGGATGCCGCGGTCGCGGTAGCCGTGCAGCACGTCCAGCAGCTCTTTGCTGCTCTTGTAGCGCTCGCGGCTCTGCATGAAGCCGTAACTCCAGAGCGGCAGCATCGGCACGTGGCCGGTGAGACCGCGGATGCCCGCGATCACCCCGTCGGCGTCGCCGCCCCAGATGAAGTAATAGTCCACGGCCTCCCCCACCTCGGACTCGAAGAGCATCCCCTCCGCGTCGTCGCGGAACACGGTCGGGGAGGTATTGTCCCAGAAGATGCCGTAGCCCTTGACGGACTGGACGATGGAGACGAAGTCCTCGGTGTTGCCCTGGATCATCCGGCGCGTCTTGCCGCGCAGCGACAGGGCGCCGTCCTGCAGGATGCCGAGACCGTAGAAGGGCTCGTCCGCCTCGGGCAGGAAACGCTGGCGGACGATGCGTGCGCCTTTGTCCGGGCCTTCGGTGCGGGTCTCGAAGCCCCAGGCGCCTTCTTTGAGCAGGAGTTTGCCTTTCGGGGTCAGGAAGCGGACGCAGCCCGCAGCGTCCACGCTCACCTTGAGCGCGGAACTGGCGTAGGTGGTGCCGCTTTTCGAGACGGAAGTCCTGACCGGGACGGACTGGGGTTCCGCCGTGACGGCGAAACTCCCCGCCGGGGCCGGGCCGCCCTTGACGATGCGGACGACGGACGGGGTGTAGAACTGGACGGAAACGGCTTCCTGCGCCTTCGCGGAACAAACGGCGAAGGCCAGGAAAAGGAGCGTAATGGCGGTTTTTCTCATGTCGGGCGGCGTTTATTTCTGGTGGAACCAGTCGAAATCGGCGTGGCCGCCCAGCTCGCGGGTGGAATAGCAGTAGAGGGCGCTGCGGTAGCCGGTGAAGTAGTCGAGGGTGTAGCGCATCTGGAGCGGCTCGGGGAGCTCGACCCAGCCGAGCATCATGCCCGCGCTGTCGCCGGAGGCATGCCCTACTTCGCCCCAGCAGTAGCCCAGCCAGGCCTGGTCCGTGTCGAAGTCGTAGCGGATCATCAGCTGTACGGTCTCCTTGACCGCCGGTACGCAGAGGATTTCCTTCTGTACGCGGGTCATCGTGCGGCTGGGGCCGCGCTGCGGGACTTCCTGGATGGCATAGAGTTCCAGTCCGGCGTCCGTGCGGCGCAGGCCGATGTCGGCCCGGCAGCTCTGGAAAGCGCTCAGGCCCGCGAAATCGCCCGGCTTCAGCCCGGAGCCGTCCAGCAGGATCTCGCTCGTGCACTGCGGCCCGAACGTGCGCTGGGTCAGGGTGTTGCGCGCATCGGGCAGGCCGGTGGCGAGCTGACCGGTGGTAAGTCGCAGCCAGCCCGGACGCTCGGTCAGCGACCAGCAGCCGTCCAGCGGCTTGTGGTTCCACTGCCAGACGAGGGCGAGCCGGTCGGAATCGAACTCGTCGGAGGCCCAGACGTAGTCCTGCCCGTCGGGGGGCAGGTTCACGTCGAACTCCTTGACGGGCACGCCGTTGTCACCCAGGACGGGCCAGCCGTCCACCCAGGTAACGGGCTGCAGTGTGGGGATGCGGCCCACGGCGCCATGGTCCTGGAACATCATCGCGTACCAGTCGCCGTGCTGCGTCTGTATGATGGCGCCCTGGGCAACGCCGTCCTGGCGGCCGTCGAACTGGCCCTGCAGGATGGTCTTGGGCTCGTATTCCCCGAGCAGGGTGCGGCTGCGCCAGCAGGTTTCCGTGCGCGGACCGCCGGAAGGCCAGTCGATGACGAGGACGTAGTACCAGTCGCCGATGTGATAGACGTGGGCGCCTTCGGCACGGAGGTTATAGCCCTCGCGCGGACTCGTGAAGAGCACCTGGTCCACCCCGCCCTCCTTTACGCCGGAGAAGTCCGGTTCGAGTTCGGTGATGCGGATCTCGCCGTTGCCCCAGACCACGTAGACACGGCCGTCCTCGAAAAGGAGCGAGGCGTCGTGGAAGGGCCGGTCGATGACCTGGCGCGTCCATTTGGTGCCGATTTCCGGCGTGGAGTAGATGTAGGTCTTGCGCTGGTCGTTCGCGATGAACAGCGCCCAGAAGCGGCCGTTCTCGTAACGCAGCGAGGTGGCCCACTGGCCCTTGCCATAGGCGTTCGCCCCGTCGCGCAGGTTGTAGATGTCGTCGTCAGCGAGGTAATCGTAGATATAGTCCACGATGCGCCAGTGCACCAGGTCGCGCGACTGCATCACGGGTGCGCCGGGGCAGAAATACATCGTGGTGCTGACCATGTAGTAGTCCTCCCCCACCCGGATCACGTCGTTGTCCGGGATGTCGGTGTAGGTCAGCGGGTTGACGCAGTGCGTCCGCGGCGTCGCACAGCCCGCGAGGCAGGCGGCGAGCCCCGCCGCAAGGATCCATTTAAGAATACGCATATCCATTCTTTACTTGATTCTCCACCAGTCCCATTCGAATCCGCCTTCCGTGAAGACGAAATACAGGTCGTGTACACCCTTGGCGGCGCTCAGGCGGCAGTTCTGCTGCGTCCAGCCCTTGCCGGGCTTGACGGCCAGGGTTCCCGCGAGCGGACCGTCCGGCGCGTCCAGGTGCACTTCGATGCAGCCGGGCGCCTCCGCCTTCACGCAGGCGGTCAGGCTGCGGGCGCCCTTCTTGCCGAAGTCCACCCCCTTCACGAGCAGATGCTCACCCGCGTCGATGTCATTCACCACGATGCCGCGCTCCCCATCCTTGCGGGTCTTGAGGCCGTAGCCCCAGGCCATCGTCTCCGCCTCCACCCGGCGGTACGGGTCGAAGGGCTCGATCTGCTCCAGCACGTTGTCCAGCCAGTACGGGACCTTGCGGATGGATCCGTCGGGCTCGTAATACATCGGCGCGGCGGATACGCTCCGCTGCTCGGCGTGCTGGAACGTAGTCAGGTGCCACAAGTCGTAATTGAGGCCGAAGACGTAGGACTGTCCCTTGTAGTCGATGATGCCGGGATGGTTGCCCCGGGTACGCCAGGTGCGGTCCATGATGTGTCCCATCGACTTCCAGGGCCCCTCCGGGCTGTCGGCCATCGCATAGCCGATGCCCTCCGGGCAGCAGGTCGAGGCGAAGGCGAGGTAATACCGCCCGTCGTGCTTGTAGAACCAGGGGCCTTCCTGGTAGTGCTCGATCTTGTAGTCGAGTTTGTGGATAGGGCCGCTGGTGGACACCATGTCCTCGTTCAGCTTGACCCAATAGACGTTCGGGTTGCCCCAGTACATGTAGGCCTGGCCGTCGTCGTCGATGAAGACCGAGGGGTCGATGTCCTCCCAGTGCTCCTTCTGCCAGACCAGCGGCTCGCCCAGCGGGTCCTTGAAGGGACCGAAAGGCGTGTCCGCCACCAGGACGCCGATGCCGTGGCCGTGGATGGGGCAGTACATGTAGAACTTGCCGTTCCGCTCCACCACGCATTCGGCCCAGGCGCCGTTCTTGCCGTCGTACCAGGCGAAATCGTCCAGCGAGGCCACGGCGCCGTGATCGGTCCAGTTCACCATGTCGGTGCTGGTATACAGGAGCCAGTCGAACATCTGGAAGCCCTTGGCCCCGTCTTCATCATGCGTGGTGTACAGATAGACCGTGCCGTCGTGGACCATCGGCGCCGGGTCGGCGGTGTATTTGGTCTGGATGAGGGGCATGTTCAGGTGGTTGTTGAACACCCACCAGTCGAGGTCGAAGAGTTCCCCGTCGCCGCCGCGGAAGAGCAGGTAGAGGTCGTGCACGCCCCTGGCGCGTTCGCTTACGGACGCCTTCACCAGCATGTTCTCCCCGTTCACCGGCACGGAGGCCACGGGCCGTCCGCCCATGTCGTCCAGGAAGAAGTCCACGGTACCCGGGTTCCGGAAATTGAGCATCTCCAGCGACACCAGCACTGCCGGCTGCTCGCCGAAGTCCACGTTCCGCACCCGGAGCCAGTCGCCGTTGTGGACGTGCGTCACCCAGTGGCGCTTCCCCGCTTCGCGGTCGGTCTTCAGGCCCCAGGAGTCGGCCATGGTCTCCGCCTGCACCATCACGTAGGGGTTGACGGTCCCCAGCGGCTCCACGCCTTTTTCCGTGAACGGGATGAAGGGGATGGAATTGTCCGCGCCGAATTCGAATTCCTCCACGCAGGCCGAGCGGTGGAAGCCGCCGCCGTTGGGCAGGGCGCCGTTGTGGTAGAACATGTAGTGGTGTCCGCGGAAATCGACGTTGCCGCCGTGGATGGTGAAACTGTTCTCCGCCTCGTCCATGATGCGGCCGCGGTAGGTCCAGGGCCCGTGGATGGAGGGAGCGGTCGAATAGGCCATGTGTTCGGGCACGCCGCCGGCCGGGTAGGACAGGTAGTAGATGCCGTCGCGCTTGTAGAGCCAGGGGCCTTCCTCATAGCCGACCATCATCTTTTCCTTGCCCCCGTCGGACCAGTCGGGTTTCATCGATTCCGGACCGAAGCAGGCCGGGTCGCCCCAGCCGGGGATTTCCTTCCAGCCGTCCGGGAAGGAAGCCATGTCGTCCCCCAGGCGGCCGTACCAGCAGCCCTTGTTGCCCCAGACGAGCCAGGCGCTGCCGTCGTCATCCAGGAAGACGGTAGGATCGATGAAGCCGAAACCCCGGGCCAGCGGGCCGCCGACGGCGTCCACATAGGGACCCTGCGGGTCGTCCGCCACGGCGACGGCCAGCGCATCCCCGCGCGTGGCCGCCTCCGTCAGGCAGACGTACCAGTACCATTTCCCGCCCTTCTCGACCAGCTGGGAGGCCCAGGCGCGGTCGCCCTGGAAGGCCCAGGGGAAGGTCGCGGTGGAGACGGGCGTGCCGAGGTAGGTCCAGTTGACCATGTCCTCCGTGCAGTAGAGCTGCCAGTCCTTCATCTTGAAGTAGGTGGCGTCGTCTTCGTCGTGATCGACGGCCAGGTAGAGCCTGTCACCGTGCGCATAAGGCGCCGGGTCCGGGGTATAGGAAGTCCGGATGACCGGATTCTGGGCACCGAGCGCCAGGCAGGCCGCAAGCCCCAGGGAGGCGAGAAACAGTCGTCTCATAATTCTTTGTCCAATAAATGATTACTCTTGGCTGCGGCGCCAGGCGAAATACTCGTCCAGCACCTTCATCGCCGCCTCGGACGGAACGGGGGCCGCGTGGCAGCCGCCGCCCGTCAGCACCATCGTCTGCGGGGCGTCGTTCCGGAAGCGCGGCCAGGCGGGCAGGCCATCGCCGTTCGGGTCGCCGGTCTTGGCGAAGTTGGTCCAGTAATCCATCATCCAGCCGGAGAGGGCCTTGTCGGTGGGCTGCACCTCCTCGGGATTGCCGAACACGTAAGCCACGTCCTGGCCGTGCGGGGAACCCTGGCCGAAACGCGGGTTGTCCGCCGGATAGTCGGGATGCTGGTCGAAGTAGTAGAGCCAGACCTTCCCCTGCCCGGTCTTCTCCTGCAGGCGCGCCCAGGTCCAGGTCTGCCAGCCGAAGGCGGCGTCGCGGGTCAGGTCGCGGGCGGTCTTGCCCACCGTGCCGTCGGCTTCCACCGGGTAGGCCGCCAGGAGCGCGTCGGCATATTTCTCATAACGGGCGCGCACCTGGTCCTGGTGGCTGCCGCCTCCGCGGGCGAAGCCGAAGCTGAGCCCTTCGTCGGAATTGTAGCCGATCAGCACGTCCACGTCGTTGTACTTCCCTGCCTCGTAGAGCTTGTACTGGTCATCCGGGATCACGCAGCCGTCCGTCACCGGCCAGCCGCCGGAGCCGCCGAAGCCGCCCATCACCGCCTTGACGTCCGCGGCACGCAGCTGCTCGAGCGTGTAGTCCGCGCCGAAAGCGCCTTTCGCCCAGGTCGCGTTGGCCTCCTGGGCGACGGCGAGGGTCTGCATGTTCTCACCGGGATAGGACTGGGGATTCGTCGGGCCGAAGGAGCCGCCGCTCTGGGAGATGGCGCGCCGGAAGAGGCCCTTCGCGAGCGGCGAGGCGCAGAGCATGCTCACGGAGATGCCGCCGGCGGACTCGCCGAAGATGGTCACGTTGCCGGGATCGCCGCCGAACTTGGCGATGTTGTCTTTCACCCACTGCAGGCCGGCGATCTGGTCCAGCAGGCCGTAGTTGCCGCTGACGCCGTTCGGGTCCTCCGCCGAGAGTTCCGGCAGGGACAGGAAGCCGAGCTTGCCCACGCGGTAGGCCACGCTCACCAGGATCACGCCCTTCCGGGCCAGGTCCGCGCCGTCATAGTAGGAGGTGGCGCCGCCGGCGAAGCCGCCGCCGTAAATCCACACCATCACGGGGAGTTGCTCTTTCGGACTCCGGGCCGGGGTCCAGACGTTCAGGTAAAGGCAGTCCTCGCTGCATCCTTCGCCGTTCCCCTGCATCGGGTTGGGGGCGAAATCCTTGCATTCCAGGACACCGTCCCAGGCCACCACGGGCTGGGGCGCCTTCCAGCGCAACGCGCCCACGGGCGGCGCCGCGAAGGGAATGCCCTTGTAAACCGTCATGTCTTCCAGGACCGTACCCTGGACGGTGCCGCCGGTTACCTTGACCTGGCCGGGCACCTGCTTTGCGCACGCGCCCAGGCAGAGCGCCGCAGCGGCGATGAGTAAAAAGCGTTTCATAGGCTATTTGAAGATCAGTTGGCAGAATTCGTGGAGCGACTTGCGCCAGGGCTGCCATTCGTGGCCGCCCGGCCAGGCCGAGAAGATTACCTCCGCGCCGGCGGCCTGCAGGGCCTCGGCGGCCTTGCGGGTGTGCTCGATGCGCGGGTCACCCTCGCCGCAGGACATGTAGAACACGTCGTGTGCGGCGTTGAAAGCGGCGGGGTCCGCCTGCAGTTCGGGCAGCTGGCTCTCCACGCTGAAGGGCGCGTAGGCGCCGGGGCCCACTCCCCCGAACATGCCGGAAGAGAAAATGCCGATGGAGGAGAAGACCTCGGGGTGCTTCAGTCCGATGGACCAGCTCTGGCCGCCGCCGAAGGACAGGCCCGCCATCGCCCGGTGCTTCGCGTCGGGAACGGTCCGGTAGGTCTTGTCGATCATCGGGATGGTCTCGTCCAGGAGGATCTTGGCGAAGTCGCCCGCCTGGCCGTAGTCGCAGACGATCAGCATCGGGACGGCCTTCTTCTCCGCCAGGAGGTTGTCCAGGATGATGTCGGCGTGGCCCTGGCGCATCCAGCCGGTCTCGTCCTCGCCGCCGCCGTGCTGCAGGTACAGCACCGGATAGCGCTTGGAAGGGTTCTGTTCGTACTCGGCCGGCAGATAGACGTAGCAGGTACGCCAGGCGTTCATGCTCGGCGACCAGTAACGCTGCATGCGCACCTCGCCGCGCGGGACGTCCTTGTCCAGGTAGAAATCGACCCCGGCTTCGGGGATCTCGATGGCGCTGGCGTCCACCCCGCAGCCGAAGAAGAGCGTGCTGTTGGGGTCGGAGGTGCGGACCCCGTCCACGATGATGAAATAGTAGTGGAAACCGGGCTCCAGGGGCTCCGTGAAGCCGCACCAGACGCCCTCTTCATTCTTCTCGAGGGGATAGACCTTGCCGCAGTCCACGGCGACGGACTGTGCCTCCGGGGCGGCGATGCGGAACTCGGCGCGCAGGTCGGGATAAACCTTGGGGAACTCGCGCCCGGGCACGTTGGAGGAAGCCGGCGTCGGTTCGGTCAGGATGCCCACCGGGGCGGCGGGTTGCTTGCAGCCGGCGGCCAGGAGGGCCGTCAGGGCGCAGGAAATCAGGAGATATCTTTTCATGGGGGTCATCATTTGAAGAGTCTTTGGGCGAATTCATACAGGCAGCGCCGCCAGGTCAGCCATTCGTGGGCCGTGCGGGGCGACTGGTAGAACACGTTGTCGATCCCCCGCTCCTTCAGGATGCCGGACATCCCCTTCAGGTGGGAACCTTCCGCCTCGCCGTTGGCGATGAAAACCAGGTGATAATTGGCGTTGAACCACGCGGGGTCCTTGAAGACGCCGTTATAGGCGGCGGCGAATTTCTCGGGATCCTCGTAGCCCGCCGGGCGGGTCCGGAACTCCCCGATGACGATGATACCGCTGAAGCCGCCCACCCAGGAGAAGAGGTTGCGGTAGCCGAGGCCCAGGTCGTAGGCCTGCTTGGCGCCCCAGGACAGGCCGGCAACGGCACGGTGGTCGCGGTCGGCGAGGGTGCGGAAACGGGCGTCCACGAAGGGGATCACGTCCTCGGTCACCATCCGGTCGAAAGCGTCCGCGGCCGGGTCGCCGGCAGGATGCGCCACGCCGCTCACCATCACGATGATCATCGGCACGGCCTTGCCGTCGGCCACCAGGTTGTCCAGGATCACGTCGGCGAAGCCCTGGTAGATCCAGCCGGTCTCGTCCTCGCCGCCACCGTGCTGCAGATACAGCACCGGATAGCGCGCGGAGGGGTTCTGCTCATAGCCGGCAGGCGTATAGACATACATCCGGCGCCACTCTCCGCAGACCTTGGAGAAGAAGCGGACGGAGCGGACCGCACCCTGCGGCACGCCCTGGCGCGGGGTGTAGAACGCCGCGTCCGGCGCCCCCGGCACCTCCACGGCGCTGGCCCAGCGGCCCATACCGAAATAGCTGTGCACGGCGGGATCGTTGAACGAAAGGCCGCCGGCCTTGAGGGAATAGTAATGGAAGCCTTCGACCTGCGGGTCGGTGGTGGCGGTCCACACGCCGTCCGCGTCCTTGGTCATGGGATAGTCCTTCCCCAGGTTGACGGTCAGGGCGGGGGCATCCGGCGCCTTGACCCGGAAGGTGACGCGTCCGTCCTTGCCCACCTGCGGGAAGGCGTTCCGGCCGAGGTTGGTCGGAGACGGCGTCTGGGCCAGCGCGGAACCCGCCAGCAGCAGGGCCGCAACGGACAGATAAAGGATAGGTTTCATAGGGTATATCATTGATTTATAACGTTTCCACGATTCGGTAGCCGCCGCTGCCCAGCAGCAGCGACGAGAAGCCCGCCTGGATGCGGGCATAGAGCGTGTCGGTCGGATAGTGCGTCAGGCGGTTGCAGTGCGAGCAGCCCGGCATCTCGAAGAGCGTCCCGGAACTGCCGCAGAGGAAGAAACTGTCCCGCAGGGGGTCGTAGCTGAGCGAGCTGGGCGTGACGTCCAGGACGCCGCGCTCCCCGTCTTCGGAGTATTCCAGGGAACGGGCGCTCCATACCGTGCCGCGGCTGGAGGTATAGACGGCCAGCCGGCCGTCGGCATCCAGCCCGGCCACCATCACTGCGCCCCCGCCGGCCGCCACGGCCCGGAAATCCATCCGGGGATAGTATCCGGCGTACTCCGCATTGAAATCCAGGACGGTCCAGGAGGAACCGTCCGCCGAGCGCAGGATCTCCCCCGCGTCGGTGACGGCCCACTGGTGGCCGTCCGCATCCGCGCAGATGGCCTGCAGCTTTCCCTTCGCCACTGAACGCAGCTCCTGCCCGCGGGCGGCGAAAAGGCCGGCCGCGAGCAGGAACAGCATCAGGATGACCGGTTTGCGGGACATCATTTCAGGCCGCCGCTGACGATCTTGAATTCTTCGAAGGCCACCTTGAGCGGAGCGGGAGCCGGCATCTGCATGCCGCCGCGCGGCATGCCGCGGCCCATCGCCGGCATCGCGCCTTCACAGGCCATCACGCCCACGCGGACGTCCTCGAGGACGGCTTTCGCCGTGCCGACCTTCTCGTACTTGCGGCCGTCCACGGAATAGTATGCGGTGTAGTTGTCGCCCTGCTTGACCAGGCGCAGCCAGAGACCGTCGTTCACGCCCTCCACCCCTTCGAGGCTCAGGCTGGTGAGCGACTTCTGCTCGCCGTTCTCCTCCACCAGCAGCTGGAGCTGCCCCGCGGCGGGGCCGGCGTCCGCCGGGCGGCGGAAATTGAAGGTCGCGGCATAGACGAACTTCACGAAGTTGTCGTCGCAGCCGTATGCCACCAGGCCGGCGTTCTGGGCCGGGGCGGCGGGAGCGCCGGCGCAGACCATCTTCGTATCCACCGTCCAGTCGGTATTGGCGCTCTGCAGCAGGATGTTGGTGGCGTCGTTGCCGTTGCGGACGATGTCGCCGGGCCCGGTCGTCAGGAGCATCGCTCCCGGCTTTTCGCTAAGCGACCAGCGGGCGGGATCCTCGCGCACCCAGCTCCACTGCGGGCCGAGGACGGGTTTCTGGAAACTGTCGGAGACGCCCTTCGTGCCGAAGTTCACGCTCAGCTTGCGGCTGTCGCCCGTCTGCCGGTCGCAGAGGGTCACGACGGCCGTGCCGGGCACGACGTCCGCCTGCTTCACGCTCACCTCGATGGCGGGATCGGCCGCGACGGCCTCCACCTTCGGGGCCTTGCCCGCCTTGCGGACGAAGCTGTACTGGGCGGCGTCGCCCAGCCTGACCGCCTTGCCGTCCACCTTGAGGGAGGCCAGGCCCAGGTCAGGCATCACCTTCACGGCGAAACTGTCCTCCTTGGTCTCGCCGGCATAGGACACGGCGCAGGTGATCGTGGCGACGCCCATCGAGACGGCCTTGACGTTGCCGTCGGCATCGACGGTGGCGACGGAAGGATTGTTGCTCGTCCAGACGCCCCGGAGGCCGTTCTCGAAGCTGTCGTCGTTCATACAGGCGGAGAAGGAGGCCTTCGCCGTCTGGCCGATGCGCAGCACGGACGCTTCGCATTCGGCCCAGACCGTCTTGACGCGGCGCTGCAGGCTGCCCGACATCGTGGCGGTCACGCTGCCGCGGATGTCCTGCGAAGAGGAGCCAAACTCGAAGACGTAGCGGCCGGCGTCATAGGTCATCCGGTTCGCGGCCTCATCCCAGAACCAGAGGTCGGAACAATCGATGTCGATCCGGACCGTGCGGGTCTGGCCGCGCGGGATGGTCACGCGCCGGAAGCCCTTGAGGCGCTTGGCGGGGCGTTCCAGAGAAGCCGGGCTGTCCGGGGTGCGGACATAGACCTGCACCACCTCGTCGGCGCTGTAGTCGCCCGTATTGGTCACGTCCACGCTGAGGGTGACTTTGTCGTTCGGAGTGATGGCGGACTTGCTGATGCGGAAGTTGGCGTACTCGAAGGTCGTGTAGCTCAGGCCGTAGCCGAACGGATAGGACACTTCGCGGTTGAAGTACCACAGGGTGCGGCCCACGTTGCCGGAACTGCGGCGGAGGTTGTAGTCGGTGATGGCGGGAAGGTCCTTCACGGTCTTGAACCAGGTGGCGTTCAGCTTGCCGCCCGGGGACACTTCGCCGAAGAGGATGCGCGCCATCGCCTCGCCCTGGGCCTGGCCGTTGTAGCCGGTCCAGAGGATGCCGCCGATGCTCGGCAGGTTGCGGAACTCCTCGACCTCCACGCAGCCGAGGGTCTGCATCACCACGATGGTGTGCGGGTTCTCGGCGGCCACGGCCTTGATCAGGGCCAGCTGGTTGCCCGGCAGGAGCAGGGTCAGGCGGTCGGCTTCCTCGGTGGCGGTGTTCTCGTCGGTTCCGACGAACACCACGGCCACGTCGGCCTCGCGGGCGAGTTTGAGGGTCGCCTCGTCGATCGGGGCGTCCTGCGGGGCCTTATAGACCAGATAGACGGTCTGCGGACCGTTGTAACCGAGCTTGAGGGCGTTGGTCTTCATCGGCATGCTGGCGCCATACACGCCGCCCACGCGGGCGCCGGAGGCCCGGGTGGCCTCGATGCGGCCGATCAGGTTGCCGTCCGGGCCGCCCACGCGGATCTCCACGATGCCGCCTTCGGTGGGGATGTTCAGGCCGACGGTGATGTTCTCGATGTTGGTGATGTCCACGTTGTCATAGGCCGTCCAGGTGCCGTCGTCGATGGAGCGGACCTGCTCTTCCTCGCCCATGCCGGAACCCACGGTGATGCCTTCGGCGGAAGCGGTGTACTTGGTGGCGTCGTAGCGGGTCACCGAACCGTCCGTCTTCTCCACCTCGAAGTAGGCGATGTAAAGCAGGTTGCTCTTGCTCTTGATGTCACCTCCGGCGGCCAGCCGGACGTCCACGTCATAGCCCTTGTCTTTCAGATACTTGCTGATTCCCGCGTACGGGGAAATCATCGCAGACTGCTCCGGGCGCCCGGAATACGGGCCGAGCTCGACGTCGTCGGCCTGCGGGCCGATCAGCGCGATGCTCTTCAGGGTCTTCGGGTCCAGCGGCAGGGCCTTGCCGACGTTCTTGAGCAGGACCGGGGTGCGCACGGCGATCTCCGCCGCCAGGGCGCGGTTCTGGGCGGAACTCACGCGGGAGGGCTCGAACTTCGTGTAGGGCACCATCTGCTCGGGATCGAACTCGCCGGTCCGCATCCGGATGGTGAACATGTGGACGAGGGCGCGGTCGATGTCCGCCATCGGCAGGAGCCCCTGCTCGTAGGCACTGATCGCGAAACGCTGATAGACGCTGCCGCAGTCGGAGTCCACGCCGGCCCGCAGGCCGAGCGCGGTGGCCAGTTCGCGGGTCGCGGCATAATAATGCCCGTCCCAGATATCCTGGATGGCGGCGCAGTCGCCGGTCACGTAGCCCTTCATGCCGTAGGTCCGGCGGGCCAGGGTGTCCAGGTAGAAGGTACTGGCGGAGGTCGGGACGTGGTTGACGGCGTTGTAGGAGGACATGATCGAAGGCAGGTGCTCGTCCTCGATCAGGCGTTTGTAGGGATAGAGATAGAACTCGCGCATGTCGCGGCCGTCCATGTTCGAGCTGCTGACGTGGCGGTCGAATTCGGAGTTGTTGGCGAAATAGTGCTTGGCCGTCGGGACGGCTTTCAGGTATTTCGCGTCGGAGCCCATCATCCCGCGGACGAAGCCCCGGGCCATCTCGGCCGCCAGGAAGGGATCTTCGCCGTAGGACTCGCCCGTCCGGCCCCAGCGGGGGTCGCGGACCGGCTCCACGACCGGCGACCAGAAGGTCAGGCCCTTCGTGCCGGTCTGAAAGATGGCGCGCGCCTCGTCGGCGATGGCAGAAGCCATCCACTCCGCCACGGACGGATCCCAGGTGGAACCGATGGCGACGCTGTTCGGGAAGGAGGTCGGACCCAGGATGCCGACGGAAGGGTTGGCGCCGGAGAGCACGCCGTGCAGCGCCTCGCTCCAGACGTTGTAGTTCTTCACGCTCAGCCGGGGCACCGCCGCCATGTTGTTGCCCAACAGGCTTTCCTTCTCCTCCAGGGTGAGCCGGGAGACCAGGTCGGTCGCCCGCTCTTCGAAGGAATAGGCGGTGTTCAGGTAGATGGGCAGCGAGGCGTCGCTGCCGGCCGGCTGCGCGGCCAGGGAAACGGAGGCCGCCAACGCGAGCGCGGCGGCCAGGGTCAGTTTTTGGAAACGGTTCATATCGGTTTGGTTGCTATGGTCAGTTTCTTTTACTAACAAATATATTCATTTTGGGCAAATCGCACGCACGCACGCGAGGGCGCAGCCCCGCTTTGAATCATTTTCTATATTTTTTGCTACAATTTTATAGCCCGCACCCCTGCGGAAAGCGTATCTTTGTCCGGTAACCAATCAAGCTTCGCCATGCAAACCCTTTCCCGTATCCTGATCGCTTTCGCACTTATTCTGCCCGGCTTCGCGGCTGCTGCGCAGGAGAATGTCAGCCTCGACGTCCGGTCCACCGCCGTCGACGGTCGCATCGACCCGCTGATCTACGGCCAACTCTTCGAGCATATCTATTTTTCCGCCAACAACGGCGTCTGGCAGGAAATCATCTACGGCAGGTCATTCGAGCCGGAACACTACCCCGGCATCCCGCCGCGCGACGGCTATTTCGACGGCTGGTTCGCCGATGCGGACGAGGTGCTGCATTCCCCCACCCGCTACGAGCAGCCCATCGAACTGGTGCAGCTGGATACGGACAGTTATGACATTGAAATGGACGTGAAATGGCGCGCCTACCGCCTGCCCGGACGGCGTTGGAGCGGCGGTCTGCTGGACCTGCGCTTCGCGGTCAAGGACCAGGCCGACGGCGAGCCTTACTTCCTCCGGCTTTACGACCCGGCCTTCGAAGGGCAGCGTTTCGCCCTCGCCCAGACCCAGGCGCAGATCGAGGCCGACAACCAGGCCAAGGCCCTGGCGCAGGCCCAGAAACAGGCTGTGACCGCCGAATTCTCCCTGGCCACCCGCGTGGAGAAGGAGGTCCCGATGTTCGCCGGACGCACCCGGAAGGTGGTGGCCCTGGAGCCCTTCGCCACGAAGGCCGCCCAGGCTGCCCAGACCGACCAGGGAAGCTGGCACCACGTCAAGGTCAGCTGCCGCGCCCGCAGCGTCAGCGTCTGGTGGGACGGCAAGAAGATCCTCTCCAAGAGCGTCCCCACCGGCCGGAAACAGAATACCGTCACCCTCTGGGAGAACTATACGGAAGCCCTCTACCGCAACATCCGCATCAGTTCCGGCAAGCAGGTCCTGTACGAGGGTCTGCCCGCCCAGGTCGCCGTTCCCGCCGTGGCGCCCGAATGGACGTCTTTCGGCGATGCCGCCTTCCAACTCGTCAAGGGCGATGCCGTCAACATGGACTATGCGCAGCAGATTGCCGCCAAGGGCCTTTCCGGCCTGCAGCAGGGCCCGCAGGCCGTCCGGCCGGGCGATCCTTTCGTCGGCTCCGTCTATGCCAAGGGTGACGGCCGGGCCCGCCTGAGCGTCGGGCTGCGCCGCGGCGGCGAGTGGATCGTCCGCAAGAGCCTGGGCTGCCCGTCTCCGGACTGGCAGAAGTACGAATTCACCCTGGACGCCGGGGATTACCGGGGCGACGCCGACTTCGCCATCGCGGCCGAGAACGGCACCCTCTTGGTCGATATGGCGACGATGTCCACTCGCAGCGGCCTCGCGCTGGGTGGTTTCCGTCCGGATATCTTCCAGGCCGTCAAGGACTTGCATCCGACCTGCCTGCGCTGGCCGGGCGGCGGCTATGCCGCGCAGTATGACTGGAAATGGGGCATCGGCCCGCAGGAGGCCCGCCGCCGCTGGGACCATTGGCAGTGGCTCGATTACGACCAGAACTGCTTCGGGACCGACGAGTTCATCCGTTTCTGCCGCGAGATCGGCTCCGAGCCGGTGATCGTGGTGAGCGTGGGCTTCGAGCGTCCTGAATCCGAGTACGACCAGCTGCTGGAGAACGCCGTGAACTGGCTGCGCTATTGCAACGAGCCGGCCACGGGCGAATGGGGTGCCAAACGGGCCGCGAACGGCCATCCCGAGCCTTACAACGTCAAGTATTGGGAGATCGACAATGAGATGTGGGAGATGGGCATCGAGCGTTACGAGCGCTGCGTGCGGGACTATTCCGCAGCGATGCGCGCGGTGGATCCTTCCATCAAGATCATCGTCTGCGGCGGTTTCCCCGAGGACGAGGCTTTCCTGAACCGTTCCGGCCGTTGTTTCGACTATGTGAGCCTGCACCACTACGAGCAGGCGGGCGGCTACGCGACCGGTCCGCAGCGGCTGGCGCAGCAGTATCAGCGCTATGCGGACATGATCGCGAAGTGCCCGAATCCGAATATCAAGCTGTTCATTTCGGAGTGGAACCTCAACAGTACCGACTGGCGTACGGGCCTGTTCGCGGGCGGTTTCTTGAATGTCTGCGAGAACCTGGATGTCGTGGCGATGGGTGCCGCCGCCTTATTCATCCGGCGTACCGACGCGCCCGACTGGAACAACGCGTTCATCAATTTCGACTATCAGGGGCTTTTCGTGGCGCCGAACTATCTCGTTACCGAGCTGTGGTATGACCACTACTCCCCTTACCGGCTTGCGTTCGAGGGGGATACCAAGGACCTGAGCGTGTCGGTCACCCTGGCCGAGAATGGCGGGAGCGTCATCGTGAAGGTGGTCAATCCGACCGACAAGCCGTATTCCCTGGCGCTCCGCGGCGACTGGGGGCCGCTTTCCGGGGCGGAGTACGAGTTTATCGCTCCGGGCCGCCTGGATGCGGCGAACGATATGGAGCACCAGTCGGCCGTCGGACGGCAGAAACGGGCCCTGCAGCCGCAGGACGGCACCGTTTCGCTGGCCCTCGATCCCCTGTCCGCCGGCGTCGTCACCCTTTACCGTAAATAACCCGGCCGGGAACTAGATTGTCGGGATGGGGACGGCGGCGGGGAGGTCACCGGCGGGGCGTCCGAAGACGGTGAAGTCGATGATGCCCAGCGGGGACTCCGCGGGCCAGCCGGTGACCGTCAGCCGGACGAAGCGGCAGTGCACCGGCGCGAAATCCACGTAATCGGTATCCCGCGGCGTCTCGTTCCGCGTCTTGTCCACCACGGTGGTGAACTCCTTGCCGTCCATCGAGACCTCCAGCCGGTACTTGTAGACCGGCAGGCCGGCATTGCGGTAGAAGCGCCGGCCGCCCCCGCCGAAGAGGATGCGCACCGCATCCGCCTCGAAGAGCTGGACGACGTCGAAGCGCGTCGCCGGGGACAGTTCCACCGTCAGCGAGGGCGCCTTGTCATCCGCGGCGGGACGCCACAGCGTGCCGCTGAAGTTGTCCACCGCATAGGCGGCCGGATAGCCGTCCTGCGCGGAGGAGGCCGACGACAGCGCGTTCATCGCGACCATCTTGTTGATCGTCACGGGGATGGAAACGGGGGCAGAAGCGCTGCCCGGAACGGGCTGCGGGGTTTCCGTGACCTCCACCGACATATAGCCGTCCGCGTCGAAACGGACCCGGTCCATGCCGATGCGGCGTCCGCCGGGCGGATTCGACAGGACGATGGTATAGAACTGCCACCAATCCCCGTCCGGGCCCTTCACGATGGAGCCGTGCGCCGTGCCCGTGACCAGGCCGTCCGTCTTGCGGAGCAAGGGATTGTTCGGCGCGTACTCGTAGGGACCGAGCGGCGATTTCGCCGTGTAGTAGCCTTCGGCATAGGTGCGCCACTGGGTGCCCGAGGCCGAGTATTCCAGGTAATAGACGCCGTTCCGCTTGATGACCCACGGTCCCTCGATCCAGGCCACGCCCGGATACTCGTTCATCTCGCCGTAGCGCTCCCAGGCGTGCATCGGATTGAAAGAGAACAGGTGCACGGGTTCGGACGCGAAGCGCGTCAGGTCGTCCGGATCCAGTTTTACGCCGTAGATGCCGCTCACGCCGCGGCCGGGCCAGAACAGGTAGGGCTGGCCGTCGTCATCGATGAAGATGTGCGTGTCGAAGGCGCCGTTCCAGCCGTGCGCGAGGTCGGAGGTATTCTTCCACTCCCCCAGCACGCTGTAGGGGCCGAGCGGGCTGTCGGCCACATAGACCGGGCAGTCGTTGCCCGTCATATAGTAGCGGCCGCGGTATTTCACGACGTCGGGCGCCACCGGAACGTGCTCCACGGCGTGGAAGTCCCAGTTGGCCAGGTCTTCCGACACCCAGGCGCCGCCGCCGGTGCAGAACATGTAGTATTTTCCTCCGTCGAAGAGGACCGATACGTCGCCGCTCGCGTTCCCACCGGGACCGATGGGCATCGGCAGCGGGTTGCAGTAGCGGCGGGCCGGCTGCGCGGCCGCGGCGAGACAGAGCGCCGCGGCCAGCAGACAGCTGAAAAGACGTTTCATGAGCGGACTATTTGGGGAAGGACACCCAGTCCACCTCGGCAGCGCCGGACACGAGCTCGACGGTGACGTCGTTCATATCGGTGACCTTCGGCTTGAACGGCGCCTCGGCCACGGCCCACTCGCCGTTGGTCGGACCTACCGCAACGTCCATGTCACGCTTCCCGCCCACCGTGGAGATGCGCAGCACGGCGCCCTTCTCCACCTTCACGCGCAGCTGGACCTTTTTGGGCGCCTTGCGGCCGAAGTCCACTTCGTTGAAGCGCACCTTGTCACCCGGCTTTGCGAAGATGGTCTTCCAGCCGGCGAAATAGTTGTATTGGTCGAGGTAGTCCACCGTGGCGCCCTCGATCTCGCTGTAGCGGTCGACGTTCAGTTCGTCCGAAGCCTGGAAGTAACCCACGCCGCGCCAGGTCGGGATCACGGGGACGATGGTGCCGTCCTCGTTGAAGGAGACCTTGTCCACGCGCACCGAACGGTTCTTGTCGAAGTCCGGGCTGAAGTCATTGTGGTGGTAGAAGAGATACCACTGTCCCTTGAACTCCACGAAGGAGTGATGGTTGGTCCAGCACTTGGTGGGAGACTCGTCCATGAACACGCCCTTGAACTCGTAGGGGCCCAGCGGGTTGTCGCTCATGCCGTAGGCGAGGCACTCGGTGCCGCCCTGCTCGCGCACCCACGGATAGGTCAGGTAGTACTTGCCGTTCCGCTTGAACAGGAACGGACCCTCGGTCTGGCCCTTCGGGAAGGCCTCGTCCAGACGGACGCCCTCGCCGTCGATCTCCTTCATGTTGTCCTTGAGCTTGCCGCCCCGCAGGCCCATGCCGGACCAGATCAGATAGACCGTGCCGTCGTCATCCTTGAAGGCGCAGGGATCGATGCCGCCGGTGCCCTTGACCGTGTCCTCATCGATCGTGAAGGGGCCGTAAGGCGTATCGGAAACCGCCACGCCGATGCCGAAACCGAAGCCGCGGCCGCGTGCCGGGGCGTTCGGGAAGTAGAAATAGTACTTGCCGTCCTTCTCGACGCAGTCGGGCGCCCACATGGAGTTCGCCGTGGGGTTGCCCCAGGGCACGTCCTTCTGGTCCACGATGTTGCCGTGGTCGGTCCAGTGGGTGAGGTCGTCGGTGGAGAACACGTGGTAGTCGGACATGCAGAACCAGGGCTGGTCGCGCTGCCAGTTCACCGTCGGGATGTCGTGCGAAGGATAGAGGTACAGCCTGCCGTTGAAGACGTGGGCGGACGGGTCGGCGGAGAACAGGCCGGTGATGACCGGGTTGGTGCCCGTGACGAAGGTGCCGCCCTTCTCGACGCGCACCTTGTCCAGGAAGTTCGTCATCGAACGGAGGGTCTTCTCGGAATACATGTTCATCCCGTGGCCGCCGCCCTCGACGAGGTACAGTTCGGTGCGGATGCCCGCCTTGTCCAGGAGTTCATAGAAATGCGAGCCCTGGCAGTTCGGGACCACGTTGTCCTCGGTGCCGTGGAAGATGACCACCGGCGGGTCGGACGGGTCGATGTAGGTAGTGGCGTTCAGGGCCTTGAAACGCTCTTCGTTCCCCTTGAAGGGGAAGCCCATCACGGCCTCCTCGGGCGCGTGGTTCCAGGTATCCTCGGCCGCACCGCAGCTCATGTAGTTCAGGTCCACGGGGCCCGACCAGTCGCAGGCCGCGTCCACGCGGCTGCTGAAACGGGTGTAGCCGCCCACTTCCCCTTCCAGCTCGTCCACGCCGAAACTCGTCGCAGCCAGCGAAGAAAGGTGTCCGCCGGAAGAGAAGCCGGAGGTGGCGATGAAGGAAGGATCCAGGTGATACACCCCGGCGTTGGCCCGGATGTAGCGGATCACGGCCTTGATGTCGTGGATCTGCGCCGGGAACTTGGCGTCGGCGGACGAACGGTGATTCGGGGTCACGACGGCGTAGCCCGCGTCCAGCAGGGCGTTCACGATGGTGCCCAGGTCCGCCATCCCCTTGGAGTTGTTGGAGTACCAGGCGCTGCCGTAGATGTGCACCACGACCGGGTAGTAGTCTTTCTGCATCCGGGGCAGGTAGATGTCCATCTTGTGATAGATCTGGTCGTCGCCCGCATAGTCGACGTCGGCGTACTTCTGCGAGAAGTGGACGTCGACCTTGGGCATCTGGAAGCCGCCGAAACCGCCTGCGGGCTGGGCCTTGAGGCCGCCGGAGCACGCCAGGAGGACGGCGAGAGCTGTCAGGATTCTTTTCATGTCGTCAGTTATTAGAATTGATTTTGCTGAATGGTCTTTCCATCCTTCAAATTTACGGTTTTTCCGTCGGAATCCCGCCCCGGGACGCCGGCTTTTCTTCCATTATTCTTCCAATTGCTAGCAGATATGTGTCACACCCGCGCGAGAGACCGCCCGCTAGAGCGCCCCTTCATCCAGCAGCCGCCGGTACCGGGACAGGGCGTCCGGGGGCAGACCGGCGCCGGGATCGGCGCAGGCGGCGCGGAACTCAGCCAGGGCGGCACCCGGATGCGCAGCCCACCAGGTGCGGACGGCGCCGTCCGGGTCCGGAGCGGACTCCCCCGCCGGCTTGCGGCGGGAGCGGCACACGTCGCAGTTCCCGCAATCCTCCGATTCCTCCTGCCCGAAATAGCGCAGCAGCCAGTGCGAACGGCACTCGTCCGTCTCCGCGGCGTATTCCGTCATGGCTTCCGACCGGGCGCGGGCGTTCTCCAGCAGGAAATCGTACTTCGCCTTCTGCAGGTCCACGTTGCCGGGCATCAGGCGGTTGTGGTGCAGGAAGACGACGCTGCAGCGCTCGCCGGGAACGTATTTGATGACATGCTCGAGCGCGGTGCGGTACAGCAGCTGGCGGAAAGCCGGGAGGGCGAGCCCGCAGGCGGCCGCCACCTCCTCTTCGCGGATGGGCACCACGTGGGAGAAGATGCCCGGATAGCGGCGCATCAGCACCTCCAGGAGCGTGACCATCGCCGGGTCCGGCAGGTCGATCTCGTACAGTACGTCGCGGTCCACCAGGATCTTGACCTGCGTGGCGATCTCGACGTCCTCGGAGAAGGTCAGGTGCTCCGAGCGCTCGAGGTAGCGCAGGGCGTAGTGCACCCGGGAGCGGTCCAGCCCGAAATGCTTCGAGAAGGCCTCCAGGTCGAATTTCAACTGCCGGCCGATGCCCGCCTCGTACGGAATCGTATAGAAAACGTGGAGTTTCTGATAGACGTCCTCGATGAATTCCAGCGAAGGGAAGGAGACGTCCAGCAACTGCCCCAGGCGCCGCACGTCGGTGGCGTTCCAGAGCAGCACGGCATAGGAGCGCAGGCCGTCGCGGCCCGCCCGCCCGGCTTCCTGAAAATAGGATTCCGGACTCTCGGGCAGCCCCGTATGCACGACGAAACGGACGTCGGGCTTGTCGATACCCATGCCGAAGGCGTTGGTGCAGACCATTACGCGGAGCTCCCCGCGGCGCCAGGCTTCCTGCCGCTCCTTGCGCTCCCGGCGGTCGAGCCCGGCGTGGTAGAAAGACGCCCGGACGCCGTTCGCGGAGAGGAAGGCCGCCGTCTGTTCGCAGCGGACGCGGTGCCGCATATACACGATGCCGGAGCCCTCCACCCCGCGGCAAATGTCGAGCAGCTGGCCGTCCTTGTCCTCGCAGCGGCGGACGATGTAGGAGAGGTTCGGCCGCTCGAAGCCGCTCTTCAGCAGCAGGGGTTCCTTGAAGGAGAGCTTGTCCATGATGTCCTCCGCCACCCGGGGCGTGGCCGTGGCGGTCAGGGCGATGACCGGGGCGTCCAGCACCTCCCGCAAGGAATTGATTCCCAGGTAGTCCGGCCGGAAGTCATAGCCCCACTGCGAGATGCAGTGCGCCTCGTCCACCACGATGAAACTGACGGGCAGCACCCGCAGGTAGGAGCGGAACAGCGAGGTGTTCAGGCGCTCCGGGGAGACGTACAGGAACTTGAAGTCCCCGTAGGCGGCGTTGTTCAGCGTCAGGTCCACCTCCCGCCGGTCCATCCCGGCGTGGATGGCCAGCGCCCGGATGCCCCGTTCCGTGAGGTTGCGGACCTGGTCCTCCATCAGGGCGATCAGCGGGGTGACCACCAGGGCGATCCCGTCCCGCATCAGCGCAGGCACCTGGAAGCAGACCGACTTGCCGCCGCCCGTAGGCAGGACCGCCAGTACGTCCCGTCCCTCCAGCGCCGCCGCTATGATCTCCTCCTGCATCGGACGAAAGGCGTCGTAGCCCCAATACCGCTTCAGTACTTCCAGTGCTTCCATATTTGCAAAAATACGGAAATAATCCTACATTTACACCATATGATACGCAACCGAATCCTTACCGCCACGGTGCTGCTCGCCTGCAGCATCCTTTCCGCCCTTGCGGCGGCCCCCACCCCCCGCGTGATGCGCTATTACCCCGACGGCCGCGACCTCGTCTGCCTGAACGGCGACGGCCGTTTCACCCGCCCGCTCTACGGCACCCACACGCGTTTCCGCCTGGAGACGAGCGACCGGCCCGTCTTCGCCGCGTTCGACCGGGCGGAGAGCTGGAACTTCCGCTTCAGCCTCGAGTACGCCGGCAAGAGCTGGCCGCTGGACGGAACCACCTGGTGCGAAGCCCGCTACCAGGGCGGACGCCGCAGCTACGTGGTCCGAGACGAGGGCTGGGGCGGCGGCGAACTCCGCATCACCGTGCTGGCCTCCTTCTTTTGCGAGGGCGCCGTCTGGCAGTTCCTCGCCTCGGGCTTCGATGGTCCCGCCACGCTCAGCGTGAAGCGCTGCCGCATCGCCGGCACGAAGTTCAACCGCGACGGCGACATGGGCGTGGACCCGCGCGAGCTGTTCGAGCCCGCCCCGGGCGAGCCGGACCTGCAGACGCTCTCCTGGCCGGCTTCCGCGGAAAGCTACCTCGTCTATGACGACAACGCCCGGATGTCGCTGCCCGCCGCCGAAGCGGGACGCGCCCGTTTCGAGCAGGAGGAAACCGCCCGGCAGGAACTCGCCGGACAGATCGTCATCGACACCCCCGACCCCTTCTTCAACACGCTGGGAGCCAGCCTGATGGCCGCCGCCGACGGCATCTGGGACGGGGAGACTTTCCTGCACGGCGCGAATGGCTGGCGCACCCCCTACTGCGGCTGGCGGGGCGGCTACACCGGCGACGTCGTGGGCTGGAACGACCGCGCGGTCTCGCATTTCACGACCTATTCCCGCAGCATGGTCACCGACATTCCGCCGACCCTTCCGCAGCCGCAGCAGGACACGCTGAACAACCTCTGCCGCGCCCTCAAGGAATGGGGCACCCCGATGTACTCCAACGGCTACATCTGCCGTCTGCCCGGGCGCACCGACCAGATGAGCCACTACGACATGAACCTCAACTACATCGACGAGCTGATGTGGCATTTCTGCTACGACGCCGACCCGGAGTTCCTGCGTTACATGTGGCCCTACATCGTGCTGCACCACGAATGGGAAAAGCGCAACTTCGACTGGGACGGCGACCACCTCTACGACGCCTACTGCTGCATCTGGGCCAGCGACGCCCTCTACTATAACGGCGGCGCGGTGACGCACTCCTCGGCCTACAACTACCGCTCGAACCTGCTGACCGCCCGCATCGCCGAGATCATCGGCGAGGACCCCACGCCCTACCGCGAGGAAGCGGAGGCCATCCTGCAGGCGATGAACGAGCGCCTGTGGCTGGACGACCTGGGCTACTGGGCTGAATTCCAGGACTATATGGGCCTGAAGCGGCTGCACAAGAGCGCCGCCGTCTGGACCATCTACACCCCCATCGACTGTGACGCGTGCACCCCGGAACAGGCCTGGCAGGCCACGGAATACGTGGACCGCTCGATCCCGCGCATCCCGGTGCGCTACACCTACGACGAGCAGGCCGTCCGCGAACTCGGGCTCAGCCTCCCCGCCCCCGATCCCGACCTGTACACCATCTCCACCACCGACTGGCTGCCCTACGTCTGGAGCACCAACAACGTGGCCCACGAGGAGGTGGCCAACATGGCGCTCGCCTACCTGCAGGCGGGCCGCAGCGACGTGGGTTTCCGCCTGCTGAAGGCGGACCTGCTGGACGAGATGTACCTGGGCGGCTGCCCGGGCAACTTCGGACAGATCAGTTGGTACGACAAGGCGAAGAACGAGGCCTACCGCGACTTCGCCGACAACGTCGGCATCACGGCGCGCGCCATCGTCTGCGGCCTCTTCGGCATCATCCCGGACGCCCTGAACGGCCGCTGCATCCTCAAGCCCGCCTTCCCCGAAGAATGGAACGAGGTGTCCATCAAGACACCCTACCTGTCCTATTCCTTCCGCCGCGAAGGCAGCAAGGACATCTACGAGATCGAGCAGCATTTCACCCGTCCGCTGCAGATCGTCGTCCGGGCGAACGCCGGCGGCGGCGCCTACCTCGAGGTGGCGGGCGACAGCTCCGGGAATCAGACCATCACCGTGGACCGCGCTAAGCTCCCCAAACCCATCGTACACAAGAAGATACGCGCCCCGAAGGCGGACGTGTCCTCCCGGCGCTACCTGCGCAGGATGGGCCTGGACGATTTCCCGGCCCGGGCGATGCGCAAGGCCCGGATGGTGGACCTGACGGAGCATTTCAACGCCAACGTGGACGACATCTACCGCAACGAATACCTCTCCCCGCGTCCGCCGTTCACCACCCTGGAACTGCCCAAGCAGGGCGTGGGCGAATGGTGCATCCCGCACGAGATGCACGAGATCGAGGACGACGGCCTGCGCGCCGCGCTGCAGGACGGCGTCTTCGACACCGGCGTGGGCGTGCGTTTCCGCTCCCCGGAGCAGGGCCCGAACATCATCTACACCTCGCTCTGGGACAACTATCCCGACAGCGTCACCATCCCCCTGGAAGGCCGGGCGCGCTGGGCCGGCCTGCTGATGGCGGGCAGCACCAACAACATGCAGAGCCGCATCGAGAACGGCCGCGTGACGGTGACCTACGCCGACGGCTCGAAGGACGTGCTCCCGCTCGAGAACCCCATCAACTGGTGCCCCATCGAGCAGGACTACTACACAGACGACTACGCCTTCTGGACCGCGCCGAAGAAACCCTACCGGGTGCTGCTGTCCAGCGGCCAGGTCTCGCGCGACCTGACGGTGGACTTCCTGCCCGCCGCGGAGAACGACAACCTCTACGACGCCGTCAAGGAGACGGACCGGGGCATCCCGGACGGGGCCGCGCAGATCCTCCGGATGCCGCTCCGGCGCAAGAAACTGCAGTCGATCACGCTCGAGACGCTCTCCAACGACGTGGTCATCGGACTGATGGCGATTACTTTGGAAAAGTAAAGGAAATTCATTAAATTTGTCCGATTTTTTGGAAGCTGAAACGCAAGTAAATATACAAAACTCTAAAAATCATAACATTATGCCTAAGATCGATTTAAGCAAGTACGGCATCAAGGGAGTCACCGAGATCCTTTACAACCCCACCTACGAAGTCCTCTACAACGAGGAGACCAAGCCCGGTCTCGAGGGTTATGACAAGGGTCAGGTCACCGAACTCGGCGCCATCAACGTGATGACCGGCGTCTATACCGGCCGCTCGCCCAAGGACAAGTACATCGTGATGGACAAGAACTCCAAGGACACCGTGTGGTGGAACACCCCGGAGTATCCGAACGACAACCACGAAATGTCCGAGAAGGTCTGGAAGGAAGTCAAGAGCCTCGCTCTCAAACAGCTGAGCGGCAAGCGCCTGTTCGTGGTGGACGGCTTCTGCGGCACCCACAAGGACACCCGCATGAAGATCCGCTTCATCATGGAGGTGGCCTGGCAGGCCCACTTCGTGACCAACATGTTCATCCGTCCGATGAACCAGGCCGAGTTCGACCAGGAGCCTGACTTCGTGGTCTACTGCGCCGCCAAGGCCCGCGTGGAGAACTCCGAGGAGCTGGGTCTCCGTTCCGACACCTGCGTCGCCTTCAACGTGACCAGCAAGGAGCAGGTCATCCTCAACAC
>CAMVGM010000028.1 GCA_947167015.1 uncultured Bacteroidales bacterium
CCGAGACCGTATGGCGCCAGGCGGACAAGTACCGCGTGCCGAAGATCGCCTACGTAAACAAGATGGACCGGGTCGGTGCCGATTTCCTCGCCTGTGTCGAGGACATCAAGGCCAAACTCGGTGCCAATGCCGTTCCCATCTGCCTCCCCATCGGGGCGGAGGAGAACTTTGAAGGCATTGTTGACCTGATCGGAATGAAGGCTATCCGCTACAAGAGCGGAGAAGAACTCGTCAACTATGAATACGGGGAGATCCCCGAGGACATGCAGGACGCAGTCGCCTTCTGGAGGGACAAACTGATCGAGGCCGCCGCCGAGTGCGACGACGCCCTGATGGACAAGTTCTTCGAGACCCCCGAATCCATCACGGAGGAGGAGATCATCGCGGCACTCCGCAAGGGCACCATCTCGATGCAGGTCGTTCCGGCCTGCTGCGGTTCCTCCTTCAAGAACAAGGGCGTCCAGTTCCTGCTGGATGCCGTGATGCGCTACCTGCCGTCCCCGCTGGACATCGGCGCCACCCGTGCGACGAACCTGGCGAACGACAGCGAGGTGATGCTCAAGCCCGATGCTTCCGAGCCGTTCTGCGGCCTGGTGTTCAAGATTGCGACGGATCCCTACGTGGGCCGGCTGGCCTACGTCCGCGTCTATTCCGGACACCTCGACGCCGGTTCCTACGTGCTCAACGTCCGTTCCGGAAAGAAGGAGCGCGTGGCGCGCCTGTACCAGATGCACTCCAACCACCAGAACCCGATCGAGTTCGTGGAGGCCGGTGACATCTGCGCGGCCGTGGGCTTCAAGGAACTCCGCACGGGCGACACGATCTGTGCCGACAACCACCGCTACTCCCTCGAATCGATGGAGTTCCCGGATCCGGTGATCGGCATCGCCGTGGAGCCGAAGACGCAGAAGGACCTTGACAAGCTGGGCGTCGCGCTCGGCAAGCTCGCCGAGGAGGACCCGACCTTTACCGTGAAGTCCGACCCGGATACGGGCCAGACCGTCATCAGCGGCATGGGCGAGCTCCATCTCGACATCATCGTGGACCGTCTGCGCCGCGAATTCGGCGTGGAGATCAACCAGGGCGCACCCCAGGTCAACTACAAGGAGGCGGTCACCGCCAGCGTCCAGCATCGCGAGGTATTCAAGAAGCAGACGGGCGGCCGCGGCAAGTTCGCGGACATCATCGTCGAGATCGGGCCCGCCGACGAGGGCGTGCAGGGTCTCCAGTTCGACAACCAGGTCAAGGGCGGAAACGTGCCGAAGGAATTCGTTCCCTGCGTTCAGAAGGGATTCGAGTCCGCGATGGTCAACGGCGTCCTGGCCGGTTACGAGGTGCCTTCCCTGAAGGTCACCCTGCTGGACGGCTCCTTCCATCCCGTCGATTCCGACCAGCTCTCGTTCGAACTCGCCGCGCGCATGGCGTTCCGTCACGCCTGTCCGAAGTGCAAGCCTGTCCTGATGGAGCCCATCATGAGCCTCGAGGTCGTCACGCCCGAGGATTACATGGGCGACATCGTCGGCGACCTCAACCGCCGCCGCGGACAGATTGTCGCGATGGACTCGACGACGAACGGCGCCCGCATCGTGAAGGCCTTCGTTCCGCTCTCCGAGCAGTTCGGTTACGTCACCGTGCTCCGCACCCTTTCTTCGGGCCGCGCCACCAGCACGATGTCGTTCGACCACTACGCCGAGGTCCCGGCCGCGATGGCCAAGGACATCATCGAGAAGAGCGGTTACCATATGCCGTCTGACGACGAATAGTAATGATGAATCTAAAAAAGCAAATTTGATATGAGCCAGAAAATTAGAATCAAACTCAAGTCTTTCGACCATATGCTCGTGGACAAGTCCGCGACCAAGATCGTCGAGACCGTGAAGGCGACGGGTGCGAAGGTGAATGGTCCCATTCCCCTTCCTACCAACAAGAAGATCTTCACCGTGAACCGCTCCACCTTCGTCAACAAGAAGGCCCGCGAGCAGTTCGAGCTCGACTCCTATCGCAGACTGCTCGACATCGAGGACTCCAACGCCAAGACGGTGGACGCCCTGATGAAGCTTGAACTCCCCTCCGGCGTGGAGGTCGAGATCAAGGTCTGAGCCTGATCGAAGCCAAGCACAGAGAAAACAATGCAGGATCGCCCCGTGTGGCGGTCCTGCGTTTTGGGTCCCTTAGCTCAGTTGGTTAGCAGCAGCTGACTCATAATCAGCGGGTCGCAGGTTCAAGTCCTGCAGGGACCACAAAGGGAATTGTCTAAGCAAGGTTGAAACCTGACTGGGCAATTCCTTTTGATTTTAAGCAAACCCCTTTACAGACACTTGTAGAGGGGTTTTGTTTTTATATCGGGGATTTATAGGGATTTGAAGAATTCGTCTCCCCATTCCAGCAAAAGGTCATGCCCTTCATCCGTGAGATGCGCTGTGTCCTTGGGGCCCTGGAAATACTTGGCCCTAAAATCGTCGTTCCTGACATCGATGATGCTCTTCGTTGCATCGAGAAGCTTGATGTCGTATTTTTCGCAAGCCTGGCGTATGGCTTCCGTCACTTCAGGGAACATCGCTCTGTTGACATTCCACGGGGTTACGAACCCTATCCCTGCCTTTGGAAATTTTGTTTTGATGCCCGAGCAGAGGCTGTCAAGCCTCTCCAGAAACACCTTCTCTGAATCCGGGCTGTTCGCGATTGTCCCCGTGTCATTGTGACCTGCTATGACAATGACATAATCCGCTTCATCGGACATAAGGTCGTAACGGTCCACCAAAGCCTTTCCAAACCCTATCCATGAGCGATCAAAGGCGATGCAACCACCGTTGATGCCATAGTTGTTATAGACCATATGATGCTTTTTCGCGACCTTGAAGTGCCAGGTCTCAGTATATGGACGAACGTGGTTCTTGACATAACTGTCACCGATGATGTTGAGGACCTTGCCGAACAGAGGGTCAGAAAGGTCGAAGGTCTGTGGCCCTCCGAACGGGTCGAACTCAATATATCTGCCGAGTACGTGGGCGGTAAGAGGCTCCTTGTAAAGAGCCGGATCAAGCGTGCAGGTCGGGGTGATGGTCACTTTGTCACCTCTCTTTGTGACCTTGATGCTGCAGTTGTCGCGCTCCGCAATATAGGATGCTACTTTGGCGAAGGTGTCGACCCATACTGAGTCCCTCTTCTGAGAAAGCCTCTCATAGAAGTTCCAAAGGACTTTCTCATCCTCCCACTGGTCCCATCCGTCGTGAATTCCGTGAGTCATGGTGACGCCCCATTCCCGGTTGTCAATCACCTTTCTGAGCCATGCATCGAGACTTTCTGCCGTAGAGTGGGTATTCATCTGTCCCTGTGCCTCTTGGTACGTGCGTACCCCGACCCTCCCTTCTTCTACGATTGCGGCTGCTGCATCCGTGATGGCATTGAACGGATAGCAGAAAGTGATGGGCTTCTGTCCGAGTTCGCGCTCAATGATTTCATCGTTCTTCTGTACTTCCTCCCTGATTTCATCCTCGGTGGCCTTCGCGAAGTTCTTGTGCGACCAGGCGTGGCTGGAAATCTCATGGCCGTTGGCAGCCATCTCTCGGCACATGTCCCAGGTGAGACGGTGCGCGTAGTAGTCATCGGTGCCTATATTGGCCCCGCAAATCCAGAAAGTGGCCTTCAGCCCGTTGTAATCAAGTTTCGGGGCTACCAGCGTGTAATGGTCGAGAATCCCGTCATCGAAAGTAAGGCTGACCGCGGCTTCTCTGCCGTCCTTGAACTTGCAGATCTGAGCATCCTTTACGGAGCAGGACAGTGTCAAGGGAACAAGGATCAAAAGGATTTTCTTCATATGTGTGTCGTTATTTATCATAATACAAAAAGGTGAATTCAATTTAGAAGTGCAACACACGTCAAAAGTCAAAGTTAAATAATTGTTTACAATATTCCAACGGTGTCCTGTAACCCAGTGACTTACGAGGCCTGTGGTTGAGTTTCCATTCTATTTCAGCAGGCATCTCGTCGGTCAGCTTGCTGAAGTCCGTTCCTTTCGGATGCGCGCCGAGAAGCGCAACTACGTCCTCGTGGGCTACGGGCGCTGGGGCTCCAGCATCCCCACGCTGGGCGTGCCCGTGCAGTGGAGCGACATCTCCGAGGCCCGCGCCATCGTGGAGTGCTGCCTGGACCATTTCCGGGTGGATCCCAGCCAGGGTACGCACTTCTTCCTGAATATGACCTCGTTCAACGCCGGCTACGTCAATGTCGACGGAATACCTGCGTCAGGTACGCTTCGACGAGGATCTCCAGATCTGCATCGACGGCCGCACGGGCCGTGCCTTGATCAAGTAAAAATACGGCTTCCGAGCGATTCCGGGCCGGCTTCTGGAAAAATCTTCCAGGCCGGCCCGGAATTTTTTTCCCTCCGGCGGATTCAAACAGATTGTTTTCTCCCGAAATATGAAAGATTATCCTTCCTTCCCGGCGGGGCTCCCTCCGTAAATTTGTGCAAAACAACTAACCAATAAAAAAACTATCCTTATGTTCAAAACAAAATCGAACCTGGTTTGGAACAGGTTGGCAATTGCCTGCACATTGGCATTGGCCTGCTGCTTCTCATCAGGTGAACTTCTTCGGGCGGCCGGGAGCGAAGGGCTCCTGGACCAGGTACAGAGAAGGACCGTGACCGGTGTGGTGAAAGACGCCTCCGGGAATCCGGTCATCGGAGCCGGGGTCGTGGAAAAAGGCACGACCAACGGCACCGTCACCAATCTGGATGGACAGTTCTCGATCCAGGCCTATACCGGTGCTGTGCTGGAAGTGTCCTGCATCGGTTACAAGACGGTCAGCGTGACCGCCGGCAACGCCTCGCTTACCATTATTATGGAAGAGGATTATGAGGCCCTGGATGAAACCGTGGTCATCGGTTACGGTACGCAGAAAAAACGCGACCTGACCGGTGCCGTGGCGTCCGTCTCCGAGGAGGCCTTCTCCAGCCTGGCCATCACCGACATCACCCAGGCCCTCGCCGGCCGGGTTGCCGGTCTGGATATCGTGTCCGCCAACGTCGATCCGGGTTCCACCGGTTCGATCCTGATGCGCGGACACCGCTCCTTCAAGGCTTCCAACGATCCGCTCATCATCCTGGACGGCATCACCTTCGGCGGCTCCCTCAACGACATCAACCCTTACGATATCAAGTCGATGGATGTCCTCAAGGATGCGTCTTCCACCGCCATCTACGGTTCCCGCGGCGCCAACGGCGTCATCATCATCACCACCAAGCGCGGCGATGCCGGACGCCCGACCGTCAAGTATGAAGGCCAGGTCGGCCTGCAGGTTCCACTGCACCAGCCCTGGATGAACGCCGAGCAGTGGACCAACCGTATGCGCGAGGGCGGACGTGCCACCGGACTTTCCGGCGAGGCTCTGGAAGCCTATGTACAGAAGCGCATCGGCGACAGCGAATGGAATTATTATAAGAAGGGCGGTGACACCGACTGGCAGAAACTCCTGCTCCAGAACGGTTTCCGCCACAAGCACCAGCTGACCCTGACCGGCGGATCCGACCGCGTGAAATACAACGTGGCCGGCAACTTCAACAGCAATGAAGGCATTGTGCCGACCCGCAAGTTCGACCGCCTGACCCTGACGCCCAGCCTGGACATCAATGTGACCGACAACCTGACCGTCGGCCTGTCCACGCTGCTTGCCTATAGCAACCGCCACAGCCGTGTGAGCGGAAACGCATACGGCGATGCGCGCAAGATGCCCGCTACGGCGTTCCCGTATGATGATGAGGGCAACCTGATCGTGCGCGCCTCCAATACCGCCAGCTGGTACAAAAACCCGCTTACGGAGCTCGAGACTGATTCCTATCGGGCTGAGAACAAGACCTATAGCGCGTATATCAACGGCTATCTCAACTGGCAGATCCTGCCGAGCCTGACGTATCGGCTCAATCTCGGTGCCGACATCTCCTCCAATTCGGACAAGGAAGCTGCGATGAGTGAGACGCCGGCTCGTCACGGTGACGGTGATATCGCCAGTATCGCCCAGACGAGCACGGTTCGCCGGAGTATCGAGAATATCCTGACCTGGGACAAGACCTTCGATGTCCACCACGTCACGCTGACCGGTATCCAGAGCTGGCAGGATTCCCATATGGAATACAGCTATTTCGCGGTCAACCAGATCCCGTATTTTACGGCCTTGTGGAACAACATCGGCGCTGCCGCCGGCATCTCCTCGTATAGTTCGAACCTCGAAGAATGGAAGCTTTCCTCCTTCGCGGCCCGTGCTTTCTACAGTCTCAAGGACCGTTACCTGCTGACGGCGACCGTCCGCGCCGACGGTGCCTCGCAGTTCGCACCCGGCCACAAATGGGGCTTCTTCCCGTCCGTCGCCTTCGGCTGGCGTATCTCCGAGGAACCCTGGATGCAGGGTACGAAGAGCTGGCTGTCGAACCTGAAACTCCGTCTGAGCTACGGCGTGTCCGGCAACCAGGCCATCGCCCCCTACCAGACGCAGGGTGCGCTGACCAGCACCAAATACTCCTTTGACGAGTCCGAGGGCTTGGGTATGCGCCCGGGCGACCTGGCCAACCAGAATCTGAAATGGGAAAAGACCGCCGTGTACAACATCGGTCTGGATTTCGGTTTCCTGAAGGGCCGCATCAGCGGCAGCCTCGAACTGTACCAGAGCAATACCACCGACCTGCTGCTTCCCCGGATGCTCCCGATCACGACCGGTTTCACTTCGACGCTGGAAAATGTCGGTGCCACGAAGAACCGCGGTATCGAGCTGACGCTCAATACAGTAAATGTCGTCAAGCCGGAGTTCAGCTGGAATACGGACCTGACCTTCTATCTGAACCGCGAACAGATCGTCGAACTCTATAACGGGGCCGTGGATGACATCGGCAACCAGTGGTTCATCGGCCATCCGATCAATGTGTTCTACACCTATAACTGGCTCGGTGTCTGGCAGAACAACGAGGAGGCGGAGGCCGCCAAATTCGCCCGAAAGCCCGGACAGATCAAGACCGAAGACCGCGATAAGAGCGGTACGGTCAACGATGCCGACCGTATGATCGTCGGCAGCACCCAGCCGGACTTCGTCGCCAATATGGTCAACCGCTTCCGCTGGAAGAACTGGGACCTTTCCTTCGAAATGGGAATGCGCTGGGGCCAGATGGTCAACAGCGGTCAACTTTCCCAGGAGTCGGCAACGAATGGAAATGTGCTGAATATCAACTACTGGACGCCGGAGAACGGCTCCAATGAGTATCCTCGTCCCGATGAGAACGCGCAGAGCTATCTGCAGGGTGAGGTCCTGGGTTATCGTGATGGCAGTTTCATCCGTTTGAAGAACCTTTCCCTGGGTTATACTTTCCCGCAGCGTATCCTGAAGGGCTCCCCCCTGAGTGCATTGCGCATCTATGCCACCGGCCAGAATCTTTACACTTGGTCCCGTGCCGGTCTGAGCCAGCGCTTCAAGATCGATCCGGAGACCGGCAGCGGTTATCCGATTGTGAATACTTTTACCCTGGGTGTCAATGTTTCCTTCTAATACAATGCTTGATATGAAAAGAATCGTAAACAAAATAGCCCTGTGTGCAGGTGCACTCGCCCTGCTGGCATCCTGCTCCCTGGATGAGGTCAATACCCGCACCCCTGTCGCGGATACCTATTATGCGACGGAAGACGGAGCGTCCGATCTCGTGAACTCGATCTATTCCTATGTCCAGTCCATCTACCGGGTTGAAATCTGGTCGCTTACGGATATGGGTACGGATATCTGGATGGTCGGCGGCGACGGTCCGAAAGACATCAACAATTACACCCTGTCCACGTCCCAGGGCTATGTGACCAACCTTTGGAACTGGTCCTGGCTGGGCATTACGGCCGCCAATACGCTGGTCGGCAGGGCGGACGGCATCAAGGCCCCCGCTGCGACGGTCAATGATTTCGTCGGCCAGGCCAAGTTCCTGCGCGCCTGGTTCTACCACATCCTGGTGATGCAGTTCGGCGACCTTCCCCTTGTCCTTGACGAAGTGAAGGAAGTCCAGACCACAGCCACCCGTGTGCCGGTCGCCCAGATCTACGAACAGATCATCAAGGACCTGCAGGATGCGGAGCGCCTGCTTCCCGATACTGCGACCCAGTGGGGCCGTCCTTCCAAGACCGCGGCCCAGGCCCTTCTGGCCCGCGTGTATCTCCACAACGGACAGTGGGGCAATGCCGCCGACTACGCCAAGAAGGTCATCGCTTCCGGCGTCTATGAGCTGGAAGATGACTTCGCACAGCTTTGGAATCCGGACAACCAGAAGAGCAAGGAGTTCATCTGGTCCATCCAGGGTTCTGCGAACGACGCTTTCGATACCGAACGCAGCTGGGCCTCTTCCATCTTCACGGTGCGTTACGATGTCCACGCCTCCAGCTACGGAATGGTCCGTGACATCGCCAACGGCCGCCCGTACCGTTACTTTATGCCGACCCGCCATTTCTATACGATGCTGGTGGACAATATGGACTGGGACAGCCGTTTCGAGAAGAGTTTCAAGTGGACCTGGTATGTCAATGATGAATCCAAGTGCAAGGAGAATCCCGGCGCCGCCGTCGGCGATACCGCAATCTACACGCCGCCGTTCCCGGTCTCCGCTGCCCAGCGCGAGCGTGCGAAGGGCCGTTACCGCATCGAGGACATCAACGACTACTTCAACCCTGACTCACCGGACGGCGAGGAGACCAGCGGCCCGCGTGAAATGTTCGCACAGCTCGCAAAATGGCTGGATCCGACCCGCGTCGGAGTCGGCCTGATGTCCTCGCTGGATATCGAGTCGATCCGCCTGGGCGAGATGTATCTGATTGCTGCCGAGGCGCTGATGAACGACAACAAGGCCTCCGAAGGAGCGGAATACATCAATGCGCTGCACAAACGTGCCGCCAAGAGCGATGCGCTGTATGAGGCGCACAAGGTGGGCGCGGACGATATGAGCATCGATCTCATCCTGGACGAGCGCGCCTTCGAACTGGCGGGCGAATGCAACCGCTGGGTGGACCTCAAGCGTACGGGAAAACTCTTGGAACTGGTCCGCAAGTACAATGTGGATGCGCGCCCGAATATCAGTGAGAAACATCTTCTCCGTCCGATTCCGACCACGATGATGGACCGCGTGACGAACAAGGACGATTTCAAGCAGAATCCCGGATATTGATATAAGCATACGCTGGTTAAATGGTTAATGGTTGTTTTTTGCAGGTGGCGGCGACACGCCGCCACCTGTTTTGTCTTTTGATGGTGCTGCTGATCCCGTTTTTCGGGATGAACGCCCAGCCGGCCGGACCCCATCTTGAAACCCGGGACGGTGCCACGCGCCTGATCGTTTCCGGGGAACCCTATCTCTGCATTGCGGGAGAAACCGGGAATTCCGCTTCCGGCAGTGTCGCCTATATGGAAACCCTCTGGTCGGCGCTCCGGCAGATCAATCTGAACACCGTGCTGGTCCCGGTCAGTTGGGAGATGGTCGAGCCGCAGGAGGGGAAGTTCGATTTCTCCATTGTGGACGGCCTGATCGGCCAGGCGCGGCGTGAAGGGGTCAAACTCTCGCTGCTCTGGTTCGGCAGCTGGAAGAATATGGTTTCTTCCTATGCGCCTTCCTGGGTGAAAACCAATCGCAGCCGTTTCCCGCTCCTGCAGGACAAGAACGGCGGGCAGATCCAGATGCTGTCGGTGTTTTCGGATAACAACATCCAGGCGGATGCCCGGGCATTCGCGGCCCTGATGCGACACATCCGCGAAGTGGACGCTGCGGAGCAGACCGTCATTATGATGCAGGTCGAGAACGAGGTCGGTTACAGCTTCGGCGAGCGGGACTGGTCCGACCTGGCCCGCAAGGCCTGGCGGGCTTCCGTGCCGCGGGAGCTGACCGCGTACCTGGCAGCCCGGCGCGATTCCCTGATTCCGGAATTCCGGGCCTATTGGGAAAGCCTTGGCGCCCGGACTTCCGGCAGCTGGGCGGAACTGTTCGGCGATACGCCGGCCGGCAACGAAATCTTTATGTCGTACCATTATGCGAAGTACATCGGCGCCGTCGTGGCTGCCGGCAAGAAGGAATATGACATCCCGATGTTTGCGAACGCCTCGATCGGCCGTCAGGACCGCAAGATCGCGACCTATCCCTGCGGGGGGCCGATCCCGTTCGTGATGGATATCTGGCAATGCGCGGCGCCGCAGCTGGATGCCATCAGCCCGGACATCTATTACGGTGATTTCGAGGGACATTGCTGGGCTTATACCCAGAACGGCAACCCGCTCATCATCCCGGAAACCCGGGGGGATGACGTCGGCCTCGGACGTGCCCTGCTTGCGTATGCCGAGCACGGCGCCCTCTGCTTCTCGCCCTTCGGGATCGAAGGATATGCCGGACGCACGATCGGCTCGTTCTATGCGGATATGCAGCAGCTCGCCCCGCTGGTGCTCACCCGGGCCCCGGGCAAGACAATGCGGGCCGTGATGGTTGGTCCCGATACCACGGAACAGACCCTGGAGATCGGGAAATACCGGGTGCTCTGCGAGTACGGCCACCGGGGCAGCCAGCCGGCCGGAGAGACGGTGGGGTATGCCCTGATCCTGCAGGCGGAAGACGACTCCTTCTATGTCTATGGAAGGAATATCAGCCTGCAGTTCTCATTGGTCGACCGTGGCCGGAACAAGCTGGTCACCGGCATCCTGGACTGCGAGGAAGGAAGCTTCGAGGACGGGACCTGGAAGCCGACCCGCCGTCTGAACGGCGACCAGATTATGAACGACTACACGTTCGACAAGGCATATCTGGACGGACGGTCCGGCAACGGGCTCCGTTTCGGCCGTGCCGGCGTACAATACGTCAAACTGTATCAGTATTAAACTGTCGAAAAAATGAAATCATTACCGTTAGTGTCCATTTTTGTCTCCTGCCTGTTGCTGCTGCCCGGAAGGACAAGCGGCCAGACGGCCTCCCTGCGGGGGACCTATATCAATCCCGCCGGCGCTGCCCGTGATGATGCGTTACAGCGAAGCGCTCCTGCCACCGACCTGTCTGTCGTGCGGAACCTGAAATCCCTGCGGACCGCCGGGGCGGCCGTGAAGCGGACGAAGGGCAGCCGCGAAGCGCTGGACCTGACGTTCGGGCCCGGTGCGGAATCCCGGGTCGATATCCCGTTCAAAGCGGACCTGAGGCTGGATGACTGGGTATCCGTTGCGCTGGATATCACGAACCTCGGGGCGGAGCGGATCTATATCGAGGGGCAATGCTACAGCGATACGGACCGCTCGCTCGTCCTGGAAAACGGAGCCTATTTCTATTGCCGTTCGATGCTGGTGCTGGAGCCGGGCGAGACGGATACGATGATCATCTTCCTGAGCCGGGAGATGGAGAGTATGCCCGCGTATATGTATGACCATTTCCAGGGGATGTTCGGGATTCCCGGCGGGTTCCTGCGCCGGAAAGTCAACGTCCCGCTCTCGCATTTTTCCCACCTGCGCCTTTTCAAGCAGTTCCCGGGAGCGGAATGGAAGGTCCGGGTGGACGGGATCCGGACGCTCGGACAGTACAGCCTGCCGTCACCCGGGAAACTGGAGTCGGATTTCTTCCCCTTCATCGACCGTTTCGGCCAGTACAAGTGGAGCGACTGGGACGGCAAGGTGAAGCGACCGGAGGACCTGTATGCCCAGCGGGAGGCGGAAGAGGCTGACCTGCAGGCGCATCCCGTTTCTCCGGAATGGGACAAATGGGGCGGCTGGGCGACGGGCCCGCAACTGCGCGCCACCGGCCATTTCCGTACGGAGAAGTATCAAGGGAAGTGGTGGCTGGTCGATCCTGACGGCCGCCTGTTCTTTTCGCAGGGCATCTGCGGGGTAGGCCTGACCCAGGTGACGCGGATCCAGGGGCGGGAGAAGTACTTTGAATACAAACCGTTGAACGGTGATTTCTATCTGTCGAACCTGATTACGAAATACCAGGGAGATCCGGATTTTGCCACACGGGTCGTGGACAACGCTTCCCGCCGCCTGAAAAGCTGGGGCATCAACACGATGGCCAGCTGGTCCCTGAACGACCAGTTCAGCGAGGAGCAGCGCCTGCCCTATACCATCACGCTTAGTTCCGGGATCCGGGACCGCCTGCCCGATGATTTCGATGCGGCGGCATTCAAGGCCGCCTTCCGTGAATCCCTGCTGGCCGGTCGGTCCAATTTCCTGCAGGCTGCGCAGGATCCCTGGTGCATCGGTTTCTTCGTGGACAACGAGCGGGGCTGGCCGACGGTCAATCAGCGCGAGATCATCTTCGCCTATTTCAAGGCCGTCCGGGAGGTACTGGACGAACTCGCTCCCGACAAACTTTACCTGGGCTGCCGCAGCAACAGCGTCAATTTCAACCGGATTGCCTTCGAAGCCCAGGCGGAGTACTGCGACGTGATGAGCATCAACCACTACGACTACAACCTTTCCACCTTCAAGGAGACGGAAGGGCTGGACAAGCCGCTGATCGTGGGCGAATACCATTTCGGCGCCCTGGACCGCGGCCTCGCGCATACCGGACTCCGGACGGCGTCTTCGCAGATGCAGCGCGCCCGGATTTACAAACACTTCGTGGAAGAAGCGCTGGAAAGTGACTACATCGTGGGGACCCATTGGTTTCAGTATGTGGACCAGAATTTTACCGGCCGGAGCGACGGCGAGAACTACCAGATCGGTTTCGTGGACATCTGCGACCGCCCGCATCCCGAGATGATCGAAGCCTCCCGGGAGATCCGGGACGAAATGTATCATCTATGAGAAGCGTCCGGATTACAGCCGCCGCAGTTCTGCTGCTGGCAGCCCTTCCTGTCCTTGCACAAAAACGCAGCAGTGCTTTCGTGGACCGGAACGGCGTTCTGCGCTGGACTGCAGGGCGGCAGGAAATCGCGGAGTTCGGCGTGCATTATGCACTGCCGTTCTCAACGGCATACGCGAATTACCAGGATCTCGGGCTTGATTTCGAAGAAGGGATCCGGCAGGATGTCTATCATCTGACCCGCCTGGGGCTCAAGGCATACAGGGTGCATATGTGGGATGCCGAACTGACGGACACGCTGGGCAATCTGCGGCAGAACGAACACCTGCGTTTGCTGGACCTTACTGTCAAGGAGATGAAGGACCGGGGATTCAAGATGCTGTTGACCCCGCTGAACTATTATGGGACGCGGGAAAAACCGTACGGAATCGGTCAGAAGTGGGGGAAGTCAGGTTCCTATACACCGGAAGCGGTCGCGGCAACGAAAAACTATCTCCGGCAATTGATGAATCACGTCAATCCATATACGGGCAATGCGTATAAGGATGACGAAGATATCATCGGTTACGAGATCTACAACGAGCCGGAGCATCCGGGTTTTACGGAAGAAACTGTGGTGACCTACATCAACTCGCTCGTTGAGGCAATCCGTCAGGCGGGTTGCCGGAAACCGCTGTTCTGGTGTATGTCGATCGCGCCTCAACTGATCCGGGGATTTGTCAAGACGGATGTCCAAGGCGGATCCATGCAGTGGTATTCCGTGAGCCATAACGCCGGTTTCCCTTTCAAAGGAAACCTGCTGACCCACGTGGACCAGTGGCCGAAAGATACCTTGACGGATGTTGTGCGGGCTGCCCGGAAGGCGTTGGTATCTTATGAGTTGGATGCGGCGGACAATGCCTACTCCTATACCTATCCGATGATGGCCCGTTCGATGCGGGAAGCCGGATTCCAGTTCGCGGCGATGTTCTCCTATGATCCGATGGGGATTGCGGCTTATAATACGGAGTACCGGACTCATTATATGAATCTGGCATATGCGCCCAAAAAGGCGATGGGGCTCAAGATAGCTGGGGAGGTGTTCCGTGCCACGCCCCGGTTGAAGCAATTCGGCCGCTTCCCGCAGGATACGACCTTTGGCAGTTTCCACGTCAGTCACGATCCCGAACTTGCGGAGATGGTCTCGGAAGAGAAGTTCTTCTACAGCGGAGATACACGGAGTGTGCCCCCTGCCGTATCTTCCCTGAGAGAGATTGCCGGGATCGGGTCTTCTTGCCTGGTAAAATATGCCGGGAGGGGGATTTATTTCCTTGACAAAGTGGAAGATGGCGTGTGGCGTCTCGAGGTGATGCCGGATGCGACCTGGGTGGACAATCCTTTCGGCAGGCCGGAACTTGGCCGGGAGATGTCCGCCATTGTCTGGGAAACGTATCCGATGACAATCGATCTTCCTGACCTGGGTGAGGGGTATTCTTTGCGGGGCATCAATGACGGGAATGACCACCGCGCCGAGGCAGATGGACGGACCATAAGAATTTCCCCGGGGACCTACCTGCTGGAAGCGGCCGGGAAGCATTCCCGCCTGGGGCCGGAAGACAAGTGGAAAGACATAGTTCTGAAAGAGTTTGCGGCGCCGCGGCCGACGCAAGGATCCCATCTGGTATATACGCCGATGCGAGAGTTGAGCCGGGCCGCGCAGCCGGATCTGTCCCTGGAAGTCGTTTCACAACGGGCGCCTGACGCTGTGCAGTTGGAAGCTTATTCCTTGTCTCCCTCCCGTTTCCCTGTGCTGGATTTCAAAAAGGACGGGCGTTATGGCTGGAGAGTTTCGCTCCCGGAGGAAATGCTTCGGGAAGACATTCTCGCTTACCGGATTGCCATTGTCCGGGACGGGAAAACCGTGTATTATCCGGAGGATGTTTCGGGTGGGCAGATGGATTACATCAACACGGAGATGTATCAACTCCGGATTGTAGATCCAGGGGCGCCCGTCGTGTTGCTCAATGTCGCGGAAGACTTGAGGGAACTGCGCCGGAACCATCGCCATTATCCGTATCACTTCCGTCCCTCCGCACTGCCTGGACTGGCGGGCGTGCGCGTGGCCTCGGACGGGATGGTTTATGCGAGCCATTACGTATTGGATTGCACCGCCGGACGCCGTTCCGATCTTGCGGATAAGCGTGTCCTTGCCGTGCGGGCGTATTCGGGAGAGGCGGCTTCTTCCCGGACCTGGATCGTGCTGCAGGGGACGGATGGACTGGAATATGGAACACAGATCCACATCGGGCCGGATGCCCGGGAATACCGGATCCCTTTATCCGATTTCAAGCGGGTCCGAGTCACGGGTCCGGGTGAAAAAGGATTCGTTTATATTGACCGGATTCCGGAAGAAAATGCTTATCTTGACCTTCGAAAAGTGGAGACCGTCAAGATGGCAGTCCTCCCGCAGGACAACCCGGAAGGCGCCAGTGTATATTTCGAATACATTACTTTGGAGTGAAATGGGAAGAAAGATATTCAGCCTGATGCTTTTCTGCCTGGCCGTTGCGTGCGGAGTGCGTGCCGCCGCTGCGACCGGGGAGCTGGTGTCCTATGTGGACACTTCCCTTGACGGCTCCCAGAAATACCGGCTGATCGTGGACGGGCGGCCGTATTATATGACCAATATCCAGATCCGGCTGGACAAACTCCGCTACAGCCTCGGCTGGGACGATGCGGGACTGGAAGCCATCGTCTCCCGGGCCGCGGCGGACGGGTTCAACACCGTCTCCATCCCGTTGATGTGGACGGAGGTGGAGCCGGAGAAGGACCGCTTCGACTGGAAAGTGCTTGACCAATACCTTGATATGGTGGTCCGCAACGGCCTGAAAATGGAGCTGTTGTGGTTCGGTCAGAACAGCGTCGGCGGGGTTGCGAAACTGAATATGCAGGACCGTTCCGGCGCTTCCCGCAACCGGGTGCCGGATTATGTGCTCGCCGTGGACGGGAGCAGTGAGTTTTCCGTCCGCAAGGATATTAACAACCGGACGATGGACCTCTCCGATCCCGCCTTGCGCGCCCGGGAGACCTTTGTTCTCGCGCAGGTGATGGCGCACATTGCCGAATGGGACCGTGCGCACGGCCGGAAGCATCCGGTCATCGGTGTCCAGATCGGCAACGAAGTGTTCGGCGCCGGAGCGTCTTTTCCCAATTCGCTGGTGGTCGATTATCTGAGCGACGTGGCGGCGGCCGTCAAGCAGTCGCCCTATGTGGTCTGGACGCGGATCAACTGTGTCTATTGGGAAGTGGACGGCCGGATCCCCGAGAATGAACACAAACGTCTCTCCCCGGCCGGGACCCACCTGGACTTCGCGGGCCTGGATACCTACAAGCACCATCCGCAGTTTCCGACTTTCGAGTCTTTCGTGGAGAGTATGCGCCGGGATATCCCATATTGCGGGCGCAACTTCCGGATGTTTATGGAGGTGGGGGCGGAGGTTTCCGATATCGCCCAGCTCTCCCTGGCCGCACTCTCCGGCAACTGTGCATTCGACTACTATGATATGTGCGGAATCGACGGCCACGGGCTTTATGATGCCGTCGGCCGGAATGGATTCCGCCCCCACGGGGCCTATATCGAAGATGTCCGGATGACGAACCGGATCCTCAACAGCGCGATGGCGGACCTTGCCTCGAATGCCAACGGCTACGGTCTTTTTGTCCATAATTGGAAAGGATACTCCGTGCTGGAAAGCGTCAGCAATGCCGGCGTGGCTTATACACCGGATGTGGCGACGTCGCAGGGGATCAGCATCTTGCGCAGCCGGACGGAACTCGTGCTGATGAGCACGACGGGGGGCCGGTTCACCATTCCGGCCGGGATGCAGCCGGAGGAGGCTTCACTGGGCCGTTTCGACCGGCAGGACCGTTGGAATGCGGAGGCTCCGCTCTCATTGCAGCGGCTTCGCGACGGCGCTCTCAGCGTGACGCTCGGACCGGGCCAGACCGTGCTGCTCCGCTGCAGGGACACGGGCTTCCGTGCACCTGAAAGGGTCTTCCAGGCCGAATTCGCTACTGTGGGCGGTGCTGCCCGGACAGGGAGCGGAGCGGGGGAGAACGGCTTTGCCGGCAACGGCTATGTGGAACTGCCGTGCGGCGGGGCATCCTATGTTCGCTGGGAAGGGATCGACGGCGGGACGGGCGGGGAGCGTGTTTTCCGGATCCGTTATGCGCTCGGCCGCCAGGAATCCGCGAAGAACAGCCTGTACGTGAACGGCCGCAGTCTCGGATTGCTTGAGATGCCTCCGACCGGGGCCGCGGACCGGTATGGCTATATCGAATTCCGGGCGGCCCTGGAGCCCGGGGCGGTCAATTCCGTGGAACTTGCCGCTGTCGCCGGAGATGTGGTCGGCGTGTCCGGGCTGGATTTCCACAGCGGCGGAAGGATAGATGAATTACAAATGATGGAATGATATGAAGAAGTGGATTTATTTGTGTCTGGGCGCCTTGCTCGCCCTGTCCGCCTGCGGGACGGGCGGCAGTTTCAGATTGCAGTCGGGAGAGGACCTGACGGTCACCTGTTCGGTGGATGAACCGGTGGCGGGGACGGCCCTGGAAATCTTCGGAAAGGACGTGCGGACGGTCCTGTCGGCTTCTTGCCTCCAGGCGGAGCAGGATGGAAAGATCCTGCTGGTCCGTGCTGATGATCCTGCGTTTGCGTCGGATCCCGATGTCGCCTCCATTGCGGGACGGCACGAGGCTTTCGTGATGAAGGTACTCCCTTCCGGTCAGTTGCTGATCGCGGGCAGCGACGGTCACGGCGCCGCCTATGGCTTGCTGGAGTTGTCCCGGATGCTGGGGGTGTCTCCCTGGGAATGGTGGGCGGACTGCACGCCGGCTCCCAAGAAAGGATTCCACCTGAAGAAAGGCTTCAAACTGACGCAGGAACCATCTGTGGCATACCGCGGTATCTTCATCAATGACGAGGACTTCGCCTTCGTGCCCTGGGTGACCCGGACGCTGGAGCCGACGGACGTTCCCGGCCGGATCGGTCCCGAGACCCACGCCCGGATTTTCGAGCTGCTGCTCCGGTTGCGTGCCAATTCGTTCTGGCCGGCGATGCACGGTTGTTCGGTCCCGTTCTTCCTGACGGAAGAGAACCGGGCCGTCGCTGAAAAATACGGAATCTACATCGGCACTTCGCATTGCGAGCCGATGGCCAGCAACGCCAACGGCGAGTGGCGCGTACGCGGAGAAGGGGAGTACAACTTCATCACCAACCGCGACAAGGTGCTGGATTTCTGGCGGGAGCGGGTCGCTTCGGTCAAGGACCAGGAGATCATGTACACGCTCGGGATGCGCGGCATCCACGACGGACCGATGAGCGGCGCCGATACGCCTGAGGAGCAGAAGGAAGCGTTGGCGGAGGTGATCTCCGTGCAGCGGGAGATGCTCTCCGAGCTGGTCGACCCTGACGTGACGCGGATCCCGCAGGTGTTCATCCCTTATAAGGAAGTGCTCCTGGCCTACAACGAAGGCCTGGAGGTCCCCGAGGACGTGACCCTGATGTGGTGCGACGACAACTACGGCTACATCCGGCATTTCCCGACCGAAGCCGAGCGCAACCGTCCGGGCGGCAACGGTGTCTACTACCACGTCTCCTACTGGGGCCGCCCTCACGACTACCTGTGGCTGGGCGCCTATTCCCCGGCCCTGATCCTGCAGCAGATGGGGATGGCCTACGACAAGGGCATCCGCCAGACCTGGATCCTCAACGTCGGCGACATCAAGCCGGAAGAGTACCAGATCGAACTTATTATGGATATGGCCTGGGACATCGACGCCGTCCGCGCCAGCGGCTGGCAGGCCCACCTGAAGGCCTTCCTGACACGGGAATTCGGCCGGAAAGTCGCATCCGCCGTCCTCCCTTCCCTGGTGGAGTACTACCGTCTTTCCTATATCCGCAAGCCCGAATTCATGGGCAATACGCGCGAGGAAGAGCGGGACCCGGCCTACCGCATCGTGAAAGACCTCCCTTGGGATGAAGCGACGATCCGGACGCGTATGGACCAGTTCGCCCGCTTGTACGACCAGGTGGAGAACTGCGCCTCGCTGGTTCCTGAGGACCACCAGACCGCGTACTATCACCTCGTCCAGTATCCCGTGCAGGCGGCGGCCAAGATGAATGAGAAAGCACTCACCGCCCAGCTGGCCCGGCACGGTCTTGCCGACTGGGCTGAAGCGGATGCGGCCTACGACGCGATCGAGGCGTTGACGGACCGGTACAACCAGGGGAAATGGAAGGGGATGATGAATATGGCGCCCCGCAGGCTGCCGGTCTTCCAGAAATACCCGCACGTGCAGGCGGACGCTCCGCTTCCGGCGGCTCCCGCGGTCATTGCCAAGTGGAATGCCGTTGACGGGAAAGGCCGTCTCACGCCTTGTGAGGGCCTCGGTTACGAGGGCGGTGCCGCGATGCTCACGCCCGGCGAGAGCGTGTCTTTCAGTTTCAGCACCGAAGCGGCGGAGGCCGTCGTCTCCGTGCGGATGGTCCCCACGCACCCGGTCAGCAGCCCGCAACTCCGTTTCACCCTTTCCGTGGACGGCGGTGATCCCGTGGCACTCGCTTATGAAACTTACGACCGCAGCGAGGAATGGAAGGAGAACGTCCTGAACAACCAGGCGGTGCGGAACCAGGTCGTTCCGCTCACGGGTTCCGGAAAGCATACCGTCGTGATCACTGCCCTGGACGAAGGGGAAGTGTTGGATCAGATCTGTATTTGCTCCCGTCCGTGAGACGAAGATCCCTGCTGGTCCTGACCTTGTTGCTGCTGCCTGCCCTGTGCGGGCGGGCAGCAGCTGTCATCCGCCATATCGGAACCGGGGACGGCTTGCCGAACAGCTTTGTGATGGACCTGGCCATCGACGACCGGGGGATGGTATGGGCCGCCACCGAGAACGGGCTGGCCAGGATCGCAGGGGACAGCTTCACTGTTTGGAATACAGACAACTCCAGTATCCTGGACAATAAGATCATCCGTCTTTTCTTTGAACCTGGTACGCGTTCCCTGTGGTGCCAGACGATGAACAACGGTTTCAGCATCCTGGACAGCCATACTGCGGAATTCTCCGTCTTCAACGAGTCGAACGGTCTGCTCAGCAATGCCCTGAACGGTGTCTTCCCTGCGCAGGACGGCGGGGTCTGGATCGCCACGAAAAGCGCCGGGCTGCAGCATTACGATCCACTGACGCACCAGTCCCGGTATTATACGCCGGAGAACTGCCCCGGATTGGAAGCGGACATCCGCTGTTGTGCGGAAGATCGTTACGGACACCTGTATCTTGGGTACTACCGTCACGGCTTCGGAATCCTGGATCTGGAGGCCCGCACGGTCCGCAATTATGCCCACGCCCCCGGGGATCCTGCCAGCCTCCCGGGAGATTTGGTGCGTAGCATCCTGATCGACTCCGCCGGGAATGTCTGGGTCGGTACAAACCAAGGCCTGGGCCTGTTCGACCGGATGAACGGCACATTCCGGAACTATCGGCACGATGGGAAGGACGACCGGAGCCTGGCAGGCGACAATGTCATGGGCCTGGCGGAGATGTCCGACCACACCCTTTGGGTATCTTCCGATCTCGGCGGGATCTCTGTCCTGGACCTGCGTGATGATACGCACACGACTGGATTCCGTCGGATTACGGACGAGGACGGCCTGAGTTCGATCAATATCCGCTGCACGCTCCAGGACGGCTACGGCAATGTCTGGGTAGCCAATTATGCTTCCGGCGTGGATTTCATCACGGACAATGCGACGCCGTTCAATATCCTGCCCTTTTACAGGGAAAGCGGTCCTGTCAGACAACTCAAACGCGTCTATGCCATCTGTTCAGATGCTGAAGGCAATCTGTGGCTGGGCGGAGAGAACGAGCTTTCGCTGTTCCGGGACGGCCGCCTCATGCGGTCGTGGGACCTGTCTCCCTATCTGGTGCAGACCTACACCATCCCCTATGCGCTTCTGTCGGACCGGGACGGGAACGTCTGGATCGGTCTCAACGACGAAGGCGTGCTCAAATTCAATCCCCGGAACGGGAGTTTCAGGCGGATCTCATCGCCGTCCCAGCTGATGGATGTCCACGCGCTACTGGAGGATCCGGACGGCAGGATCTGGATCGGATCGGAGGTGGGGATTTATAGCGCCGACAAGGATGTGATGTCCTTTGAGGAACGTTTCGTGAAAGGTGACGGAACCACTACGGTAGTATACAGCTTGCAGCGGGATGCGCTGGGCCGCTTTTGGGTGGGTACCCTGGGGGATGGCTTGTTCGTTTTCCGGGAAGATGGAGACCTGGTTGCCGAATTCAATACGGCCAGCGGTTTCTGCTCGGACAACATCAATCAGGTTTACTGCGACCACGAGGGGGAATTCTGGATCGCCACGTATGCCGGGCTGGTTCATTTTCCGGATCCGACGGACCTGGGACGATACGAGGTTTTCGACGGAAAGAACGGCCTTTTGAATGTCAATGTCCGCGCCGTGCAGGAAGATGCGATGGGCGGTATCTGGGTCAGTACCTATGACGGCATAGCCACCCTGCTTCGAAGGGAGCGGCTTTTCGAAAGCTACAGTTTCTTCAACGGGGTGCAGATCGGGAGCTTCGTGGAGAGTTCCGCCACCCGTACGCCGGACGGGAATCTCTATTTCGGGTCCCCGGAAGGGGTGTGCTATTTCAGCCCGCGGCAGATGGGGGCGTTCCGTTCGGTGTCGCCGGTACATTTTGTCGATTGCTGGAAGAACGGCAGTTCCTACAACGAATGGGTCCCGCTCCGTGCCGATCTGTCGAAGGAGGGGATCGTTCTCGGCCATAAGGAGAATACCATCCGGCTGGAGTTTGCCGTCGAAGACTTTTCACAGACGGAGCGGGTGGAGTATTCCTACCGTCTGCCCGGCGTCATCGACGACTGGCTCGGCAACGGGAGCAGCGGCCGGCTGTTTCTCTGGGGACTCAAATCGGGCAAGCATCAGCTTCAGCTTCGTGCCCGCCTGAAAGACCAGAACTGGGAACAGGGAGAGACCGCCTCCCTGCCGATCCGGGTCCGGCCTTCCATCTGGGAGTCCTGGCCGGCCCGGGTCGTTTACGGACTCCTGCTGGCTGCCATCCTGTTCTTCTTTTTTCGCTATCTGCGTCTTCGCCTGTCTTTGCGGGTAGAGAAGGAGAACCGGCGCAAAGAGCAGGAACTAGGCGAGGAACGTCTGCGCTTTTTCACCAATATCACGCACGAACTTCGTACGCCCCTTACTTTGATCCTCGGTCCGCTGGAGGACCTGGTGCACGACAAGGACCTCCCGGAGCCCTATGCCGACCGGATCGCCGGCATCCACCGCAGCGGGATGCGGCTGCACGGACTGATCAACCAGATCCTGGAATTCCGGAAGACGCAGACACAGACCAAAAGACTGATTGTCCGGGAGGGCGACCTGGGCCGGCTCGTAGAAAGCATCGGGGCCCGATACCGGGAGATGAACCGGAATTCCGCCACGGAGGTCCGGGTGGATGTCCGGGAGACCTTCGATACGGTGTATTTCGACCCGGACATTGTCTCGACCATTCTGGAGAACCTGATGTCCAATGCCGTGAAATATACGCCGCGCGGGAGCATTTGCCTGTCGCTTTACGGAGAGGAGATGGATGGGGAACGCTACTGTACGATGTCCGTCACGGATACCGGCTACGGAATCAGTGAAACCGAACTGCCCCTGATTTTCGACCGCTATTATCAAGTAAAGGGAGCACATCAGGCATCCGGGACCGGAATCGGCCTGGCGCTTGTCAAGGCCCTGACCGATGTCCATCAAGGGGTGCTCAAAGTCAGCAGCCGCGAAGGGCGGGGGAGCACTTTCTCGTTCTCGATCCTGCGGGATTCGACCTATCCGGAAGCCGAACACGCCGCCCCTTCCTCCGTTCCGCCCGGTCCTGAACACCTTCCCGACGATGCCGTAGCAGATGAGCGGTCCGCTTCGTCCACGCAGCCATTGATCCTGGTCGTCGAAGACGATGTGGATATCCTGAGATACGTCTCATCTGCGCTCTCGGGCAGATATGCCGTAGTGACGGCGACGGATGGCCGGAAAGGGCTTGATATGGCTCTCGACAGGATTCCGGATATGATCATCAGCGACATCATGATGCCCGTGATGGACGGGATCGAACTCTGCCGGATGGTCAAGGCAGACATCCGTACCAGCCACATCCCTGTGATCCTGCTTACGGCGAAGGATACCTTGCAGGACAAGGAAACCGGCTATGAGAGCGGTGCGGATTCCTATCTGACGAAACCTTTCACTTCGCGCCTGCTGCTCAGCCGGATAGCCAATCTGTTCGAAATGCGCCGCCGGCTTGCCGACCGGCTTGTCAGGGAAGGCGGTGACACCCCTGGCCCGGAAGCCGGGACGGGCACGGAAACCCTGAACGAATGCGACCGGGAGTTCATCGCCCGTTTCGACCGGCTGATCGAGGACAATATGGACAAGGAAGACCTGGACATGGGTTTCATCACGGCCAGCTTCAACATGAGTTATTCCACCTTCTACCGCAAGGTCAAGGGCTTGCTGGGCATCAGTGCCAAGGAGTACATCCGGACCCGGAAGATGCGCAGGGCGATGGACCTGCTGCGTTCCGGCAAGTATAATGTCAATGAAGTGAGCCTGATGGTCGGATACCAGGATGCCGGTAATTTCCGGAACTATTTCAGGAAGGAATTCGGGCTCAATCCTTCTGAGGCCTTGAAGAAGACCTTCGGGATATAATACACCGTCGTGACAGCAGAGTCCAGCCCGAACTCCCCATATCTATCCATCAGGATAATCCTGGGGAGGCCTTGACTGGATGATCTTTATCGGCTATATTCGCTGTAAATCGTCGCCTATTTGTCGGTAGAGAGTCAATCGTTCTCCCCGATAAGAGAGACAAGCACTTGATAGAGAAAAATATAGGGCAATGTCCATGATAGTCTCTCCTGGGACCACGACGCTAAATAATGCCAGCCTTTGCGGCTGGCATTATCGCGTCGTGGCCCCTTGGGTCCTTGATGATCGAGGGGGCGTTCCCCCTCGAGCTCCCCTGCGTCGCTGCGCTCCGACGCATCGTGGATAAGCGCATTATCCCATGCAGAGCGCACCAGAAGCCGTTTTGCTGGAGACCTGTCCCTTTACATTATCCTTGCACCAGCTCGTCCAAGAAGGTCTTTGGCAAGCAGATGTTCTGAATATCCTTCGCTTCTGCAAACAAAGGTGCAATCCTCTCCGGAGATTATTCTTCGTGAAAGTGTAACGACCATAAGAAATAATGATTACATTTACGCATCCTGATAACCAAGTGAGTATGAAAACGATAAACATTTTTGCGAAAGCATTCGTCGCCCTGACGCTGGCGTTCACGGCGCAGGCGACCGCCCAGGCCCAGCTCGGCAACCTGTTGAACAAGGCAAAGGAGGTCGTGACGGACCAGGCCGGCAAGGCCGGACAGGTCACGGCGAAGTCCGCGCAGGAAGTGCTGGGCGAAGCGCCCGCCCGTCCCTGGGTGCTGGACGAGAATCAGCCTGCCGACCAGATGGACAGACTGCTCCAGGCGCTTGGCGGAATGAACAGTGACAAGACGAAGGAATTCGGCGAGCAGATCAGCGCCCGCGCCGAGTACGATGCCAAGCTGCTGGCGGGGATGGAGGACAAGACCATCCTCGAGGATGCGGAACTGAAGAAGCAGGCGGCGAAGGAACTGGAACTGGCGGACAAGTTCTATGCGAAGGTCGTGAAGAAGGGTTCCGCCTACGGCGCGGAGAATATGCGCAAGCGGGCGGATGGGACCTGGTATCACCAGGGCCCTCTGAAACTGACCGTTCCCGGCAAGGCCGAAACCTATTATGTGACCGTCCAGAACAACGATGCGGTATTCTGCTCCAAGGATGATTTTGACGGGAAACTGGTCGGGGATGCCGCCATCGAAGCGGCCCGGGAAGCGTTTACCGCCAACCTGAACGCGGGCTGGCTTCTGGAAGGCTATGCCAAGAGCAAGAGCGAAACCAACGAACAGGCGTATTACCGCGCCTCGTTCGTCGCCAATACCATCGGGAACGCCATTGTCAACAACAAAAAGGAAGTGGTCGACCGCGTCAACAAGTACCGGTCCGATCTGCGGAAACAGTATTCCGGCGATAATCAGGGCAACTCGACTGCGGCGAAGAAATCGTCGGGAAGCAGTTCCTCGTCTTCTTCGGGCCGTCCGGCCAAGCGGATCCAGGGCTCCAACAGCAACGTGACCGCCTATTCGGGCAGCACCCAGATCGGCACGGCCAAGCTGTCCGGCAGCAACATCAACGTCTATACGAAGGGCAGCACCGGCGCCACGGGCGTGATCCACAGTTCCTCCATCGATTTCCGCGGGACGAGCAACCGCTACAGGATCAGCAAGGTAGGGGAAGAGCTCCGTTTCTACGGCGCCAACGGCGGCAACGTCGGTTCCGTCCAGCACAACAAGAACATGCGCAAGTACGAGGTGAAACGGGAAGGCAGCACGGCCACGATCGCGGAGTTCGACGACTCGCTGGATCCGCGCTTCGCAGCGCTGTTCTTCTACAACTTCTTCGACTGATACGCGAATCGCCGGCCCGAAGGCCGGCGATTCTTCTTTATTCTTCCGGATCTTCCCGGAGCATCTGCAGATAGCCCGGGATGGCGCGTCCGCCCGCCTTGTGCAGGTCTTTGCGGTCGGTGGACACGGTGATGACTTCCAGCGCCGGGGTCATGCTGGCGTAGGCTTCCTGGAATACGGAATAGGTATTGCCGATATCGACCCGTCCGGAGAACACGTAGTCATAATAGGCGATCTCGTCCAGGCGCGCTTCCAGGCAGGCCCGCAGGCTGTCCAGGCCTGCCATGACCTCCCAGGTGCGCAGGATGGCGTCCGAGTGGCGGGCGGCGTTCCTCGGTTTGCCCTGCCGGACGTAGTCGTCGTAGAGCCGGGTCTCCTCCCGAAGCTTGAGGTCGAAGACGTTCTGCCGGCGCTCGAATTCAGTGCGGAAGGAGGTGGAGTCGATCTTCTCGATGCGTTCCAGGCGGAAGGTCCCTTCCCGGCCCGCCAGAATGTAGGCGCCCAGGGCGTCCCGGACGGGATCCGGGGCTTCCTTCGCACAGCCGGCGGCGAGGAAGCAGAGCGCCAGGAGTTTAACGATATTCTTCATATTCGGGCATCGCCAATTGGGAGAGGAATTCTTTGAGTTTCCGTTCGTCGCGGGGGCAGATCATCAACACGTCGTCGGTGTCGATGACGATGAAGTCCTCCAGGCCGCGCAGGGCGAGCAGTTTGCCTTCGCGGGTGGAATAGACGATGTCGTCCGAGCATTCCCGGAGCAGGCGCCGGGTGGTGCGGTTGAGGGCGTTGCCCTGCTCGTCGTGATAGGCGAGGTAGTCGTAAAAGGACTCCCAGTTGCCGATGTCGGCCCAGCGGAAACTGGCGGGATAGACCCAGGCCTTGTCGGTCTTCTCCATCACGGCGTAGTCCACGGAATTGCGCGGCATGTCGGTGTAGATGCGTTCCAGGAAGGCTTTCTGCCCGTCGGTGCCGAGCACCTCCTGCCAGCCGTCCCACAGGCGGGTGATTTCGGGGGCGTAGCGTTCCAGCGCGGCGGCGATGGCGTCCGCCCGCCAGACGAAGATGCCGGAGTTCCAGAGGAATTCCTTCGTCTCGATGAAGACGCGCGCCAGGTCGGGATCGGGCTTCTCGGTGAAAGTCTTGACCTTGACCGGCTGGCCCGGCTCGGGGTGTCCGGCCATCTGGATGTAGCCGAAGTTGGAATCGGCCCGGGTGGGCACCACGCCCAGGGTGATGAGCGCATCGGAAGCGGCGGCGTAGGCGAGGGCGTCGCGGATGGTGGCGTTGAAATCGACGTGGCGGCCGATGGAGTGGTCGGCCGGCGTGACGACGGTCACGGCGTCCGGGTCGCGCATCAGGATGGTGTAGGTGGCGAAGGTGATGCAGGGGGCGGTGTTGCGGTTGTACGGCTCCAGCAGGAGGTTCTCCTCCGCCAGTTCGGGGAGCTGGGCGCGGACGTGCTCCCGGTAGCGCTCGAGGCTGACGACGAGGATGTTCTCCTCGGGGATGACGGCTTTCATGCGGTCGTAGGTGCGCCGCAGGAAGGAACGGCCCTGGATGCTGAAGTCCAGGAACTGTTTGGGCAGGTCCGCCCGGCTGACGGGCCAGAAGCGGGAGCCGACGCCGCCGGCCATGATTATGCAGTAGTTGTGGTTATTAAGCATAGAGGGGTATGAAGGCGTTAGGATAGTACTCGAGGTCGAAGTCCCGGCCGGTGCCGTAGAAGGTCACCGACACGATGTCGAAGCGGACTTCCAGGTCGGCAGGGAGCTGCCGGCGGTCGTCCGAATGCAGGAAGGCGTTGGCGGCCGCCACGAGGCGGCGCTGCTTTTCCGGCCCGACGTTGCGCTCGGGCGCGGCCATCACGGGTGCGGTACGGCTCTTGACCTCCACGATGTGGAGCTCGGAGCCGAGCAGGGTGACGATGTCCAGTTCCAGGTGTCCCCCGCGCCAGTTTCGGGCGAGGATGCGGTGGCCGTTCTGCGAGAGGTAGCCGCAGGCTTCCTCCTCTCCTTTCCGGCCGACGGTGGGTTTGTGCGTTTTCATGGTTTACAGTTTGACTAAGGTTACGCCGGTGCCGCCGATGCGGATGTCTTCGTCGCTGACGGTCAGTCCGGGGATGGTCCGGAGGTATTTCTGGATTTCTTCGCGCAGCACGCCCGTGCCCTTGCCGTGGATGATGCGCACGCTGCCCACGCCCAGCATGATGGCGTCGTCGATGAAGTGCGTGACGATGTCCAGGGCGTCGGTGAGCCGTTCGCCGCGGACGTCGAGTTCGGGCTTGAAATTGAGTTTGCGTTCGGTGATGGCGCTGTCCACGCGCTGCTGCACGGGCGCGAAGACCTTGCGGGAGGCTTCGCGGAACTCGTTGGAGGAGATGCGCTCCACCCGCGCGGGCGACATCGTGCTGGTGATGTTGCCCACGATCACCGTGACCGACTTGCTGCTGATCTTGGAGACCTCGCCCACGAGGCCGTTCTCCTTGATGCGGACCTTCTCCCCGACTTTCAGCGGGGCGGTCTTGGCGGGCTCCCGCTCGACGGGGTCGCCGGTTTTCTTGCGCTTGCGGAGCTGGTCGATCTTGCGGTCGATGTACTCGTCGCGGTTTTTCTTCTCGCGGGCCTTGCGTTCCTCGAGCGCGCCCAGGAAGCCCTGGAGTTCCTCCCGAGCGGCCTTGGTCTGCTCCTTGCCGGCCTGGGCCTCGCGGATGTCGCGGATGGTCTTCTCGACCTGTTTGCCCGCGCCCTTGACGATCTGCTCCGCTTCCTTGCGGGCCTCGTCGAGGATGGCCTTCTTCTGGTCCCGGATGTCTTCCAGCTCTTTCTGGTAGCGTTCCGTCAGGCCTTCCAGCGCCTTGTCGGTGTGCTTGATCTTCTGGAGCCGTTCGTCGAGGACGCGCCGGTTGCGGGCGATCTTGCGCAGGTTGCGCTCGATGCCCACGAATTCCTCGCCGGCCCGCGTCTCGGCATCCTTGACGATGTTTTCGGGCAGGCGCATCTTGCGGGCGAGTTCGAAGGCGAAGGAATTGCCGGGCAGGCCGATCTCCAGCTGGAAGAGCGGGGCGATCTTCGCGGCGTCGTAGAGCATCGCGCCGTTCACCACGCGGGTGTCGGCGCCGGCGGCGTACAGTTTCAGGTTGGTGTAGTGCGTGGTGATCACGCCATAGACGCCCCGGCGGTCGAGTTCCGCGAGGATGGCCTCGGCGATCGCGCCGCCGGCCGCCGGCTCCGTGCCGGAACCGAACTCGTCGATGAGCACGAGGGTCTTTTCGTCCGCGTGGGCGAGCAGGTCCCGCATGTCGGCGAGGAAGGAACTGTAGGTGCTGAGGTCGTCTTCCAGGTTCTGGTCGTCCCCGATGCTCACCGCGATCCGGTCGAAGACGGGAAGTTCCGAACTTTCGGAAGTGGGGATGAGCATGCCCCACTGGAACATGTACTGCAGCAGGCCCGCCGTCTTGAGGCAGACGGACTTGCCGCCCGCGTTCGGCCCGGAGATGAGCAGGATGCGCTTGCGTTCCGTTAGGGTGACGGTCAGCGGGACGATGCTGCGTCCCTCCCGCGTGAGCGCCTTTTCCAGCAGCGGGTGGCGCGCCTTGCGCAGGGACAGGCTGCCGTCCTCGGAGATGACGGGCATCCCGGCGATCATGTCGAGGGCGGTCTGCGCCTTCGCCATCAGGAAGTCGATCTCCCCGATGAAGGCGGCCCCGGCGAGCAGGTCGGGCAGGTAGGGACGGAGGAATTCGGTGAACTCGAGCAGGATCTTCTGGATCTCGCGGCCCTCCTCGAAACGGAGTTCGGCGATGTCGTTCTCCAGTTCGATGATCTCGGTGGGCTCCACGAAGGCGGTCTTGCCGGAGGCGGAGACGTCGTGCACGAAGCCCTGGATCTTGCGCTTGGCGGAGGTCCCCACGGGAATGAGGAACTTGCCGTCGCGGACGGTCACGTCGGCGTCGGCGTCCACGATGCCCTCCTCCTGCGCCTTGTGGAGGATGGCCCCGGCGCGCTTGGAGATCGCGGCTTCCTTGCTGCGCAGGTCGCGCCGGATCTCGAAGAGGCGGTCGGAGGCGGAATCCTTGACGTCGCCGTATTTGTCGAGGATGCCCTCGATGCGGCGGGACACTTCCGGAAAACTCCGGACGGGGGCGGCGAGCCGCTCCAGCCGGGGATAGATGCCGCTCTTGATGCTGCCGAAGAAATGGAGGATGCGCCGGAGGGTGTCGGTGACGGTCTTGAGCTTGCCCAGGCAGAGCACGTCGATGCTGGATCCCGCGCGCTCCAGGGCGCTCAGGAAGGGGATGGCGTCGATGTAGCCGGTGGTGGGGAAGTTCTCCTCGAACATCAGGATCAGGCGCATCTCATCGGTGAGGGCGAGCCGCTGCCCGATGATGGACGGATCGGTGCAGAAGCCCTCTTCTGCCACGCGGCCGGCGGCGTAGTCCGTCATGCAGCGGTCTGAGATGGACTTGCGGATCTTGTCGAATCCGAGCTTGCTTTCCAGGCGGGCGTCTGTCATTCCGTTTTCTCTCCGAGCAGAAGTTTCAGGTTGTTGACCGTTTCGACGGCGGTGAGCTGGCCGCCGTGGACGAAGGAAATGCCGCCGGTCTCCTCGCTGACCACGACCACGTCGGCGTCGCACTGTTCGGTGATGCCGATGGCCGCCTTGTGCCGCATGCCGAAGCGGGCGGGCAGGTCGGTGCGTTCCGTGATCGGGAGGGTGCAACGGGCGGCGACGATGCGGTTGCCGCCGATGATCATCGCCCCGTCGTGCAGGGGGGAATTCTTGAAGAAGATGTTCATGATCAGGCGCCTGCCGATCTCGGCGTCCACCGTGTCGCCGGTGGCGATGATGTCTTCGAGGGAGTGCTTGTGCTGGATGACGATAAGCGCGCCGGTCTTCTGCGCGGACATCTCCTGGCAGGCTTCGGCGATCTCCTGGACGGCGCGGGTGTCCATCCCGCGGGACTGGCCGCGCAGGAAGAGCTTCTGCAGGAAAGATTGCTTCTCGAGCGTGGTGCCGGCCTTCCGGCCCATCGAGCCGAGGAAGCGGCGTATTTCGGGCTGGAAGATGATGACGAGGGCGACCGCGCCCATGTCGATGATGGTGCCGAGCAGGGAGGAGATCATTTTCATCCCGATCGCCTCCGCGACGACGCGGATGACGAGGACGAAGATGATGGCAATGAAGATGTTGATGGCCGTGGAACCGCGGATCCACCTGAACACGAGATAGATGATCACTGCGACCATCAGGATGTCCAGGATGTCGATCCAGGAAAAGTGCAGGAAGTCCAACATCGTCTTGTCTATTACGATACAAAGATAGATGAATTTATTGGAAATCAAGTGTTTGTAAATTGAGAAAATAGTTGTATATTTGCAGCCCGCAA
>CAMVGM010000029.1 GCA_947167015.1 uncultured Bacteroidales bacterium
TGAACGACCCCAACAACCCCGGCCGCACCTACCTCAGCGGCAAGGGCCTCGCCTACCCGGTGATCCTTTCCGGCAAGGAGGCGCAGCAGCTCGCCGCCGTCAAGGCCGAGTCCAACGCCCAGGTGGAACGGATGTGCGGAAAGCTCAACGCCCACCTCGACGCCGTGAAGGCGGGATTCAACATCTCCTTCGCCGAAGTCCGCGACACCCTGACCCGCGGTTCCATCCGCGAGCGGCACCTCGCCAAGGCCCTGCGCCTTGCCGTGGACGCCCGCCCGGGCTGCGACAACTGCAAGCTCGCCCTGTACGAGCAGATCTTCGGGAAGCCGCTGAAGAGCGACCTCGCCAACGCGGCCGCCGTCGAGAACGAGATCCGAGGCAACCTGCTCAAGGCGGGCGGCGCGGCTTTCGTGCCCGAGGACCCCAAGGCCTTCCTGCCGATGGAGACCGTGCAGCGCATCATCGAGGCAGCGGGGGGCATCCCCACCTATCCCTTCCTCGCGGATGACGCGAAAGGCAACTTCACCGACTTCGAGGGAGACCTGATGAAAGCCGCCGACACGCTGAAGAAACGCGGCTTCCGCTCCGTCGAATTCATCACCACCCGCAACACCACGGCCGTGCTGGAGCAGTACGCCGGCTACCTGGAGGACGAGGGCTTCACCGTCACCTTCGGTTCCGAGCACAACACCCCGGCCCTCGAGCCGGTCAAGCTCCGCACCCGCGACGCCGCGGACCTGTCCGACAGGCTCAAGGAGATCAACTACCGCGGCGCCTGCATCGTGGTCGCCCACCAGAACGGTCTGGAGACCGTGGAAGCGGGCGACGAGATCATTACCAAAACCGTAGAAGCGAAATGAAAGAAATAGAGGAACTTATCGCCATTTCCCGCAAATACGGCGCTGACGCGCGTTTCGTCATCGCCGGCGGCGGCAACACGTCCTTCAAGACGGCGGACCGCCTCTGGGTCAAGGCCAGCGGCCACGCCCTCGCCACCATTACCGAGGACGGCTTCGCCGTGCTGGACCGCGCCCTGCTGAACCCGATGGGAACCAAGAAATACAGCGACGACACCGCCGAGCGCGAGGAGCAGGTCAAGAACGACCTCGCCGCCGCGTGCCTGACCAAGGACCGCCGCCCTTCGGTCGAAACTTCCCTGCACAACTGCATGGACTGCCGTTTCGTCGTCCATCTCCATCCCACCCTCGTGAACGGGATGATGTGCTCGCAGTTCGCCAAGGCCGAATGCGCCGACCTCTTCCCGGAGGCCCTCTACATCGAATACACCGATCCCGGCTACACCCTTTTCAAAAAGGTCTTCAACCGGATCCGGGCCTGGAAGGCGGAACGCGGCACCGCGCCGCAGGTCATCTTCCTTCAGAACCACGGCATCTTCGTGGGCGCCGACTCCACCGAAGAGATCGAACGCATCTATGACGGCATCATGGCCAAGTTGGAAGCGCGCGTGGAGCCGCTGCCCGCGGAGGAAATCCCCGCCGGGGAGGAAGCCGTGGAGTTCGTGCCCGCCGTGCGCACCGTGCTAAGCCGCGCCGGACGCGGTCTCAAGACCATCCGGGTCACCTCCAACGCCCTCGTCCGCTGGGCGGTCGAGAGCTGGGATGCGGTCAAGGCGCCCTTCACCCCGGACGGCATCGTCTATTGCAAGAGCGAATACCTCCTGCTGGACGGTCCGGACGCGAAAGCCGCCGAGAAGGCCATCGAGCGCTATGTCGCCCGCCGCGGCCATACCCCCAAGGTCATCCTGGTCCCGGGCATCGGCCTGCTGGCCGTCGGTGACAACGCCAAGGGCGCGCAGGTCGTCACGGACGTGTTCCTCGACGCCGTCAAGCTCGCCTGGTACGCCGGCAGCTTCGGCGGGGCGCATCCGATGAGCCAGCGCCAGATCGCCTTCATCGACAACTGGGAGGTCGAGAACTACCGCCGCAAGGTGGCCGCCGGCGCCGCCCGGGGCCGGGTGGAAGGCAAGGCCATCATCGTCACCGGCGCCGCCCAGGGCTTCGGCGAAGGCATCGCCCGCAACCTGCTGAAGGAAGGCGCCAACATCGTGGTCGCCGACCTCAACGAGGCCGTGGGCGCCCAGACCGCCGCTTCCTTCAACGCGGAGGCGAAGGGCAACAAGGCCATCTTCGTCAAGACCAACGTCGCCGACATGGACAGCCTCCGGAACCTCATCCGCGAGACCATCCTCAACTTCGGCGCCCTCGACGTGTTCGTATCCAACGCCGGCGTGCTCCGCGCAGGCGGCCTGGAAGACCTGACGCCCGAGAACTTCGAGTTCGTGACGAACATCAACTACAAGGCCTACTTCTTCTGCGCCAAGGTCGCCAGCCACGTGATGAAGATCCAGACCGCCCTCGATCCGGAATACTTCGCCGACATCGTCCAGGTCAACTCCAAGAGCGGCCTGCGCGGCTCCAAGGCCAATTTCGCCTATGCCGGCGGCAAGTTCGGCGGCATCGGCCTCACGCAGAGCTTCGCCCTCGAACTGGCTCCTTTCCGCGTCAAGGTGAACTCCGTCTGCCCGGGCAATTTCTACGACGGACCGCTCTGGAGCAATCCGGTCAACGGCCTGTTCGTGCAGTATCTCGCGGCGGGCAAGGTCCCCGGCGCCAAGACGGTCCAGGATGTCAAGGACTTCTACCTGGGCCAGGTGCCGATGCGCAAGGGCTGCAACCCCGAGGATGTGACCAAGGCCATCCTCTACGCCATCGACCAAACCGGCGAGACCGGCCAGGCCATCCCCGTGACGGGCGGCCAGGTGATGCTCGCATAACCCGTGAAATCCGTTAGTAAGATATGAAAAAACTCCTTGTTGCCATCGTTACGTTGGCTGCGGCCCTGCCGCTCCTGGCTGCCCCTTCCGACGGGGAAGCGCGTCTGCTGCGCTTCCCCGCCGTGGGTGGCGGCAAAATCGTCTTCTGCTATGCAGGAAACCTCTACAGCGTCGGCATCGACGGCGGCCGCGCGGTGAAACTCACTTCCGACGTCGGCTACGAGTGCTTCCCGAAGATCTCTCCGGACGGCAAGACCGTGGCTTTCACCGCCCAGTACGACGGCAACACGGAGGTTTACACCATCCCCATCACGGGCGGCGAGCCCAAGCGCCTGACCTACAGCGCCCTCGTGGGCCGCGACAAGGTCGGCGAGCGCATGGGCCCCAACAACATCGTGATGGGCTGGACCCCGGACGGCAAGCAGGTCGTCTACCGCAGCAAGCAGTGGTGCTTCAGCGGCCTGCGCGCCCAGCTCTGCAAGGTGGACGCCGAGGGCGGCCTGCCCGAGTTCATCCCGACCACCGAGGGCGGCTTCTGCTCTTATTCCCCGGACGGGAAGCAGCTTGCGATGAACCGGATGTTCCGCGAGTTCCGCACCTGGAAGTACTACCGGGGCGGCCAGGCGGACGACATCTGGATCAACACCGTGGGCACCACCCGGCTCGAGAAGATCACGGACAACGACGCCCAGGACATCTTCCCGATGTGGATCGGAAACGAGATCTACTATCTCTCCGACCGCGACCGGACGATGAACCTCTTCGTCTATGACACCCGCAGCAAGCAGAGCCGCAAGGTGACGGACTTCACCGAATACGACTGCAAGTTCCCCGCCCACTCCGCCGACGGTTTCGTCGTCTTCGAGAACGGCGGTTACATCTACAAGTACGACGTCCGCAAGGGCGCGGCCGAGAAGGTCACCATCCAGCTCGCCGACGACGACGTCTGGAGCCGCACCGAATACCGCAGCTCCGGGCTCACCCCCAGCGGATTCAGCCTCTCGCCCGACGGCAAGCGCCTGCTGGCCGTGGTGCGCGGCGACATCTTCTCCCTTCCCGCCGAACACGGCCCCGTCGTGAACATCTCCCGCTCGCCCGGCTCCCACGAGCGCGAGGCCGTGTGGAGCCCCGACGGATCCCGCATCGCCTGGATCTCCGACGCCTCCGGCGAGTACCAGATCTACACGGCGCCTTCCGGCGACATGACGAAGGCGACCTGCCTGACCGATTTCAAGGAAGGCTACCCCTCCAACCTGCAGTGGAGCCCGGACGGCAAGAAACTGTACTTCTCCACCCTGCACTGGGACGTGTGCGAACTGGACGCCGACAGCAAGGCGCTCAGCCGCATCCTCGTGGGCAAGCAGGCGGCCATCCGCTCCTTCACCCTGTCTCCGGACGGGGCCTGGGCGGCCTACACCACCACCCTGCCCAACTTCATCAGCGGGCTCTACCTGTTCGACGTCAACGCCCGCAAGAGCTATCAGGTGACCGACCGCTGGTATGACGCCGGCGCCCCAGTCTTCTCCCGCGACGGCAAGTACCTCTTCTTCACCTCCTCCCGCGAGTTCCGCTCGCAGTACTCGGACGTGGAGTGGAACGCCTCCTACAACGTTTCCGACTACGTGTTCGTCCTGCCGCTGGCCAAGGATGCCGCGAATCCGATGACGCTGACCAACGACGAGTACTCAGCCGAGGCCGCGAGCGGTGTTGAGCGTAGCGAGGTCGGCACCAGCCGCCCTGGGGCACCCAAGGCTCCCGCGGAGACCAAGCCCGTGACCAAGGTGGATCTGGACGGCATCGGCCAGCGCATCACCGCGCTGCCGCTGCCCGCCGGCCGCTACCGCCTGCTGCTCGCCGACGGCGGGAAACTGTACTATAGCTCCTTCGGCGGCTACGGGATGCCCGGTCCCGCCGCCGGCGGGCGCGGGGGCGCGGGCGCCTCGGTCAAGACCTTCGACCTGAAGACCCTCCAGACCGGCGACGGCCCCGCCGACATGCCGCTCGCGATCACGCCCGACGCCAAGAAGGTGCTCGTACGCAGCGAGGGCAAGTACAAGGTCGTTCCTTTCGGCGGCGGTCCCGCCCGCGGCGGCTCGGCCGTCCCGACCGACGAGATCGACCTCCTGATCGACCACGAGGCCGAGTGGGCGCAGATCTACGACGAGAGCTGGCGCATCACCCGCGACAACTTCTACGTGGAGAACATGCACGGCGTGGACTGGAACCACATGCGCGAGAAATACGGGCAGATGCTTCCGTACGTCAAGCACCGCGACGACCTGACCTACCTGATCGGCGAGCTGATCGGCGAGCTGAACATCGGCCACGCCTACATCACCTCGGGCGAAAGCCCGGAGATCCCGCGCATCGCCACCGGCCTGCTGGGCGCGCAGTACAGCAAGGACAAGCGCACCGGCGCCTTCAAGATCGAGAAGATCTGGCGCGGCGCCGACTGGGACGAGACCCTGCGCTGCCCGCTCCGCACCCCCGGCGTGGACGCCAAGGTGGGCGAATACATCGTGGAAGTGAACGGCACCCCCGCCAAGGAACTGCTCGATCCCGGCCAGGCCCTCATCGGCAAGGCCGGCAAGACGGTCTCGCTGAAGATCGCGGCGAACGCCAACGGCTCCGGCGCGCGGACTGTCTATGTGAAACCCGTCGCGGACGAGTCCAACCTGGCCTACTACGACTGGGTCCAGACCAACATCGAGAAGGTGGACAAGCTCTCCGGCGGAGAGATCGGCTACATCCACATCCCGGACATGAGCACCGAGGGCCTGGACATGTTCACCAAGCTCTTCTACACCCAGCTCGACAAGAAGGCGCTCATCGTCGATGACCGCATGAACGGCGGCGGCAACGTCTCCCCGATGATCCTGGAGCGCCTCCAGCGCGAGGTGTACCGGATGAACATGTACCGCAACGGCGGCAACCGGACCGTGCCCAACGAGGCGTTCTACGGCCCGAAGGTCTGTCTCATCGACAAGTATTCCTCTTCCGACGGCGACCTCTTCCCCTACGGTTTCCGGCAGCTCGGCCTCGGCAAGCTGATCGGCACCCGCAGCTGGGGCGGCATCGTGGGCATCTCCGGCTCGCGCCAGTTCGTGGACGGGCAGGACATGCGCACCCCGTTCTTCACTTCCTATTCCACCGAGGGTGAATGGATCATCGAAGGGCACGGCGTCGATCCGGACATCGTCGTGGACATCAACCCCTTCGAGGACTGGCTCGGCAAGGACGCCCAGCTCGAGAAGGCCGTGGACTACCTGAAGGGCGAACTGAAGAATTACAAGCCGCTGCCCGGCACGCCGGCGGCGCCCGACAAGAGCAAATAACCAACAAACACAATACATTGATGAAAACCAAAGCAGTACGCCTCTACGGCGTGAACGACCTGCGGCTCGAGGAGTTCGAACTCCCGCAGATCAAGGAAGATGAGATCCTGGCCAAGGTGGTCAGCGACAGCATCTGCATGTCCTCGTACAAGGCCGCCCACCAGGGCGCGTCCCACAAGCGCGTCCCCGACGACGTCGCCGAGAACCCGACCATCATCGGCCACGAGTTCGCGGGCGAGATCATCGAGGTCGGCGCGAAGTGGCAGGGCGAATTCAAGCCCGGCGACAAGTTCTCCATCCAGCCGGCCCTCACCTACGAAGGCGGCCCCGTCGGCATCTACAGCGCCCCCGGGTACTCCTACAAGTACATCGGCGGCGATGCCACCTACGTGGTCATCCCGGCCGAGGTGATGGAGCAGGGCTGCCTGCTGCCCTACAAGGGAGAGGCTTTCTACCCCGCTTCGCTGAGCGAGCCGCTGAGCTGCGTGATCGGCGCCATGCACGCCAACTACCACACGCACCCCGGCAAGTACGTGCACGACATGGAGATCAAGCAGGGCGGCAAGATGGCGCTGCTCGCCAGCGTGGGTCCGATGGGCCTCGCCGCCATCAACTATGTCCTCCACCGCGACGACATGCGTCCGTCGCTGCTGGTCGTGACCGACATCAACCAGGAGCGCCTGGACCGTGCCGCTTCGCTCTATACCGTGGAATTCGCCAAGAGCCGCGGCATCGAACTGCACTACGTCAACACGGCCGTGCCCAACCCGGTGGAAGTCCTCAAGGAGATCGCCGGCGGCGAAGGCTATGACGACGTCTTCTGCTTCGCTCCGGTGGCCCCGGTGGTCGAGCAGGCCGACGACATCCTCGCCTTCGACGGCTGCCTGAACTTCTTCGCCGGCCCCGGCAAGGCTCCGTTCAAGGCTCCGTTCAACTTCTACAACGTCCACTACAACTCCACCCACGTGGTCGGCACCTCCGGCGGCAACACCGACGACATGAAGGAAGCCCTCCACTATATGGGACTCGGCATGGACCCCGCCGGCCTGGTTACCCACATCGGCGGCCTCAACGCCGTGGTCGAGACGACGCTGAACCTCCCGGACATCCCGGGCGGCAAGAAGCTCATCTACACCCACGTGACGATGCCGCTGACGGCCATCGCGGACTTCGGCAAGGTCGGCAAGCCCGTCTATGACGAACTCGACCGACTCTGCAAGGCCCACAAAGGCCTGTGGAACGCCGAGGCCGAGAAGTACCTCCTCGCCCACGCCGACGAGCTGTAGTCAGCTGATTGACAGTCAACCACTCACATTGCGACCCTCGGAGTTTTCTCCGAGGGTCGCCGTGTAAGTACTTGTAGATCAGGCTACAGTTTACGGACTCTGACGTCCGTGATCATGTCGATGCGCTCGTCGGACTTCTCGATATAAGAGGTTTCGACCGGAAGGTCTCCCGCCGGGGCGCCGGAGACGACCGTGCCGCTGTGCGTCACGACGCTGGCGCCGTTATAGGTCGCTTCGACATAGAAGCGGTACGTCCCCTTGGCGACGGGCTGGCCGGCCTGGTCGGTGAAGTCCCAGGTGAAGGCCTGGACGCCGCTCTCGGCAGGCGTGGCGCCGGTGAAGGCGTCTATCTGCTCGTCGGTCAGGTTCTCGGCGCCGACGTGCTGGACCCAGGTCGGGACGCAGGAAGTACGGTAGGTGTATCCGCGGGCGGGCTTTGATCCGTCGCGGCTCCGGCCCTTGGACGTGAACTCGGTCACGAACAGGGTCTTGACCACCTGCCCGGCTTCATTCTCAACCCAGACGGCGTATTGGTTGGAGCCGGGACCGGCCTGTTTGTTATAGTTGAAGGAAATTTCCAGGCTGCCCGCTTTGGGGGTGCAGGCGGCCACCAGCGCAGAAGCGCCACAGACCATCAGGAAAGAAAGAACTTTTCGCATATCGGAACAAATTGGTTTGCACGAAGATACGCATTTTTGGCAGAAAATGTCCTCTCGTCATCGAGAATTAACCATCTCCGCCAGGGCCCGCACACGTTCGCGGTATTTACGGGACACCGGCAGCGTCGTTTCCGCCAAGTGGACTTCCTCCGGCGAGAAGCCGGTGACGAACGCCCGGTTTACCAGGTAGGAACGGTGGATCCGCAGGAAATCTTCTCCCAGCAGCGCCTCCCACTGGGTGATCCCGGTCTTGTTGCGGAAGCGGCGTCCCTCCGTGGCGTGGAGCCAGACTTCATCGTCGTTGGATTCGATATAGCGTATTTCGGAGGGCCGGAGGGTAATTTCACGTCGGTCGGAGATGATGCGCAGCGGCTGCTCCGAGGTCGGCCACACACGCTCAAGCAGCCGCGACAGCCAGAGGTCGCCTGCTACCAGTACCAGCAGAATAAGGGCGATGAACACCGGATTGAGCAAAGCGTCGGCCACATCCGGTACGAAGGGGGCTCCGGGGTCAGTCCTGAAACGCCGGATGAAATAGTGCGCAAGCAGGACAAACAACAGTTCCGCAGCCAGGATGCCCAGCGTCACGAACAGGCAATCCCGGATCCCTTCGCCGCGTCGTGCGAAGGAAATCTTCGGATAGAGCCACCGGGCCGCCAACGCGCCTGGCAGGAACATCGATCCGACGAAGAGGGCTTCGCCGAAATTGTAATCGAAACTCAACAGGATCACGGCCACCAGGATCATGGCGGCGGCGTAATATCCGGCTTGGCAGAGTGCTTTCTTCATGTCAGGACAAAAATAAGGATAATTCCACTATCCGCCACGCCCTCATTGACGGACAGGGGGATTCGACGGCTTCACAGGGAGATTCTGCCTTTCGCATTTGAGGGAGGCTGCTTACCTTTGCATCAGAAGATAATCCCAAACCATATGAATGCCATGATTCTGAAATCACTACTTTCCGTCCTCCTACAGGCTCTTCCCGACACGTTCCAGGCACCGCCAGAAGCGTTCCAGGCAGCACCCGAAGCGCTCCAGGCCGCTGAGCCGCAGGCGTCGTCCCTTCCCGACCTCTTCTCGCAAGGGGGCCCCTTGTGGATGAGTCTGATCACCGTCCTACTGGTAGCTCTGCTCTTTGCGGCCTGGAAGGCACCCCGCTGGGTCAAAGAAATCGGGCTTGCGGCTCCGGTCGTCGCCCTCCTTTCCCTGCTTTTTGGCCTGTACAATGCTTTTGACGCCTTGTATCAGACAGGGGGTGTCATCAGTCCCGGGGTAGTATTCGGCGGGCTGAAAGTCTGCACGATTCCGATCATCTATGGTCTGCTGGTCTACCTGCTCTCGCTGATTATCCGCATTGTGCGCAAACCGCGGATTTAGGCTGTGTTGATTACCAGCGAATTACGAAACGACCCTCGGAGATTTCCCCGAGGGTCGTTTCGCAATTCATTAATTATCAAGCCCGGCTATTCCCCGACGTGGAAGGCGACGCGGAGGTCTTCGACTTCCTGGTCCGTGATCGGATGGAGCTTGCCGACGGGGGTCGCGAGGATGAGCGATTTCGCGGCGAACTCGGCGACCTCCAGCCGGTCGAAAGCGTTGATCAGGCTGTCGGAGGCGACGACGACGGAGTCGTTGGCGAGCATCGCGCACGGACGGTTCTTGAAGACCTCGGCCACCCGGCCCGGATCCGTGGAGTGGGCGCCGAACTCGAATTTCGGAACATCCTGCAGGAAAATCCAGCTCTCAGGAATGGTGCGGACGTTGAAGTCGGCGTCGGTGGTGCAGAATCCCATCAGCGAAGGGCACTGCGTCAGGATGATCGCATTGACCTTGGGGTTGCGGCGGTAGATCTCATAGTGGAGCGCCGTGGCGTGGCTCGGCGTCTTGCCGGCCTCGGCCATGCCGTCCTTGATCTGGACGATATCCTCCTCGTCGATGTCCCAGCGCTGGATGCCCGGAGGCGTGATGAGGAAGTCGTTTCCGCGCCAGCGCATCGAGACGGTGCCGTAGGAACTGCTCATCAGCTTCTGGTTGCAGGCGCGGCGCACCATGCGCACGATTTCTGTGCGGAGGGCACGCTCGTCGGAGGGATGCTCGACGTTCATGAAGTGCTGGTAGTCGCCGATCAGGTGGTTCTCGTGGAAGAGCAGCTCTTCTTCCGTGAGGTAGTGCGGCTCTCCGAGCGTCTTGGCGTTCAGGATGGTGCGGGCGCAGAGTTCGAGCGTCTCGAAACGCTGGTAGGCGTCGGCGATGTCCTCGCCGCAGAGCACCACGCCGTGATTCTCCATGATGACGGCCTTGTAGTCGGGGTTCGTGCGGAACTCGCCGGCGATCTTCTCGCCGAGGGCGGCGCTGCCCGGCACGTCATAGGGGGCGAAACCGATGGGGCCGCAGACGTTGCGGGCCTGCGGAAGGATGCTGGTGTCCGGAATCTGGTGCACGATGCTGAAGGTCACCAGTCCCGGGGGATGCGCGTGGATGACCGCGTGCATCTTCGGACGGATCTTGTAGATCGCCTTGTGGAAAGGATATTCGGAAGAGGGACGGTGCGGGCCGACGATGGTGCCGTCCGCCTTCACGCACATGATGTCTTTCGCGGTCAGGGAACCCTTGTCGATGCCGGCCGGGGTGATCCACATGTCGCCGTTCTCGTCCATGATGGACAGGTTGCCGCCGGAGGTCGTCGTCAGGCCGCTGCGGTAGATCCGGCCGATGATGAGCGCCAGTTGCTCCGCCGGATGCATCAGTTTTGTGTTGAGCTGTTTCATATGTATTGTGTTTCGCGATACAAAGTTAACAATTGTTGGCGAAAAGGCGAAGGAATCAGGCGCCCAAAAGCAAATCCGCCAGATCCTCCGCGCCGACCCCGTCGAAATAACGGGCGGGATCCGCGGCGGAGAGCGCCGGGAGCAGCGCGCCGCGCTCGAAACGCAGTCCGGTCAGACGCCCGGCCAGCTGCGCTGCGGGAAGGCCGCCCAGGAAGTCGCCGCCGAATTCCAGGGAGGTGATCACGCCCCGGTCCAGGCAGAGGTGCGCCTCGACGGTGCCGCAGGCCAGGCGCCCGGAGCGGACCAGGTCCGCCGCCTTCGACTGGCCGTAGATCCAGTCCCAGGTGGAGAACTTCCCGTCCGAGAGGCGCTGCACCTCGGCGCGCCGCTCCTCCCCGAAAGGCATCTCCCCGTCGCCGGCCGCCAGCAGGTCCTGCAAGGCCGCCTGCAGGGCATCCAGCGACGGGAACTGCGGGAGGTAGTCCTTCAGGTTGGCCACCCGGCTCCGCACAGAGGCGATGCCCTTCGCGGACAGTTTCGAACCGGGCACGTCCAGCACCCGGGAAAGCGTCCCGAGGTCCACGTCGTACATCAGCGTACCGTGCACGATCTGCCGGTCGTGCCAGACACGGCGGGCATAGCCGGACACCTTGCGCCCGTCCACGTAGATGTCGTTGCGTCCGGTCAGTTCCACCTCCAAGCCGAGACGCCGGAGCGCCTCCACCATCGGCCGGGGGGTCACGTCACGCCCGATGAAGGTGTAGTTGAGGTTCTGCAGGTCGTGGTAGACGGCCCCGCCCCCGGTCACCCGGCGCGCCAGGGCGATGCCGTGCGCCTCCAGATAAGCCAGGTTCACCTCGCTGTAGGCGTTCTGGTTCAGTCCGATGATCACGGACGGCCGGTTGCGCCACAGATAAAAATAACTGTCGTCCGACAAATACCGCTCGAGGCAGTACTCGTCGAACGACATGTTGTACCAGGGGTCGGTCGAAGGGTTCGTCAGAAACCGCATGCCGCGACCGGGAAATTACATCTCGTTGCCGACCTTGCGGGCGCGCTCCGGCTTGTCGAGGTTGATGCCGTCGGAGGTCGCCACCTCCACGAGGATGTTCCAGCCCGCGCAGAGGAACACGTACGGCTGCATCGCACCGGCGTCCGGCACGATGATGGTCCGCTCGAACGGGGTCTGCCTGGTGTCGATGGCCACCACGTGCACGCCGGCGCCCTTGAACACGGTCAGGAACTTGTCGTATTCGCTCTCGATGGGGTTCACCAGGAAGACGATGTCGCCGTCCTGCATCACCTCTTCGATGCCGTGGACGGCGTAGGTGCCCTCCAGGAAGTCGCTCTTGCGGCGGGTGATCTCGTTGGTCTTGAGGGTCAGTTCCTCGGCCACGCCGTCATTGCAGCCGGCGAAATAGATGGTATGCGCACCTTTCACCCACTCCACGATCTCGGCGGGGATCTGCAGGGTCAGCGCCTGCTCCAGCTTCTCGGGAAGCCCCTTCAGGGCGGGCTTCATGTCCTTGCCGGCAAGGTGCCAGACGATGGACTCGCAGAACAGGCCCTGCTCCACCACGCTCTTGGTGGCGGCGACGGCCTCCTCCCAACCGCAGCCGAGCACGTGGCCGTCCACGCAGGCCTGGCGGATCGGGGTGTCGGGGTTGGCACTCAGCGCGAAGGTGTCCTTGTGGCCTTCCGCCTGCAGCTTCTTCGCAAGCAGCAGGGCTTCCTTGGTGCGGCCGGAGTTGGAGTCGATCAGGACGGTGTAGCGGGACAGGTCATAGTCGGCGGCCTGGTGGGATCCGTCGTTCTGGAACTCGGCGGCGAGACCCCAGGTCAGGGCCACGCGGCGGCAGTTCTTCGCCGGCAGCAGCCGGGAAGAGCCCTCACCGGAGAAAAAGATCCGGCCGGTCTTGCGGACGGAGTCCGCGACGAACTTGGAGCAGTCGGGGTTGAACTTGGCGACGGTGGGGACGGTCCCCATCATTTCCTGTACCAGGTAGTACTTTGCGTATTTTTCTTCTTTCAGGTTCATAAAGCGTAAAAATTATCAAATGCGGGAACGCAGGTCTTCGAGGCGCTTGAGCTTGGCTTCGGTCTCGGTCTGCACCAGGCGGACGAAGCTGTTCTTCTCCAGGGGCCCGATGGCGGCGGTCATCTCCTCGGCGTTGCGGTAGGTGGCCTTGCGGAACGGGTTCTCGTAATCTTTCTGACGGGTGTGGAACACCTCGTCGCAGATATACTGCTGGATGCGCTTCTCTTCGGTGATGGCCTGCTGCCAGGCCGCCGCGTCCATCTGTTCGACTTTCAGCAAGTAGCACAGCGAGAGATAGGCGTGGCGAAGCTTGTCAACGGGATAGCGTCTCCAGATGTCATTGTACCGCTTGTGGATGTCCTTCCAGGAAGCGAGCTTCCCGCTGCGGATGTCAGCACGGATGCGGTCGAACTCGGTCGTCATCATCAGCTGGCCTCCCAGGTTGATCCATTCGCGCTGACGGCGGCTCTTGAGAAGTGCCGACATGGAGCTGAGCGTCTCGCCCGGATTGGCTTCGAGGTAGTCCATCGCATTGGTCATGGCATAATGCATGAGCATGTCGCCATAGGCGTGGTACGCCCGCCAGACTTTGCGGATGAGGACGCTGCGTTTTGACTTCTCCATGTTTTCGCCGAGAATCTCAAGGTCGTTCACGGTCTTGGAGTCTCCGTTGAGCAGCTCGGAGCCTTTAGCCCGGAGTTGCTTGTCACTGAGCTTGTCGAAAGATATGTTTTCTTTCCGGTACCACGCCTTCGCCGTCCAGATTTCCAGGAGTTTACGGGCACGGATGACCTCCTCCATGCTGTCAGGGGCGTAGGTATCGAATTCGATGTTCTGGGTTTTGGTAATGCGCTTGTCGCGGGTCTTGAACTTCCAGTTGTTGCGCGCGAGCGCATACATGTTGTGGCACCACCAGAAGGCCGGCGTCACTTCCAGCCGGTCCTCCTTGGCGTTGTTCCCGACCAGGGAGAACGGCAGGGGGATGTTGAGTTCGGCAGGATAGTCGGCCTTGGCCAGGAGCGTGTAGCAGGCGAACACGCTGGAATGCTTGATGCTGGTGCACAGGCCCGGCCAGAAGCCGCGGCCGGCCACCACCTCGTTGTCGTTGGTGCGGCTGTTGTGGTTGGAACCGACGGTCGCGCCGGCGGCCATGTTGCTCTGCCCCATCACGCAGGCGGCGATCAGGAAGGAGTTGTTGTGGTGCTGCTCGTGCGCCGGGAAAATCAGGTTATTGAGCACCTCGCAGCAGGAGATCGTCGAATTGTCTCCGAGGATGGAGTTGATCAGGCGGGCGCCGAACTTGAGGGCGCTGTTGTTACCGATGATGAAACGGACGGCCGTGCAGGAATAGAACACGCGGCTGCCGTAACCCATGATGCCGTTGACCAGGATGACGTTCTCGCCGATCTGGGACGGTTCCTTCTCGGAAGAGTTGATGGTGATGTTCTTGAGCTTGCTGGCGCCCTTGATGTAGCAGGCGGAGCCGATCTTGACATCCTTGATGATGGAGGAGTTCTTGATCACACAGCCTTCCCCGACGGTGCCGTAGTAGCCGCGGTGGTGGTCCATCGAAGCCTGCGTCATCTGCTGCAGGCGCTCCTGCAGGGGTTCGTCGTCGATGTATTTCGCCCACATATAGGCGTCCGCGGTGGTCATCCCGTCGAAGGGATAGACGGCGCGGCAGCCGGTCTCGTTCATCACCTCGATCTTGACGCGCACGTCTTCGGGCTCGCCGTCCTTGATGACGCCGTTGCCGAACTTGGCGTGGTCCGTGGTACACATCTCCTCGATGTTGAAGAGGATGCAGCGGTTGCCGATGATGTAGTGGGACAGGTAGTGGACGTTGTGCAGGGCGCAGTCGTCGCCGATGTCGCAGGAATGGATGGAAGAATTCGTGATGCCGATGGGCAGGCGCAGGTCGTGGAACTGCAGGCCGTTCTCGCTCACGCGGCCGATGCGGACGGTGCCGTAGAAGCGGTTGTTCTTGATGCTGTGCGGGCGGAACTCGTCGGTGACCCAGATGGTGTCCCAGCTGGCAGCGGTGTTGTCGTTCTTGACGAGACGCTCGATCTCATCGCTCGTCAGATGGCGCCATCCGCCGCGCGGCTTGCGGACCTGCTTGTTGCGCAGGTAGTACTTGTCCTTGCCTTCCGGAAGGTATTTGGGGTCGATCCAGCCGTTGATGAGCTTCTCGGGCGGAAGAACGGTGACTTTTTCCATAGGGGTAGCCGTGTTAAATCCTACAAAATTAACACACTAGCAAAAAAAAATCAATACCCTTCGCGAGAAATCAGCGGCACGAGATACTTTTTCAGTTCCGGGAAAACCGGCAGGTGCTCCCCGGGATAGTCCACGCGGCGTCCGGGGTAATGCAGTTCGAATTCCGGACCGCAGTGCACCAGGGCGTCCCGGTCGGCGAACATCCCGGTGGTCAGGGCGACCTCCTCCGGAGTGAGGCCGTCGAACTGGTCCCGCTCGAGGGCCTCGTAGGCGTCGCAGATCTCCGGGGTCAGCAGGAAAGATTCCGCCCCGTCGCGGCGGGGCGAGAGATACTTCACCTCCCCCACCATCGTCCGCATCAGGCGGGATACGTGGAAATCGGGGTTGACCAGGATCTTGCGGCGGCCGCGCAGCTTCTGGGCCCAGAAGCCGCCGAGGGAGAGCCCGACCACCAGGTCGGGGTCCTCCCCGGCGCACACGCTCCGCAGGAGCGCGAGCGCGGCCGCCGGCTCGATGGGCACGTCGGGCGCGAGCACCTCGCAAGGTTTCAGCAGGATGCGCAGCGAATCCGCCATCTTGTAGGCGCCGGACGACGCCAGACCGTGTATAAACAGCACTTTCACGACACAAAAATACAAAAAAACTGACGGTCCCGCTTCCCAGCGGGGCCGTCACGCAATTCTAACCTAAATTAAACCTATGAAAAAACTATTCAATGGTTTTCATAACAATTTTTATGCCAGCGAAGCTAGTCTGAAAGCTTCACCGTCACGATTTTAACGTCCTGCAGCGGGCAGTTGCGGCTGTCGGTCGGGACGGCGGCGATCTTGTCGATCACGTCCAGGCCCTGGATGGTCTCGCCGAAGACGGTATAGTCACCGTTCAGTTGGGAGCATCCGAACTCGTCCTGCACCAGGTAGAACTGGGAGCCGGAAGACTCCTTGTAAGGATTGACGGCGTCGCCGCGGCGGGCGGCCGCGAGGGCGCCCTTCTTGTGGGTGTGCTGCGGAACGAACTCGGCCGGAATCGTATAGTCCGGACCGCCCGTGCCGAAGCGGGCCTTGTTGGCGGCATCCTTGGTCAGCGGGTCGCCGCCCTGGATCATGAAGCCGTCGATGACGCGGTGGAAGAGCGTACCGTCATAGTACTTCTCCAGGGCCAGCTTCGCGAAGTTCTCGCGGTGCTTGGGCGTATCGGCATAGAGTTTCACTTTGATGACACCCATCGAGGTGATGATGTCGAAGACCGGCTCGTCCGGCAGTTTGGCGATTTTTTCCATCGTGCGTTGGGTTTTTTCCGCTGCCGCGAGCGAATCCGCGGCGGCCTTGTCTTTGCCGGGCTTCTTGCCGGCACCGCCGCCACAGCCGCACAGGAGGGCAGCCGCGCCGAGGCAGCAGAGGGTGATTGTCAAGATGCGTTTCATATTTTTGAAGATTTGATTTCTTTCCAGGCCACCAGGCCGTACAGGCCCAGCAGCACCGTGCCGACGGCCATCTGCGCCCAGGCGGGCAGCGTGCGCAGCCAGAACCAGTACAGCGCGAACATCGCACCCGCGATCAGGACAAACTTGCCGATGCCCTTCAGGTCATAGGGGATGGGATACTTCTTCTGCCCGAGGAAGTAACTGATCAGCATCGGGATGCCGTAGCCGGCGAATCCGCCCCAGGCGCAGGCCCAGTAGCCGATCTTCGGCACGAACACCACGTTGATCGCGATCATCACCGCCACGCCGATAGCGCTGATGATGGCGCCCCACCAGTTCTGGTCCGTGAGCTTGTACCAGAACGACAGGTTGAAGTATACCCCCATGAAGATCTCCGCCATCATCACGATCGGGATGACGCCGAGTCCCTCCCGGTAATCGCCACCGATAAAATGCTGGAGCACAGGCAGGTAAATCATCACGGCCAGGAAGGCCAGGAGCGTGAAGATGACGAAATATTTGGTCCCGTCCGCGAGCGTCGCGGGAGAGTTCTTGTCCTTGTTGTCCGCAAAGACGATGGGTTCGTACGCATAGCGGAAAGCCTGCGTGAGCAGGGCCATCACCATGGCCAGCTTGACGCAGGCGCCATAGATGCCCAGCTGAACCATCCCCTCCTCGCCCGGCATCAGTTTCGGGAGGAGGATCTTGTCCGACACCTGATTGAGCACGCCCACCAGGCCGAGGATCAACAGCGGCCAGGAATAGCCCAGCATCTCCTTCGCCAGGCCTTTGTCGAAGCCGTAACCGATTCCCCGGATTTCCGGGATGAACAGGAACGACACCATCGTCGTGCAGAGCAGGTTCGCCACGAAAATCAGGCCCACGCCGTAATTGAACTGCTGGAAGAATGCCTGCAATGCCGGTATCTTCGGCATCACCAGGAAGATGAAGAGGTTCAGCAGGACGCTGGGGATAATGAAAGCCAACTTCAGAAACACGAAGCGGAGGGGCCGGCGCTGCTGCCGCAGGCGGCTGAACATCACGGCCTGGAAGGCGTCCTGCGCCGTGATCAGCGCAAACATGCCGATATACTCCGGATGCGCCTCATAACCCATGGCGCCGGAAATCGGCTTCAGCAGCAGGAAGACCAGCGCCAGGAATCCGAGCCCCACGCCGCCCACCATCCGGAGGGCGTTGCTGTACACCATCTTGTCGTCCGTTCCGGGCTTGTTCGCGAAGCGGAACAGGGTCGTCTCCATTCCGAAGGTCAGCAGCGCCAGGAACAGCGCCGTGTAGGCGTACAGGTTGGACACGATGCCGTAGCCGCCGCTCTCCACGGGAATGTAGTAGGTATGGACCGGCACCAGCAGGTAGTTCAGGAACCTGCCCACGATGCTTACCAGCCCGTACAGGGCGGTATCCTTCGCCAGACTCTTCAGATTCATACGGATGCAAAGATAACAAAAATGGCTCGCATTGCGCGAGCCATTTTCAATTTGAAGGACCGGAAAACTAGTCGTTCAGGGAGAAGCGCTTGATGGCGACGACCTTGGCGTCCTTGTCCACGGCGGCGATCGCCTGGGCGACGGTCTTCTTGTCGTCGGACATCTGGTACTCCTGCTCGGTCAGGGTGTTCTCCTTGAGGAACTTCTGCACGCGGCCGTTCGCGATGTTCTCGACCATCTGGGCGGGAAGGTTCGCAGCCTTCTGCTCGCCGACGGTCTTGATGATCTCGCGGGCCTGGGCTGCCTGCTCGGGGGTGATCCAACCCTTGGCGGTGTTGGACTCGATGTGGTCCTCACTGTCCACGTGGGCGGGGTTGATGCCGGCCTTCTTCAGGGCGGCGTCGACGGCCTTCTGGACCTGCTCTTCCTTGGTCTTCTCGATCGCGATCTTCTTCTCGTTCTCGAGCACCTCGGCCGGGCAGTCAGCCGGGGAGATGGCCACGGGGTTCATCGAGGCGACCTGCATCACGACACCCTTGGCGAGCTCCGCGGGGACTTCCTTGTTGAAGCCCACGAGGGCGCCGAGCTTGCCGTTCAGCGTGTGGATGTACTCGACCACGAAGGGGGCCTCCACGATCGCATAGTAAGCCAGGACGTGCTTCTCGCCCGTCTTGCCGGTCTGGGCCTCGACGGCCTCGGCCACGGTGAAACCGTCCGCCATCTTGCAGGCCTTCAGGCCTTCCAGGTCGGCAGGGCAGTTCGCGATGGCCACGTCGGCGATGGCGTCGGCGAGGTTCTGGAAATCGGAGTTGCGGGAGACGAAGTCCGTCTCGCAGCCAAGGCAGACGAGGATCGCCTTGCCGCCGGCCACGCGAGCCTTCACCGCACCCTCGGAAGTCTCGCGGTCGGCGCGCTTGGCGGCGACCAGCTTGCCCTTCTCGCGGATGATGCCCATGGCCTTGTTGAAGTCGCCTTCGGCTTCCTCAAGGGCCTTCTTGCAGTCCATCATGCCGGCGGAAGTCATCTTCCGGAGCTTCATTACATCTGCAGCAGTAATAGCCATATTGCTTTCAATTTTTATCAATGGAACGATTATTCGGCAGTCTCCTCAGCCTTCTCCTCGGCGGCGGCACCCTTGCGGGCGCGCAGTTTGCGGGCGGCGGCGGGCTTGGGTCCCTCTTCGGCGACGGGCTCCTCGGCGGCTTCCTTGTCCTTCTCGAGCTTGCGCTCGTCGAGGCCTTCCTGGATGGCGGCGCAAAGGAGGTTCAACACGCACTCGATGGACTTCGTCGCATCGTCATTGGCCGGTATCACATAATCAATCGGGGTGGGATCGCAACAAGTATCAACCATTGCGAATACCGGAATGTTGAGGCGGTTGGCTTCCTTGACGGCGTTGGCTTCCTTCTGGACGTCGATGACGAACAGGGCGGAAGGGAGGCGGCTCATGTCGCGGATGGAACCGAGGTTCTTCTCCAGCTTGGCGCGCTGGCGGTCGACCTGCAGGCGCTCGCGCTTCGCGAGTTTCTCGAAGGTGCCGTCCTCTTTCATCTTGTCGATGGTGGACATTTTCTTGACGGCCTTGCGGATCGTCGGGAAGTTGGTCAGCATACCGCCGGCCCAGCGCTCCGTGACGGAGGGCATGTTGACCGCGGTGGCCTTCTCCTTGACGAGATCCTTGGCCTGCTTCTTGGTGGCGACGAAGAGGATCTTCCGGCCGGACTTGGCCAGCTGCTTCATCTCCTCGGCGGCTTCATCGATCTTGCCGATGGTCTTGTGCAGGTCGATGATGTGGATTCCGTTCTTCTGGTCGAAGATGTACGGAGCCATCTTGGGGTTCCACTTGCGGGCCAGGTGGCCGAAGTGAACGCCTGCATCAAGCAATTCCTGGAAATTTGTACGTGACATTTCTGTGTGTCTTTGTTTTGTTTCTTACTTTTTCTGTCCCCGCGCGGCGGGGTCTCTTTTCTTCAAGGCGGAGTAGCGGAGCATTTCCGGTCTCCGGCCTTTTCCGCAGCGTGGCAACTTCCACCCGGCCTCTCGGCCCAGAAAGTTTCAAACCACGGCTGTGCCGTAAAGTAGGCAATAACTAACGCTTGCTGAACTGGAAACGGCGGCGTGCACCAGGCTGGCCCGGCTTCTTGCGCTCGACCTCGCGTGCATCGCGGGTGAGGAATCCGGCGGCCTTCAGTGCAGAGCGGTAAGTTTCACGGTCCAACTCACTGAGGGCGCGTGCGATACCCAGACGGATGGCCTCAGCCTGACCTTTGTTGCCACCACCGACGATGGTGACCTTCACGTCAAACTGGCCCAGCGTGTTGGTAACTTCGAACGGCTGGTTCACGATGTAGCGGAGGGACTCGAGCGCGAAATAGTCCTCGAGGGTGCGTCCGTTGACCGTGACGTTGCCGGCACCGGGAGTGAGATAAACGCGAGCGACAGCTGCTTTACGTCTTCCAAGGGCGTGTGTCTGTTCCATTTGCTCTGTTTAAATTTCGTCCAACTTGATTTCTTTAGGGTTCTGTGCCTGGTGCGGATGCTCCGGACCTGCATAGATGAACAGGTTGCCGAGGAGGTCGTCACCAAGACGGGTCTTGGGGAGCATACCCTTCACTGCTCTCCTGACGAGTTCGGTGGGCCTCTTCTCGAGGATCTCCTTCGGGGTCGTGAACCGCTGTCCGCCGGGATATCCGGTGTAGCGGGTGTAAACCCGGTCGGTCATCTTCTTGCCGCTGAGGGCGACCTTCTCCGCGTTCACCACGATGACGTTGTCACCGCAGTCGACGTGCGGGGTGTAACCCGGCTTGGTCTTGCCACGAAGGACAAGCGCCACGCGGGAAGCGAGACGACCAAGAGCGAGATCAGTCGCGTCAATGACAACCCACTTCTTGTCAACAGTCGCTTTGTTAAGCGAAACAGTTTTGTAGCTTTGTGTGTCCACTGTCTTGATCTTTAATTAGTTAATAAAAATTGCGATCCCTACACAAAATAGGGACCGCAAAGGTAAGGATTTATTCCGAAAAAACAAATAGCGGCGGCCTAGGCGATGAAATTCGCCTGGACGAAGGCGTTGACCGCGGTGGCGGTCAGCATGAGGCAGATCAGGGAGGCGACGATCACGCCGATCACCTTGACGCGCTTGAACCAGGTCTTGCCGTTCCAGCCGACGGTCTGGAACATGCTCCAGAAGCCGTGTACCATGTGCATCCACAGCGCCACGAACCAGACCAGGTAGATGGCGAGGATCCACCACTTGCCGAAGGTGGCCTCCAGCAGCAGGTAGGGATTGTTCTCGAACGTGCCGATGCCGAACATCTCCGGCAGCTGCATCTTGGCCCAGAAGTGCGTCAGGTGGAAGAAGATGGCGCCGATGATCACGATGCCGAGCACGAGCATGTTCTTCGAGGACCAGGAATCGGTCGCAGCCTTGCTGGGCACCTCATAGCGCTTCCAGCCGCCGCGGGCCTGGATGTTCTTCCAGGTCAGCCAGCATCCGTAGAGGATGTGGACCACGAATCCGAGCGCGAGGATCGGAACCATGATGTCGATGACCGGGGTGGACATGAAATCGCAGCCGAGCTTGAACAGGCCGTCCCCTTTGCTGAAGAGCGCCTCATCCGCCGCAACCGCGCCGAACTTGCCGGTAAAGGAATCGATGACGGAGAAGAAGTTGATCGTGGAGTGCAGGAGCATGAAGATGATCAGGAACGCACCGCTCACCGCCTGGATGAACTTCTTGCCGATGGAAGAATTGAAGATAAACATCGCGTTGGGATTAATTCGTGTCTAGACTGCAAATATAGCCGGAATCTTGCAAGTTTCATAATTTTCAAATAAATTTGTTTTCCGTATAAAGCACTCCGGGCCCTGCCCGGACGGATGACAGACACAGAATCTATGAGAGTACTTTTAAAACTTAGCGGAGAGAGCCTGGGCGGCCCCGCCGGCAAGGGAATTGACGAAAAATACCTCGTGCGTTATGCCCGCGAAATCGTCGACGCCGTGAAAGCCGGCCATCAGGTGGCCATCGTGAACGGCGGCGGCAATTTCTTCCGCGGCCTGCAGGGCGTGGGAAGAGGTTTCGACCGCATCACGGGCGACCGGATGGGCATGCTCGCCACGGTGATGAACGCCCTGGCGATCGCCGGCGCCATCCGCAGCTTCGGCGTGGAGGCGGAAGTCTTCACCGCCACCCCGATGCGCCCCGTGGCCCTCTATTACCGCAAGGAAGACGCCGTGGCCCTGCTGGAGCGGGGCGGCGTGGCGCTGATTGCCGGCGGCACCGGCAACCCCTACTTCACGACGGACTCCGGCGCCGCGCTGCGCGCCCTCGAGATCGGCGCGGACGCCCTGCTGAAAGGCACCCGCGTGGACGGCGTCTATACCGCCGACCCCGAGAAGGACCCCACCGCCACCCGCTACGAGGAACTGACCTTCTCCAAGGCCCTCGGCGACAAGTTGAAAGTGATGGACCTGACCGCCTTCGCCCTCTGCGAGCAGGGACCCGTCCCGATCATCGTGTTCAACATCGAGGAGGAAGGGAACCTGGCACGCCTGTTGAATGGGGAGAAGGTCGGCACGGTGGTGCACGCTTAATTTATAAGAGAATCAAAAAAAGACAGATATGCTTACAGACAGAGCCAAAGAAATCGTCAGCCAGACTGACGAAAAGATGCAGGAAGCCCTGAACTTCCTGGAAGAAGACCTCAAGACCTACCGCGTGGGCAAGGCCAACCCCGCCATATTCAACGGGGTCACCATCGATTATTACGGCACGCCCACCCCGCTGCACCAGGTGGCTTCCATCTCGGCCCCCGACGTCAAGACCCTGGCCCTGCAGCCCTGGGAGCGCAACCTGATCCCGAAGATCGAGAAGGCAATCATGGACGCCAACCTCGGCCTGACCCCGCAGAACAACGGCGAGATCATCCGCTGCACCGTTCCCGCCCTCACCGAGGAACGCCGCAAGGACCTGATCAAGAAGGCGAAAGCCGCCGGCGAGAATGCCAAGGTGGTGGTGCGCAACGCCCGCCGCGACGGCATCGAGACCCTCAAGAAGGCCCAGAAGAACGAGAGCATGCCCGAGGATACCGAGAAGGAGGCCGAAGGCGAGGTGCAGAAGATCACCGACAAGAACGTGAAGAAGGTGGACGAGATCGTCGCCGCCAAGGAAAAGGAGATCATGACGGTCTAGGCATCCGCCGGCCGCATCATACAGGAAGGGCCCCGATGGACGGGGCCCTTCCTGTTTTTCAGACGTTGACGACAAACTCCTTGAAACGTTCCCGCTCCTCGTCCGAGAGGAACTCCGCGGTGATGGGAATGTAGAAGAGCCGCTGCATCAGGCTCTCGGGCATCCCCGTAAAGTCCAGCAGGCGCTGGGCGTCCTTTTCCGTGGTGATGACCGCGGCGGTCGGCGTCTGGTCCACGGCCGCCTGGATCCGGCTGATGTCCTTCCACGCATAGCGGTGGTGGTCCGGGAAGCCGAAGCGGCGGATGATCTTGTAGGTGTCGCTCAGCCAGGCGCGCAGCGGGGCGTCCGAGGCGATGCCGCTCACGAGGATGGCTTTCTTGGCATAGGTGTAGCGCGGCTCGGCGGTGGTATAGACGCCCGCGGGCTGGCCGTAGCGGACGGTCGTAAAGAAGATCAGCTGGCGGCGGCCCTGCGGGTTGGTCGCCTCGCAGGCGGAAGGCTCGTACTCCGTGAAACCCAGCTCTTCGACAACCCGCACTTTCTCCGCCTCCTCGAGTCCGGCCGGGCACTTGGTGATGATGAGCACGTCGGCGTCGAAAAGGCGCTGCGGCAGGTCGCGCAGGCGGCCCAGCGGCAGGAGCATGTCCTTGTGGACGGGGCGGTTCCAGTCCATCAGCACGACGGTCTTGTTCGTCTTCAGCTTGAGGTACTGGAAGGCGTCGTCCAGCACGATGTAGTCCGCCGCGGGGAACTCGCGGTTCCAGCACTTCTTCGCCACCTTGCGGTTCTTCAACTTCTCCGGATGGGCGAGCAGGTCGCAGCCTTCCACGCGGTTCTTGTCCACCGCCACCGTCACTTCCGGGAACTTCTTCTTGATCTGCAGCGGCTCGTCGCCGGCCACCGACGCGCTGCCGGTGGCGACCACCTGCTGGAAGCCGGTGCTGTCGCGCTTGTAGCCGCGGGACAGCACCGCCAGGTTCCTGCCGCTCCATTCGGGACTCTCCTGCAGCAGGCGCAGGACCAGTTCGACGTGCGGGGTCTTGCCGGTGCCGCCCACGGTGACGTTGCCGATGCACAGGGTCGGCTTCTCGGCATATTGGAACTTGTGCCCCGGACGGCTGTAGCGGCGGTCGCGCAGCTTCAGGACCACGTAATACGGAGCCAGGAGGTACTTGTCAATCATATCGCTGTTCTATGGTATCGAGGATGTCGTACAGTTCGGCCACGTCCAGGGTCGTGACCATGCGCATGCGGGTCTCCTTGAAGTCGGGCAGGCCCTTGAAATAGCAGGACAGGTGGCGGCGCATCTCATAGACGCCGCGCGGTTCGCCCTTGTATTGCAGGGACAGGGCGAGGTGCCGGCGCGCCAGGGCGACCTTCTCCGCCGTCGCAAGTGGCGGCATCGGCTCGCCGTGCTCCAGGAAATACCGGATTTCCCGGAAGATCCAGGGATGCCCGAAACTCGCCCGGCCGATCATGATCCCGTCCACGCCCCAACGCTCGAACGCATCGCGCGCGGAAGGGCCGTCGGTGATGTCGCCGTTGCCGATGATGGGGATGTGCATCCGCGGGTTAGCCTTGACGGCGCCGATCAGCGTCCAGTCCGCCGCACCCTTGTAGAGCTGGCAGCGCGTCCGGCCGTGGATGGTGAGCGCCTGGATCCCCGCGTCCTGCAGGCGTTCCGCCAGTTCGACGATGATCTTGCTGTTCTCGTCCCAGCCCAGGCGCGTCTTCACCGTGACCGGCTTGCCGACCGCGTCCACGACGGCCTTGGTGATGGCTACCATCTTGTCCGGCTCGCGCATCATCCCGGAACCGGCGCCCCGGCCGGCGATCTTGCTGACCGGACAGCCGAAGTTGATGTCGATCAGGTCGGCGCCGTGGCCGCCGGCGAGTTCGGCCGCCCGTTCGGCCATGCGCGCCGCATCCACCATCGCCTCCGGATGCTGGCCGTAGATCTGGATGCCCACGGGGGCCTCCTCCTCCAGGGTGTGCATCTTGGCGATGGTCTTGGGGACGTCGCGGACCAGTCCGTCGGAGTTGACGAACTCCGTATAGACCATGTCCGCGCCCTGTTCGCGGCAGAGCACGCGGAAAGAGACGTCCGTGACGTCCTCCATCGGCGCGAGCAACAGCGGGCGCTCCCCCAGGTCCAGGCTTCCGATTTTCATATCGTGCAAAAATAATAATTATCTTTGTAAAGATATGCCGGAGAATTACCTTGAAAGAATCAAATGGCTGCGCACCCTGATGCGCGCCAAGGGCTGGGACGCCGTAGTCGTCACCGGCTCCGACCCCCATTGCAGCGAATACCCCGCGGAACGTTGGAAACAGGTGGAATGGCTGTCCGGTTTCACCGGCGAAGCCGGCGACCTGGTGGTCACCCTGGACCACGCCGGCCTCTGGACCGACACGCGCTATTTCATCCAGGCGGAGCAGCAGCTCGCCGGGACCGGGATCGTACTCCACAAGACGCGCGTTCCCGAACAGGTACTGATTCCGGAATGGCTGGAACGGCAGTTCGGCGGCGAAGGCCTCCTCGCCGTGGACGGGCTGTGCCTGGGCGCCGATTTCGCACAGTCCCTGCCCGGGACCGTGCTCAGCGTGCCGGACCTGCTGGGACGCTTCTGGACGGACCGTCCCGCCGTGCCCCAGACCCCCGTCTATACGGTCGATCCGGGCGAAAGCCGCCGCGAGAAGATCGACTTCCTGCGGGACTTCCTGCGGAAGACGGACTGCGACGCCATCCTGCTCACCGCCCTGGACGAAATCGCCTGGACCCTCAACGTCCGGGCTTCCGACATCGAATACAATCCGCTGGTTATCAGCTATCTGCTGATTACGCAGGAGGATATCTGCTGGTACGTGCTCAAGGAGGAGGTGGAAGACCCCCAGACCAAGGCGACGATCAGCATCCTGGAGGCCGACGGCGTGCGGACGCTCCCCTACGGAGACATCGACTACCTCGCCTCCGAATTCAGCGGCAGGCTCTTCGTGGACGCCGCCACGCTCAATTTCCAGCTCTACAGCGAACTGGTCGGCGCAGGCGTCGCCCTGGAGGAAGGCACCAGCCCGGTCGGAGCGCGCAAGGCGGTCAAGAACGTCAAGGAAATCGCCGGGATGCGCGAGGCGCACCTGCAGGACGGCCTGGCGATGGAGCGTTTCCTGTACTGGCTGGAACGCTCGGTGGACGCCGGCCGCGAGATCAGCGAGTGGGACGCCGCCGTCAAGCTGGGACAGTTGCGTGCCGACCTCCCCGGCTACCTCGGCGACAGCTTCGAGACCATCTCCGCCTACGGCCCCGGCGCCGCCCTGCCCCATTACGTCACCCCGCACGACTACGCCCCGGTCCTCCGCGACGGCGGCCTCTACCTCTGCGACTCCGGCGGGCAGTACGAGTGCGGCACCACCGACATCACGCGGACGGTACCCCTGGGGCGCTGCAGCGCGCTCGAGCGCGAGGACTACACCCTCGTGCTCAAGGGACACATCGACCTGGCGATGGCCGTCTTCCCGGAAGGGACCCCCGGCTGCCGCCTGGACGCGCTCGCCCGGGAACCGCTGTGGCGCAGCAAGCGCAACTTCGGCCACGGCACCGGCCACGGCGTGGGCTGGCTGCTCGGCGTGCACGAAGGCCCGCAGGACATCCGGCAGAACCTCAACCCGATGCCCCTGCAGCCCGGGATGGTCGTCTCCGACGAACCGGGCATCTATCGCGAAGGGAAACACGGCATACGCCACGAGAACCTGCTGCTGGTCGTCGAGGCCGGACAGAACGACTTCGGCCGCTGGCTCGCCTTCGAGCCGCTCACGCTCTGCCATTTCGATACGGACGCTTTGGAACTCCCGCTGCTGGACCGCAGCGAGACCGACTGGCTGAACGCCTACAACGAACGCGTGTACCGCACCCTGTCCCCGCAGCTCCCCCGCGAGGTGGCCGCCTGGCTCCGGGAGAAGACCTTACCGGTCTAGGTGGCTTTCGTGCCGGATGATGTCGGCCTCCGCAGATGCTTCGATCAGCGACTGGAGATACGCGTTGATGGCCTGGATGCCGGCTTCCAGCTTGGCGGGCGGCCAGGCGTTGCTGCCTCCGGCCGAAATGCTGTTCTCCCGGAAACGGATGTTCATATACCAGCCGTGGCCGTCCAGCACTTCCATCCTCGGGCGGTAAGAGTTCTTGAGCTTGTGCAGCTTGTGCTGCGCCACCAGTTCTCCGATGTGCTCCAGCGCATCCTGCGGAGCCCGGATCACGGAAATGTCCTCATCGTTGACCGACCACCGGAGACAGAGCGTCCCGGAATCGTCCCGCTTCACTTCGTAGAAACGGACCGGAAACCTTGACGTGCTGCTATAGGTGTACTGATAGAAGCTGACCGGGCCGTCGGGTTTCGGATTGGAACCGGAGGCGCTCACCATTACCCGGAAACCGAACAGCGGGAGCAGCAGGGAAAGGGTCAATAAGGTTTTCATCGCACGAGGGGTCTTGTATTATTTCTTTAAGCGCTTGATGGCCAGCATGGTCAGGTCATCGCTCTGCTCGGCTCCCGAGACGAAACCGTGAACGGCGGACGTCATCGTATCGAGCAGCGCGGCAGGCGAGGCCGGCCCGGCCTTCTGCGCAGTGTCGAGGATGCGGTCCAGGCCGAACTGATCGTGGTCCGGATTCTCGGCCTCGTTCAGGCCGTCTGTGTACAGGAAGAACAGGCTGCCGGGCTTCAGCACGGTCCGCTGCGCCACGAATTCCTGATCCGGTACCACGCCGAGCGCCAGGTTAGGCTGCACGTCCAGGAGGCGCACGGAACCGTCCGCCCCGACCAGCAGGGGCGCGTCGTGGCCGGCATTGCAGTAGTCCAGCACGCCGGTATCGAGATGCAGGACGCCGACGAACAGGGTGACGAACATCAGCGAATCGTTCCGGGCGCAGAGGGTCTGGTTGAGCAGCTGGACGATGTGTTCGGGGCGGCTCTCCGTCTGTCCGAGGGAACGGAACTGGGTGCTGGTGACGGCCATGACCAGCGAAGCGGGCACGCCCTTGCCGGACACGTCCCCGATGCAGAAATACAGGGCGTCGTCCAGGATGAAGAAGTCATAGAGGTCGCCGCCCACGGTCAGGGCCGGTTTCTGGCGGCCGGCGATATCGACATCCTCCCGGTCGGGATAGTCCTTGGGCAGCATCGACATCTGGATCTCGCGGGCGATGCCCAGCTCCCGTTCCATCGACACCCGGTGCTCGGTGGCGGTGGTCAGTTCCGATATATAGTTCGTGAGCGAATGCTGCATATCATCGAACGAGTCGCGCAACTGGCGGATCTCGTCGTTGTACTTGATCTCGGGCAACGGCGTATCGAAGTGGCCCTGCGCCACCTCTTCCGCCGAGCGGGCGAGCTGTTTCAGCGGCCGGGAAGCGGAACTGACGGTGTTCTGGCAGAGGAAGAAGGCCACCAGGAGCCCGGCCAGCAGCAGGGACAGGAGGATCGAAGCAATGAAGATACCCGGTTCGACGACGCTGCTGAGCGGCACGGCGATGGCCATGGACCAGTCCGTGCGGGTCAGGGGCGCGTAATAGACATAGGACTTGACCCCGTCCAGCCGTACCTGACCGTGACCGGAGCGGCCGGCGACCATCTCCCGTCCGAGGAGTTCATACTTTTCGTCGCCGCTTTCCCGGGCGCGATTGAAGATGTTGTCGTCCAGGATGCATGTCGGGTCGGGATGGGCCAGGTAGTCGCCGTTGCGGCCGATGATGAAAGCATACGGATCATTCTCTTCGAGATTGTCGTCCCAGAATCCGACGTCACCGGCTTCCCGGCCGATGCCCTGCACCAGTTCCGTCAGCCAGGTAAGCGACACATCCGCGCCGAACACGCCCACGGTCCTGCCTTCTTCGTCCTTGACCGGCATCGCGTATGAACAGAGCATCTCCTTGGCCCCGGCCTCGTCGAAATACGGATCGGTCCAATAGCCGTTCTCCGCCTCCAGGCCGTTCAGGAACCAGTCCGCCTGCAGGTAATCGTGCGATGCGGAGCCGATCTGCGCGACCTGGATCCCGCCTCCTTCCTCCCGGGAAGCATAGGGTTCGAACCACCGGCCCTGCCCGCGATAGTAATCGGGAATGAAGCCCACGCCGCAGCCGACGATATGGGGGTTCAGGCGAAGCTCGTTCTCCAGGGCCATCTCCACCAGTTCCGGCTGGGAAAGCTGCTGCCGGATCTCGTCGATGTTGTTGGCCGTGGACATCTCGACGACGTTCATCACGCCTTCTACCCGTTCGCCCGTCAGCTTCAGGACGTCTTCATAGTGGCTGTTGATCAGCACGACCGTACCACTCGTAGTGAAAAGGAGGATCAGTCCGGAGACGACCATCATCGTCAGCAGCATCACGAAAATGATGCGGCGTGTCAACCTGCCGGAAAAGGAACGGAATTTCTTTTTCATCTCCCCAAAGATACGTTATTTCAGCAGAATCCAGATGATTCTTCCCGGATATTGATTAATTTTGCTTATCCTAAAACCGAATCACGGCATGAAATTCCATTTTGCAGCAGGGCTGGCCGTCGCAGCCGCCCTCTTCGCCTCCTGCGCGGGGAAGCCCCAGGTAGGCGTCCTCGTCAAGCCCACCCCCGCCACCACGAACGTCGAAGGGCAGGAGTATCCCAAGATCAATCCCGACCTCAGCACCGTCTTCCGCAACGACTTTCCCGACGCACAGGCCGTCGCGGTGAACGTGGGCGGCAAGTCCTACGACATGGTAAAGGGCGATGACGGCATCTGGGAGGCCACCACGGAACCGCTGGTGCCCGGATTCCACTATTATACCCTGACGGTGGACGGCAGGCGTATTTCCGACCCCAACAGCCGCCAGTTCTTCGGCTCCGGCTTCTGGTCCAGCGGCATCGAGATCCCCGAGGCGGGCGTGGACTACTACCTGGAGAAGAAGGTCCCGCACGGCGAGGTCCGCATCGAGAAGTATCATTCCGAACTGACCGGACTGGATCGTCCCTACTACGTCTATCTGCCGCCCCAGTACGCCTCCGAACCCGAGCGCCGTTTCCCGGTGCTGTTCCTGATGCACGGCGCGGGCGAGGACGAGACCGGCTGGGCCACCCAGGGCATGATGGGCAACATCATGGACAACCTGATCGCCGCCGGGGAGTGCGAGCCGATGATCATCGTCTGCGAGCACGCCGTCGCCACGCTGGCGGACGCCGATCCTGCGGTACGGCCCAACCTGTTCAATTTCGACGACTTCGAGCGCGTGACGGTGGAAGAGGCCGTCCCGGCCATCGACGCCCGTTTCCGGACGCTCACCGACCGCGACCACCGCGCCATCTGCGGCCTGTCGCTCGGCGGCTTCCAGGCCTATACCATCGGTCTGGACCATCCGGAACTCTTCGGCTGGATCGGCGGCTTCAGCGGCTCCGGCCGCGGCCCGGGCGACCGCCGCG
>CAMVGM010000030.1 GCA_947167015.1 uncultured Bacteroidales bacterium
AAAGAAACATAGTTAGCTCGTGTTTTACGAGTCAACTTTTTTCAGGGAAAGACATTGGGGTGCAAAAAGGGCCATTCTGCACCCGGAATTCCGTTTTATGGAAATTAAACGTTTAAAAGGCGGAAAAATCACTTTGTTATCCGTAGTTTTGTTGCCATGGATAGTGAAGAAATGGAATATATGTTCCGCAGGCAAGGGCCTTTCTGGCATCTTTGCACACCCGGAACCAATCAAGAAATCTTTTTCCGGGACGACGATGACTATCGTTTCGGCATTACCTCGGCAGCCATCTGCCTGAACGATTCGGTCCGTATCTACGCGCTAGCCGTCATGTCCAATCATCTGCACGACATCCTGGCGGGGGAAGCGGGTGATTGCCTCGCCTTCTTTGAGCGGCGGAAGAAGATGCTGAAGAAGTATCTGGATTCCAAGGGTACGGCGGTGGATATGCGTGAATTCAATGGGAAACTGATTCCTATTGAAAACCTGGATGCACTCCGGACCGAGATCGTTTATGTGAATCGCAATGGTTACGTTGCTTCTCCGAAATACACCCCGTTTTCCTATCCCTGGAGCACGGGCATGTACTATTTCAATCCTGCAAGCTGGGAAGGAGCGCTTGATTACTCAGGGATTCCATACAAAGAAAAACGCAACTTGACGCATAGCCGCATCTTGGACCTGCCGCCGACTTACCAGGTCAAGGATGGGGCCATACACATCCCATCTTTCGTGCGGGTGAAAGAAGGGGAGGGATGGTTCCGGGATGCACATCAGTATTTCAACCTGCTTTCCCGTAAGCGCGAGGCCTACGGCGAAGTGGCAAAACGCTTGGGTGACGAAGTGTTCCTGACTGACAATGAATTGTTTGATGCCGTCTGCTCTCATTGCCGGAGCCGGTTCGGCCAGTCAAGGCCCTCGGCGCTATCCCCGAACGACAAGGTGTCCATGGCGGTGTTGATGAAGCAAGAATACAACGCCAGCAACGGCCAAATCCGCCGGATGCTTCGCCTGGATGACCGCGTAGTCCGTGAATTATTCCCCTGAATCCGCCCCACCAGGAATTCGGGGTGCAGAAAGACTGATTTTGCACCCCGAGGGCAGGAAAAACCGCTTTTGGGGTGCAAAAAGGCCGGTTTTGCACCCCGGGTCTGGAAAGCGAGGGCTGCGAACGGAGGAGGAGAGCCGGGATGCAAGGGCGGCTGGTGGTGGAGAGGCTCAAGGCGGCGTCAGACAGCAGTCGGGCCGGCGCTTTGTTCCCGCCAAGCGAAGAAGTCGCGGATGGCGTCGGCGACGGGCGTGCGGGTAAAGGCGAGCTCGCGTTCGGCGCGGGAGCAGTCGTACCACTCCTCGACGAGCATCTGGTCGGTGTTGTGGGAACAGAGCATCGTGCTGATTCCCAGGAAACCCTGGAGAAAGTCGCCGACGCGCCCGGCCAGGCGGACCAGGCCGTCCGGCAGGCTGGCGATTTGCTGGGCATAGCCGCATACCTTGGCCTGCAAGGCATAGAACTCACGCAGGGTAAGCGCCTCTCCGGTAAGCAGATAGCGGCCGCTTCCGCCGAACTCCAGCGCGTAAACGATGGCCTTGGCGACATCCCGCACGTGCACGAAACTCTTGCCGCCGCGCGGGACCGCCATCCGCTTCCGTCCATACGCGGTCAGCAACAGCTGGCCCGAGGAAGGTTTGGCGTCGAAAGGGCCGATCATGAAGCCGGGATTGACGATCACGACACAACGCCTGGGCTGCGAAGCCGCATAGGCCAGCAGCATATCCTCGCCGGAACGCTTGCTGATGGCGTAGGGGGACTGGTTGAACGGCGAGGCGAAAGGGGAATCCTCTGCGGCAGGCCGTTCCCGCGTGCCCGGGGCGATGGTGTTCGCCGTGCTGGTATGCACGAGGCGCGGGATGCCGGCCGCCTCCATCACCTGGCAGAGCAGCGAAGGAAGGTACTGGTTGGCCGGGAGGAAATCCTCCACGTGCTTCAGGCGCATGTCCGTGGCCCCAGCGCAGTTGATGATGCCCAGGCAGCCCCGGGCGGCATTCAGCAGGGTGTTGAAGTCCAACGGATCACCCTGGACGATCTCAGGCGAAGGCAGGGGAGCCGGATCGCCGGAGGTGTCGGAAGGCTGCCAGGTGTCCAGCGGCAGCAGGGCGGAACCGGGGCGGACGAGCACCCGCACCGGCTCCCCGCGCTCCAGCAGGAGGCGGAGGACGTTGTGGCCGAGCAGGCCGGTGGCGCCAAGCAGGAGAATCATGATTCAAATATACGGAAAAGTTTCCGGAAGCGGGAAAAACATTGTATTTTTGCAGACCTAATAACCCGCGAAATGAAGCAATCCATCAGCCCTGCCGTCCGCTACATCGGCGTCGATGACAACGACCTCGACCTGTTTGAAAGCCAATACCTGGTCCCCGAGGGGATGTCCTATAACTCCTACCTGATCCTGGACGAGAAAATCGCCGTCCTGGACAGCTCCGACGCCCGCACGGCCGACGCCTGGATGCGGAACCTGGAAGAGGCCCTGGAAGGCCGCACGCCGGATTATCTGATCGTCCACCACATGGAGCCGGACCACTCCGCCTGCGCCGCCGCGCTGCTGGCGAAATACCCCTCCCTGACGCTGGTGGCGAGCGCCGCCGCCATCAAGATGCTGCCGCAGTTCTTCCCGGGCGCAAAGCTGGAAGGCCGCACCCTCGCCATTGCGGAAGGCGACACCCTGCCGCTGGGCAGCCACACGCTGCGCTTCATCGCCGCGCCGATGGTCCACTGGCCGGAGGTGATGATGAGCTTCGAGGAAAACGAGAAGATCCTCTTCAGCGCCGACGCGTTCGGCAAGTTCGGCGCCCTGGAGCAGACCGGCGGCCTGTGGTGCACGGAAGACACCGACTGGGCCTGCGAGGCGCGCCGCTACTACTTCAACATCTGCGGCAAATACGGCCCGCAGGTGAGCCGTGTGCTCGCGAAGGTCGCCCCGCTCGGCGTGCAGACCGTCTGCCCGCTGCACGGCCCGCTCCTGCACGACACCCTCGCCGAGGCCCTGCGCCTCTACGGCATCTGGAGCAGCTACGGCGTGGAGACGACGGGCGTGTTCGTCGCCTACGCCTCCATCCACGGCGGCACGGCGGAAGCCGCGGAGCGCTTCGCAGAGATCCTCCGCGCCAAGGGCTGCCCGAAAGTGGCCACCACCGACCTCACCCGCGACGACCTTGCCGAGGCCATCGAAGACGCCTTCCGCTACCGCACGCTGGTCGTGGCCGCCGCGTCCTACGACGCCGGCCTCTTCCCGCCGATGCACGACTTCCTCTGGCACCTCCAGATCAAAGGCTGGCAGAAGCGCCGCGCCGCCGTCATCGAGAACGGCAGCTGGGCCCCGTCCGCAGGACGCGTGATGACGGAAATGCTCTCCGCGATGAAGGACGTGCAGATCGTGGGCGAGAAAATCACCATCCGCAGCCGCCTGCAGGCAGCCGACATCCCGGCCCTGGAAGCCCTGGCCGACGCCGTCCTGGCGGAAGAATAATCCTGTAAGGGAAAACTACTCGAGACTCTCCAGCCGCACCCTGGGAATCCCGTTCAGCCGACGGAGCAGTTCCTCCAGCGACACCTTCTTGGGCACCAGCAGGATGAAAGAGGCCTGGTAACGCTCTCCCTGCCGGGAAAGCGAGAACTCCTGCAGTTGTACGCCCAATGCCTTCGCCGTCTCCGTCAGGACCTCCGGCTTGTCGGCGGTCAGGACGATGCTCACCTCCTTCACGCCCAGGCGGAAGGTGTGCAGGTTCATGGCCTCGAGGCAGAAGAGGACCATCACCGCCAGGATGGCGGCCAGGATGAACAGCCCGCTTCCGGCGGCCAGGCCCACCGAACCGGTGACCCACAGCGTCGCCGCGGTGGTCAGGCCGCTCACGTGCGAGCGCTTCATGATGATGCCGCCGCCGATGAAACCGATGCCGGTCACCACGCCGGCCGCGATGCGCGCGGCGTCGAAGCGTTCGGCGCCGGCAAAGCCGAACTGCGAGACGATCATGAACATGGCCGCACCCAGGGCGACCATCACGTGCGTCCGCACGCCGGCGGTCTTCGCACGCAGTTCCCGTTCATATCCGATCAGGGCTCCCAGGACGCCGGCTACGAGCAGCCGCAGGGCGAGGGGCAGGATTTGATTCCATTCCATGGCAGTGTTTCTATGGTTCTAGCGAGACTGGAAAACGGACAAATTTAGCAAAAAAAACACATTTTTCTTATTTTTGTACGATACTGCGATCGAGATGACCCTGCAAACTTTCCACATCTTCCTGGCCGTGATGGCCGCCGCGGCCGCGGTCGTGTTCGTAGCCCTCTTTTTCGTCAACGCCGGCTACGGGAAATTCTACACCCCGAAATGGGGTCCCTCCGTGGACAACCGGCTGGGCTGGGTGCTGATGGAGGCGCCCGTCTTCTTCGCGATGCTCCTGCTGTGGTGGCTGTCCGGGCGCCGTGCCGACCCGGTGCGCCTGGTCTTCCTCATCCTTTTTGAAATCCACTATTTCCACCGCTCCTTCATCTTCCCGCTGAAGATCCGCGGACGCAGCCGTATGCCCCTGAGCATCATCCTGATGGGTGCGCTCTTCAATACCCTGAACGCGCTGATGCAGGGCGGATGGATCTTCTGGTTCTCCCCGGCCGGCGCCTATCCGCTCTCCTGGCTGTACGGCCTGCCCTTCGTGCTGGGAACCGCCCTGTTCTTCTACGGGATGTTCATCAACATCCAGTCGGACGGCATCATCCGCGACCTGCGGCAGCCGGGCGACACGAACCACTATCTGCCGAAAGGCGGGATGTTCCGTTTCGTGACCAGCGCCAATTACTTCGGGGAGGTCCTCGAATGGATCGGCTTCGCCGTCCTGACCTGGTCCCTCTCCGGGGCGGTCTTCGCCTGGTGGACCTTCGCCAACCTGGCGCCCCGCGCCGCCCGCATCTACGATATGTACCAGCGCGAATTCCCGGATGAACTGGACACCGGCAAGGTCAAGCGCATCCTCCCCTACATCTTCTGAAAATGATTGATTCCAAGATATTTACGCCTGTCTCCATCGGCCCGGTCCGGCTGCGTAACCGCATCATCCGCTCCGCCGCCTTCGAGAACATGGCCTACGGCAACAAGCCGTCCAGGGACCTCTTCGACTACCACGTGGCGGTCTCGCGCGGCGGCGTGGGAATGACCACCGTCGCCTATGCCTCCGTGAACCGCAGCGGCCTGTCGTTCGACGGCCAGTTGTGGATGCGCGAAGAGATCGTCCCGGCCCTGAAGGAACTCACCGACGCCGTCCACGCCGCCGGCGCCAAGGCCTCCATCCAGCTGGGGCACTGCGGCAACATGACGCACCGCGCCACCTGCGGCTGCACCCCGGTGGGCGCCTCGGGCGGCTTCAACCTGTATTCCCCGACCTTCGTCCGCAAGCTGCGCGAAGACGAGATCCTCTCCCTGGTGGAAGACTTCGGCCACGCGGTGCGGCTGGCCCGGCAGGCCGGATTCGACTGCGTGGAGATCCACGCCGGCCACGGCTACCTGATCAGCCAGTTCCTCTCGCCCTACACCAACCACCGCCGCGACCGCTTCGGAGGCAGCCTGCAGAACCGGATGCGCTTCATGCAGCTGGTCATCCGCAAGGTCCTCGAAGTGGCCGGGGACGACCTGGGCGTGGTGGTGAAGATGAACATGCACGACGGCTTCCGCGGCGGCATGCAGCGCGAAGAGTGCCTCGAGGTGGCCCGCGAACTGGAACGGCTGGGCGTCCACGCCCTCGTGCTCTCGGCCGGCTTCGTGAGCAAGGCGCCGATGCAGGTGATGCGCGGGGCGATGCCGCTGCGCACCCTGGCGTACTATATGGATATGCGCAAGTTCTGGTGGCTCAAGGCGATGCTGCACCTGATCGGCCGCATCCTCATCCCCACCGTCCCGTACAAGGAGGCCTACTTCCTCGAGGACGCGAAGGAATTCCGTGCGGCGGTGAAGATGCCGCTGATCTACGTGGGCGGAATGACCTCCCGCCAGAAGATCGAGGAGGTCCTGGACGCGGGCTTCTGCGCCGTCCAGATGGCGCGGGCGCTCGTCCACGACACGGACTTCGTCAACAAGCTGCAAAGCGGCGAGCTGGCCCGGAGCGGCTGCCGTCATTCCAACTACTGCATCGCCCGGATGTACACCCTGGAGATGCGCTGCAACCACTGCACGGAGGGCATCCCGCCCGCCCTGCAGAAAGAAATCGACAAAGCGGAGGCAAGATGGTCGCGCTCGTAACGGGAGGCAGCTCCGGGATGGGGCTGGAGTTCGCCCGTCAGCTGGCGGAACGCGGCTACGGCCTGGTGCTGGTCAGCAACCGGGGCGACGAGCTGGAGACGGCCGCGGCCGGACTGCGCGCCGCCTTCCCGGTGGAAGTGCGCACCCTGGAGCGGGACCTCGCCCTGCCCGATGCGGCGGACGCCCTCTTCGCCTGGTGCGAAGGGGAGTCGCTCCTGCCGGACGTGCTGGTGAACGACGCCGGGATGTTCTTCTTCAAGGAACTGCTGCCGGAGGACCTGCCCCGCGTGCAGGCGATGCTGAACCTGCACATCACCACCGTCACGCGGCTCTGCATCCTGATGGGCGACGCGATGAAGCGCCGCGGCAGCGGCTACATCCTCAACGTCTCGTCGATGGCGGCCCGCATCCCCGCGCCGGGCATCACGGTGTACTCCGCCACGAAGGCCTACCTGCGGAGTTTCGGCCGCTCCCTTTCCTACGAACTGCATCCTTACGGGGTGGGGATGACGACGGTCTGCCCGGCCGCCATCGCCACGCCCCTGTACCGCCTGGACCCCAAGCTGATGGCCCTGGGCGTCAAGGTCGGGCTCATCCGCACCCCGCGCTGGCTGGTGCGCCGCTCGCTCCGGGCGATGTTCCGGCGCCGCCGCGTCATCAGCCCCGCCTTCATGAACGTCTGGCTGCCGGCCCTGGTCGGCGCCCTGCCCGGACCCCTCGTCGAGAAGTTATGGAAAAAGTGGAAATGACCCTGCTGCTGCTCCTGTTGGGAGCGGCCCCGCTTTCCGCCCAGCGCGTCGAGACGGTTCCGTTCGGGGACTTCGAGCACTGGACGGTCCGGCACATCCGTGAGTCCTCCGCCGTGGGCGGCGAGCTCAAGACGCTCTATGTCGTGGGGCCGGACGAGGTCCTGGAAGGCAACCGGGTTTACGACTACGGCCGCACGCCCTGGGCCTCCTCCAACGCCTACGCCAAGGTGGCGGGCATCACCAAGACCAGCCTCTCCGCCGAGCCGGACGAAGGCCCCACGGGCCGCTGCGCCAAGCTTTCCACCGTCTTCGCCTCCTGCAAGGTGGCGGGCCTGGTGGATATCCAGGTGCTCGCATCCGGCTCGCTCTACTGGGGGAAGATGCTGGAACCCGTGACCGGCGTCAAGAGTCCCTATTCCTTCATGGACTGGGGCATCCCGTTCACGGAGCGCCCCGCCGCGCTGCTGCTGGACTACAAGGCGGAACTCCCGGCCTCCGGCACCCTCACGCGCGGCACCACCTTCCGCCAGACCACCTTCCCGGGCGACGACCCCTGCCAGGTGATGCTGCTGCTCCAGGAGCGCTGGGAGGACGAGGACGGGAACATCCACGCCCGGCGCGTGGGAACGGCCTTCTACCGGATTTCCCGCAGCAGCGGGGGCTGGGTGAAGGACTGCCGCATCCCGGTCATCTACGGCGACGCGCGGCAATCTCCGCAATACCGCGGCTACATGGACCTGCTCAACGGCAAAAACGCGCTCTACGCGCTGAACGGCAAGGGCAAGCGCACGCGCATCCGGGAAGAGGGCTGGGCGGAGCCCGGCACGGTTCCCACGCACGCGGTGCTGCACATCGCCTCCGGCAGCCGCGGCGCCTTCGAAGGCGAGATCGGCAACACCCTCTGGGTGGACAACGTCCGGCTGGAATATGGACGCTAAGATCATCGTCACGGGTGCCTCGGGCAGCATGGGCGCCGCCGCCGTGGAAGCCCTCGCGCGGCAGGGACGGCCCGTGGTAATGGCCTGCCGGAATGCGGAAAAGGCCGGGAAGGTCCGCGCGGACATCTGCGCCCGCGTACCCGGCGCCCGCCTGGAAATCAAGGAGTTGGAACTGTCTTCGATGGCCTCCGTACGGGATTTCGCCGCCGCGTTCGGCCCCGGGGAAGTCGCCGCTCTGTTCCACAACGCCGGCGTCATCAGCCGCGGCTACGCGCTCACGTCCGACGGGCTGGAGCACAGTTTCGCCGTCAATTATTTCGGCCCCTTCCTGCTGACGGACCTGCTGCTGCCGGCCCTCGTGGAAGATGCCCGCATCGTCAGCATGGTCTCGCTGACCTGCCGTTTCGCAAAGATCTCACCCGAGGGGCTGCGCCCCGCGGAGCGGGATTTCTCCCGCCTGGGCACGTACGCCGAGTCCAAGCTGGCCCTGCTGCATTTCTCGCAGGGGCTCGCCCGGAGGCACCCCCGCCTGCGCGTGAACGTGGCGGACCCCGGCATCGTGGACTCCGACATGATCGCGATGGGGAAGTGGTTCGATCCGCTCGCGGACAAACTCTTCCGTCCCTTCTGCAAGCGGCCCGAAGACGGGGTGAAACCCGCCCTGGCGGCCCTGGCCGCGGAGGACGGAGGCCGCTACTTCGTCGGCCGCCGCTCCGGCCCCATCCCCGCCCGCTACCGCGACCCCGCCCTGCAGGAACGCCTGTGGCGGGCCACGGAAGAAATCCTTTCCGGCATTTAAAGCGGCATTTTCCGCACTTTTTTGTAAGTTTGCAACAAACTGACTGCGATGATCCTCATGTGCGCCCTGGCCTCCCTGCTTTCCGTCCTGCCTTATACGACCCCCAAGTATGAGGTGGAAGTGGAACGGGACGTCGTCTATGCGCAGGCCGAGGGCTACTGGACGCACGCGCCGGTGGGGGAGCGGGGCACGGTCCGCAAACTGTCCCCGCAGCTGCTGAAGACGCGCGCCCTTGACCTGGACCTGGACATCTACCTGCCTGCGGCGGACAGTTCTGAAACGCGGCCGCTGCTCCTGATGATGCACGGCGGGTCCTTCTTCATCGGCAACAAGGAAGAGAAAGGCCAGGCCGGCTGGTGCGACTACTTCGCCTCGCTGGGCTACGTCGCGGTCTCGATCAACTACCGCCTGGGCTTCCGGCCCACGCGGGCGGACCTCGCCGCGGCGGAAAAACGTGCCCTGGACGACGCCGACGCGGCCCTGCGATACCTCTTGGAAAGGAAAGACCTGCGCATCGACCCGGAGCGGATCTTCGCCGCCGGCACCAGCGCTGGTGCCATGCTGGCCCTGGGCCTGGCGTTCCGGCCTGGCGCGGACCATCCCCGCATCCGTGCGGTGGGCAACTTCTGGGGCTCCGTCCACGACCTGAAAGTGCTCGAACAGGGGAGCGCCGCCATCCTCTCCTTCCAGTCTCCCCACGATCCCGTGATGCCCTACGGCAAGGGCTACCCCTTCCATTCCGAGGCCCGGCGCGTGCAGGTCCCGTCCCAGTGGTTCTCGGAGGAAATGTACGGCACGCACGCCATTCACGAACGTGCGGAAGAACTCGGCCTGCGGGCGGAACACCACCCCTGCGAGGAGCCGAGGCACCGCCTGCACATCGCAGACGACGGGGAATACACGGAACGTTTCTACGAGATCCGCGACCGGATGGCGACTTTCTTCGCCGAAGAACTTACGCCTCTATCTTCCGGACCGGATCGCAGGTAAGACCGATACCTAATTTGCTGAAAGTCTTGCGGTCCACTTCGCTCAGCATCACGGTGGAATGCACCTGGGCGCCGGCGAGGTTGGGCAGCTGCTCGAGGGCCAGCTTGGCCTTCTCGTCCAACAGGGAGATGATGGACACCGCCACCAGCACCTCGTCCGTGTGCAGACGGGGATTCTTGCCGTGGAGATAGCTCACCTTGGTCTTCTGGATCGGGGCGATCATCATCTGCGGGATGAGCTTGACGTTGTGGGGGATGCCGGCCAGGTACTTCAGGGCGTTGAGCAGGAGGGCGGCGCTGGGCCCGAGCAGGGGAGAGGTCTCCGCGGTCAGGATGGTGCCGTCGGAAAGCTCGATGGCGGCGGTGGCCCCGTGTGACTTCTCCAGGCGCTCGTGGGCGGCCACGGTGGTCTTGCGGTCGGCCGTGGTGATCTTCGCCTTCTTCATCAGCAGCGCGATCTTGTTCACCTCGTTCTCTGTCGCCTTGCCGTCGGCGAAGTGGCAGAGCGCCGTATAATAGCGCCGGATGATCTCCTGCAGGGCGGCCTCGCAGCACACGGCGTCGTCGCTGATGCAGGAACCGATCATGTTCACGCCCATGTCCGTCGGGGACTTGTAGGGCGTGTCGCCGTAGATGTCGTCGAAGAGGGCGTTCATCACGGGGAAGATCTCCACGTCGCGGTTGTAGTTCACGGCCATCTCGCCGTAGGCCTCCAGGTGGAAGGGGTCGATCATGTTCACGTCGTCGAGGTCGGCCGTAGCGGCCTCGTAGGCGATGTTCACGGGGTGGTTCAGCGGCAGGTTCCACACGGGGAAGGTCTCGAACTTGGCATAGCCGGCCTTGACGCCCCGCTTGTTCTCCTGGTACAGCTGGCTCAGGCACACGGCCATCTTGCCGCTGCCCGGGCCGGGGGCGGTCACCACCACCAGCGGGCGGGTGGTCTCCACGTAGTCGTTCCGGCCGAAACCCTCGTCGGAGTCGATCAGCGCCACGTTGTTGGGGTAGCCCTCGATGGTATGGTGATAATAGACCTTGATGCCCATCCGCTCCAGGCGCTTGCGGTAGGCGTCGGCGCTGGCCTGTCCGTTATAGTGCGTGACCACGACGCTGTTGACGCTCAGCCCGCGGGCCAGGAACTCGTCGCGCAGGCGCAGCACGTCCACGTCGTAGGTGATGCCCAGGTCGTTGCGTATCTTGTTCTTCTCGATGTCCACGGCGCTGATCACGATCACGATCTCCAGCTCGTCCTTCAACTGCATCAGCATCTGCAACTTGCTGTCCGGCTGGAATCCCGGCAGCACCCGGCTGGCGTGGTAGTCGTCGAACAGCTTGCCGCCGAACTCCATGTACAGTTTGTCGCCGAAAGAGGCGATCCTTTCCTTGATGTGTTCCGATTGGATTTTGAGATACTTCTCGTGATCGAACCCGTATTTCTGCATAAGAATTGATTTGAATACGGGTTACAAAAATAAAAGATTTGCTCGGAACCTGCAAGAGCTTCCCGGCGATTTTGCGAGATTATTCCTTGCTGCCCAGGAGCCAGCGGCAGGAGCTCGTCTCCCCGGCGATCCACACCACGTCGCCCGCCTCGAACTTGTAGTCCGGCCGGGGATTCGTGATGAATTCGCCGCCGTGCAGCACGCTGATCACCATGCAGCAGTAGTCGCGCATGTTGGTACCGCGCAGCGTCTGCCCCGTGAGGTAGGAATCCTCCGTGAGCGTCACGTTCATCACCTCGAACTCGGGCGCATCCTTCGGCCCGGCGGACACGGCCGAGCTCTCCAGCATCAGCCGCAGCCGGTCGATCTGCTCCGTCGTGCCCACGGCCAGCAGGCGGTCGTTCGGGAACACCTGCACGTCGCCGGACGGGATGTTGATGTTGTGTGAACCGCGCTGGATCTTGATGATGTTGGCGCCGGTCTCGGCCCGGAAGGGAATCTCGCGCAGGGCCTTTCCCACGAAGCCGGAATCCGGCGAGACGTCCAGCAGCTCCAGGTGCACGTCGTAGCCCGCCATCTTGTCGCGGACGGAGGTGGTCACGGGCCGGCGGCGCCGCTCGGCCTCCTCCTTCTCGTTGAGGTTGCTCAGGAAACGCTGCTCCAGCGCGGAATAGCGGTGCATCGTCCGCCGGGCCACGATGATGAAGGCCACGCCGCCCAGCAGGATCAGCACCACGGCCCAGCCCGCCAGGTGGAAGTGGCTGGCTATCACGCTGAGTATGATGGAGATGGCGAGGAAGCTCCGGGTGAGCACCAGGCCCGCGATGGGCCATTTGTTGGCGTTCTTCTCCTTCAGCAGCTTCGAGGCGGAGGCGTTGATGGAGCCGGAACTGATGGCGAGCCCGTACAGGAACGGCGCCATCACCAGCAGGGTCACCACCACCACGGTCAGGTTGTGCAGGAAGGGGCTCCAGCCCGGGAACAGCCGGGTCGCCAGCGGCTCGAGGAACTGCTTGGAGCCGATCATGATGGCCAGCAGGATCACCCCGTAGAGGACGATGCGCAGGAAGTACGCCTTCAGCAACTTCTTCCACTCGCTCTGCTCGGCGGCGCTGCTCCGGGTGTTCTGCTCGGGGCCGTCCAGGCGCGTCACCCAGCGGTCCGGCAGCACGCGCAGCAGCCAGTTGCACGCGGGTCCCGCCAGCTTGATCATATACGGGGTGGTGAAGGTCGTCAGCACCGACACGGCGATGATCACCGGATAGATGAAATCGCGCATCACGCCCAGGCTCACGCCCACGCCCGCGATGATGAAGCCGAACTCGCCCAGCTGCGCCAGGCTGAAGCCGGTGTTCACGGCGTTGCGTATGCCGCCGCCGGTCATCAGGATGCCCGCCCCGGCGAAGAGGATGTGGCTCAGGACCACGATGAGCGCGATGATGAGGATGACCGCCCAATGCTCCGCGATCACGGCGGGAGCCACCATCATACCCACGGACACGAAGAAGATGGCGCCGAACAGGTCCTTGATGGGACTGACCAGGCGCTCGATGTGCTCGCTCTCCACCGTCTCGGCGAGGATGGAACCCATCACGAAGGCGCCGAGCGCGGAAGAGAAACCGACGGCCTCCGCCAGCGCAACCATCCCGAAGCACAGGCCGATGCTCACCACCAGCAGGATCTCGTCGCTGATGAAGCGCCGCGCCCGCTTGAGCACCGTGGGGATCACGTAGATGCCCACCAGGAACCACAGGATGAGGAAAAACGCCAGCTTGACGAGGTTGAAGAGCATCTCGCCCCCGGCGAAACGGTTGGACACCGCCATCGTCGAGAGCAGCACCATCAGCAGGATGGCGATGAGGTCCTCGACCACCAGCGTGCCGAAGACCATCCCGGCCCAGGGCTTGTCCTTGAGCTTCATATCCTCGTAGGACTTCAGCACCACCATCGTGGACGACATCGACAGCAGGCCTCCCAGGAAGATGCTTTCCATCGCGGTCCAGCCCATCGCCTGCCCGGCCACGAAACCGAGCACGAACACGCCCAGGAACTTGCTCCCTGCGGTCACGAGGGCGCTGCTGCCCACCTTCAGGAGCTTCTTGAAACTGAACTCCAGGCCCAGACCGAACATCAGGAAGATGATGCCGATCTCCGACCACTGGTGCACCGTCTCCTCCGAGCTGATTCCCGGGAACCAGGAGATGTGCGGACCCACGAGGAAACCGGCGATGATGTAACCCAGCACGAGCGGCTGCTTGAGCGCCTTGGATATGATGGTGAACACGCCCGCGGACACGAGGATGACCGCCAGGTCGCGTACGAGGTTGAGTTCTTCGGACATAGGTTACAAAAGTACGAAAAATAACGTATCTTTATAGCTTAATAAAACCAGATCGACCGATGAAGAGAAAAACCTTCCTGCCGTTGTTCCTCCTCCCCGTGCTCTGCCTCCTGGCCGGATGCGCCTCCCGGCCTTACTCCGTCCGCGGAGATGCCGTGACCGTGAAAATAGCCGAACCCGCCCCCGGCGGAGCGTCCGTGCTGCGCCTGCAGCCGGCCGGTCCGGAACTCATCCGCGTGTCCGCGAGCCCGGACGGGAAGATGCACGACCGCAAGAGCCTGGTCGTGGTGCCGCAGGACCGCTTCCGCGACTTCCAGGTATCCGTGGAGGAAGGGGAAGTGCGCGTGAAGACCGCCGCGCTGACCGCCGCCGTCAATCCCCGCAACGGGGCGCTGCGCTTCCTGGACGCCGCGGGGAACACCCTCCTGGACGGCTCCCGGATGGGATTCGAGCCCGTGACGGTGGAAGGCAAGGACGCCTTCGCGACCCGCGTGAGCTTCGATTCTCCCGCCGACGAAGCCTTCTACGGCCTGGGCCAGCACCAGAGCGGCGAACTCAACCACAAGGGCCGCAGCGAGGAACTCTTCCAGTACAATACCAAGGTCAGCCTGCCGATGGTGGTGTCCACCCGCGGCTACGGCATCCTCTTCGACGCCTATTCATACAGCCGCTGGGGCAACCCCGAGCCCTACCGCCAGCTGGGCGAGACCTTCCGCCTGTACGGCGCCGACGGCGTCACGCCAGGCCTGACGGGCACCTACACGCCCGCCCGCGGGCAGGCGCTCGTCCGCCAGGAGGACAGCCTGTTCTTCGAAAACGAATGGGCCATCAAGAACCTGCCCCAAGTGAACCTCCAGGGCGCGAAAGTGGTCTATGAAGGCTTCATCGAGGCCCCGGAAACGGCTGATTATCAATTCATCCAATACTACGCCGGCTTCCAGCGCACCCTCATCGGCGGGCAGGAAGCGATGACGCGCCGCTGGCGTCCGGCCTGGAACCCCAACAGCTACAAATTCAGCGTCCGCCTCGAAGCCGGCCGGAAAACCCCCGTCCGTATCGAGTGGGAGCCGGACGGCGGCGTGTCCTACCTGGGCCTTCGCGTGGCGCCGCTCCAGGCACCCGGCGAGGCCGAGCGCCTGGCCTTCGCCTCCGAGTTCGAACCGCAGCTGGACTTCTGGTTCATCGGCGGCGGGGACCACGACGCCGTGATCCGCGGCTACCGGCAGCTCACCGGCCCCGCCCCCGTGATGCCCAAGTGGGTGCTGGGTTTCTGGCAGAGCCGCGAGCGCTACTCCACGCAGGAGGAACTGGTGGAGACGCTGCGCGAAATGCGCCGCCGGCACATCCCCGTGGACAACATCGTGCAGGACTGGCAGTACTGGCTGCCGGACCAGTGGGGGAGCCACGAGTTCGACCCCGAACGCTACCCGGATCCGGAAAAAATGCTCGACGACGTACACGCCATGCACGGCCGCTTCATGATCAGCGTCTGGCCGAAATTCTACACCAACACCGAACATTACAAGGAGCTGAAAGCCGCCGGCTACGCCTACACGCACGCCGAGGAAGACGGCCTCGTGGACTGGCTGGGCCATCCCCAGAGCTTCTACGACGCATACGCCGAGGGCGGCCGCAAGATGTTCTGGCGCCAGATGGACGAGACCCTCTACAGCCGTTACGGCCGCAAGATCGACGCCTGGTGGATGGACGCCAGCGAGCCGAACCTGCGCGACTGCCTCCCGATGGACTATTTCAAGTGGCTGCTCACGCCCACGGCGCTCGGCCCCTCGACCGAATACCTCAACGCCTACTCGCTGGTGAACGCCGACGCCATCTACAACGGCCAGCGCGGCGTGGACCCCGACAAGCGGGTCTTCCTGCTGACGCGCAACGGCTTCCCGGGCCTCCAGCGCTATTCCACGGCCACCTGGAGCGGCGACATCGGCACCACCTGGACCGATATGCGCACGCAGATGGCCGCCGGCCTGAACTTCTGCATGGCCGGCATCCCGTTCTGGGGGATGGACATCGGCGGCTTCTCCGTGCTGGGCAAGTTCTACGACCCGGCGAACGCCCCCGAATGGCAGGAACTCCAGACGCGCTGGCACCAGTTCGGCACCTTCGTGCCCCTGTTCCGCGCCCACGGCCAGGCGCCCCGCCGCGAACTCTGGAACATCGCCCCGGAGGGCTCCGAAGCCTACGAGAGCATCCTGTGGTACATGCGCCTGCGCTACCGCCTGATGCCGTACCTGTACTCGCTGACGGCCGCCGTGAGTTCCGACGGCTACACCCTGATGCGCGCCCTGCCGATGGACTGGCCGGACGATCCCGAGGTGCGCGACCTGTCCGACCAGTGGATGTTCGGCCCGGCGCTGATGCCCTGCCCGGTGTACGAATACGGCGCCCGCAGCCGAAGCGTCTATTTCCCGATGGGCCTCTGGTACGACTTCTATACCGGCGAGCCCATGGTGGGCGGCAAGCGCTTCACGATGCCCGCCCCCTACGCGCGCATCCCGCTCTTCGTCCGCGCCGGTTCCATCATCCCCTTCGGACCCGCGATGGAGTGGTCCGACGAGAAGCCCGCGGACGACATCCGCCTGTACGTCTATGCCGGGGCCGACGCGGAGTTCACCCTCTATGAAGACGACGGCCTGACCTACGCCTACGAGAAAGGCGCCTGCGCGCGCATCCCCATCCGCTGGGATGACGCCGCCCGCCAGCTCACGCTCGGCCCGCGCGAAGGCTCCTTCCCGGGGATGTTGCAGCAGCGCCGCTTTACCGTCATCGTCGTGGACCGGGAGCACCCGCACGCCTATGACCCGGATGCGGAAGGCGTCGTGATCGAGTATGATGGAAATCCTGTCAATCAAACGTTTGTACTATGATACCTGAATCTTTACGGAAGGCTTTCGCCTTCCTTCTTCCGCTGGCCGCGGCGGTGGCCTGCCACCCGTCCGCAGGTCTGGTGAAACCCGCCATCCCCGCCGACAAGGCGGTGGAGGCGAAAGTCGAACAGGTCCTGAAAGGGATGACCCTGGAAGAGAAGGCGGGCCAGCTGGTCCAGCTGTCCATCGTCGTCCTGGAAGACGACACGCACGAGGCCCTGGACCCCGCCAAGCTGGACAAGATCCTCGGCGAATACAAGGTGGGCTCCATCCTGAACGTGATGCACGACCGGGCCCATAGCCGCGAGCAGACCGCCGCGATGGTCCGCCAGATCCAGAAGGCCTCGATGGAGAAGATCGGCATCCCCTGCATCTACGGCCTGGACATGATCCACGGCGCCAGCTACCTCACCGACGGCTCCCTGTATCCCCAGGAGATCAACCTGGGTGCCACCTTCAACCGCGAGTACGCCGCGATGATGGGCCGTGCGATGGCCTATGAGACGCGCGCCGCGCAGGTACCCTGGGTGTTCTCGCCCGTGATGGACCTCGGGCGCGACCCCCGCTGGCCCCGCCAGTGGGAGAGCTGGGGCGAGGACCCGTACCTCCAGGCCGAGATGGCGCGCACCGAGACCCTGGCCCTCCAGGGCGACGACCCCAACCACGTGGACCTCGAGCACGTCGCCGTGAGCATCAAGCACTACATGGGCTACGGCGTCCCCCATACCGGCAAGGACCGCACCCCAGCCTACATCGCCGAGAACGACCTGCGCGAGAAGTTCTTCCGCCCGTTCAAGGAATGCTTCCAGGCAGGCGCCCTGACCGCGATGGTCAACTCCGCATCCATCAACGGCATACCCACGCACGCCAACGCCCTGCTGCTCACCGGCTGGGTGAAGGAAGAGCTCGGCTGGGACGGCATGTTCGTCACCGACTGGGCCGACATCGACAACCTCTACACGCGCGACCACGTGGCCGCCGACAAGCGGGAGGCGGTGAAGATCGGCATCAACGCCGGCATCGACATGATCATGGATCCCTACGACCCGGAGTGCTGCAAGGTCATCGTGGACCTTGCGAAGGCCGGCGAGATCCCGATGTCGCGTATCGACGACGCCGTGCGCCGTGTTCTGCGCCTGAAGGTCCGCCTGGGGCTCTTCGACCATCCGGTCTGGGACGGGGACTATCCCGAATTCGCCTCGCCGGCCTTCGCGGAGCAGTCCTACGCCGCCGCGGTGGAGTCCGAGGTGCTGCTGAAGAACGAAGGCGGCATCCTGCCGCTCAAGGGCGGGGAGCGCATCCTCGTCACGGGTCCCAACGCCAACAGCCTGCGCGCCCTGAACGGTGGCTGGTCCTACACCTGGCAGGGCTCCGCGGACGATTTCGTGCCGGAGTACAACACCATCCTGGAGGCGCTGCAGAAGCGTTTCGGCCGGGTGAGCTATGAGCCGGGCGTCCGTTACATCGAGGTCCCGATGGCCTGGCAGTACGAAGACGCAAGCGGCATAGCCAAGGCCGTCGCGGCCGCCCGCAGCGCGGACGTGATCGTCTGCTGCGTGGGCGAGAACTCCTACTGCGAGACCCCGGGCAACATGGACGACCTGAACCTCTCCGCGAACCAGAAGGAACTGGTCCGCAGGCTCGCCGCCACCGGAAAGCCCATCGTGCTGGTGCTCAATGGCGGCCGTCCGCGCATCATCGGCGACATCGAGCCGCTCGCGGCCGCGGTCGTGGACGTGATGCTCCCGTCCAACTACGGCGGAGACGCCCTCGCGGCCCTGCTCGCCGGCGACGAGAATTTCTCCGGCAAGCTCCCGTTCACCTACAGCAAGCACATCAACGCCCTGCACACCTACGACTACAAGGTCTCCGAGCACCGCGAGGTGATGGAAGGCTCGTACAACTACGACGCCGTGATGGACGTGCAGTGGCCCTTCGGCTTCGGACTCAGCTACACCGGTTTCTCCTACGCCAACCTGCGCCTGGAAAGCCCCGCGGAATTCGGTCCGGACGACGTCCTGAAACTCTCCGTGGACGTGACCAACACGGGCACCCGCGCGGGCAAGGAAGCCGTGCTGCTCTACAGTTCCGACCTCGTGGCGTCGCTGATCCCGGACGTGAAGCGCCTGCGCGGCTTCGAGAAGATTGCCCTGCAGCCCGGCGAGACGAAGACGGTCCGCTTCAGCCTGCCCGCCAGCGAACTGGCGTTCGTGGGCGCGGACGGCCGCTGGCGCCTGGAGGAAGGCGATTTCCGCCTCAGCTGCGGCGGCCTCGGCGTGATGGCGCATTGCAGGCAGACCAAGATCTGGAACACCCCGAACATATGAAGATAGTCTTTCTGGACGCCGCCACGCTGGGGGATACCCCGCTGGACGGGATCGCCGCCCTCGGCGAACTGGTCACCTATCCCTTCTCCTCACGCGAAGAGTCGCTGGAGCGGGTATGGGACTGCGATGTGCTGATAATCAACAAGGTACGCGTGGACGAGGCCCTGCTCGCCCGCGCCCCGCGCCTGAAACTGATCTGCGAGGCCGCGACGGGCGTCAACAACATCGACCTGGAAGCCGCGGCCGCCCGGGGGATCCCCGTACGCAACTGCGCCGGCTATTCCACCGAGGCGGTGGTGCAGTCCACCTTCGCCCACCTGCTCTCCCTCGCGGGCCACTCGCCCTACTTCGACGAATGCGTCAAGAGCGGCCGCTACTCGGCCGGCCCGCTCTTCTGCGACATCTCGCACCCTTACGTGGAACTGGACGGCAAGACGCTGGGAATCATCGGGATGGGCACCATCGGCACGCGGGTGGCCGCCGTCGCCGCCGCCTTCGGGATGCGCGTGGTGTATTTCTCCACCTCCGGGACCTCCCACAACCGCGACTATCCGAGCCTCCCGCTGGACGAACTGCTCGCCGTCTCGGACGCCGTGAGCGTCCACGCCCCGCTCAACGCACGCACCGCCGGCCTGATCGGCGCCGAACAACTTCGGAAAATGAAGCCCACGGCCTTCCTGCTGAACCTGGGCCGCGGCGGCATCGTGGACGAAGCTGCGCTCGCCGAGGCGGTGGACGCCGGGGTGATTGCCGGCGCCGCGCTGGATGTCTATTCCAGCGAACCGCTGCCCGCGGACAACCCGCTGCTGCACGTGAAGCATCCGGAACGCTTCCGCTTCACGCCCCACACCGCGTGGGCGAGCCGCGAAGCGCTGGGCCGGCTGGTTTCCCAGGTGGCCGGCAACATTCGTGGCACGGTTTTGGAAATAGTAGGAAGCGAAGATGTTAATTGAACAATAAACTGTACTAAACCTAAGGCGAAAAACGGCGACCTGTGACAGGACGCCGTTTTTTGATTTATAGGTCTCGGTAGAAGTTCAGCAGCCGCTCGAAACAGATGTGGAAAGGCCAGAACAGCGGGAACAGCAGGTGCAGCACGTAGCGCACCGTCTGGGTCCAGGCCTTGTCCTTGAGCCGGCTCGTGATGATGAGCAGCGGCAGCCAGATGATCAGGGAGCCCACCGCGCAGACCGCGAAGAGCGGCAGCGAAAGCACGGCGCCCAGCACGCGCAGCAGCTTGTTCCCTTTCCGGCGCGGGGGAATCCGCCCGATCAGGGCCAGGATGCGTTCCCGCAGCGTCTCGCACAGGTGATGGTAGATCTCGGCTTCGCTTTCCTCCCCGTGCGAACGGAAAGCCTCGCCGACCTCGATCGGCTCGCCCACGCGGATGGCAGTACGCCGCTGACCCTGGAAGAAATCCTCGTAATCCAGGCCCACCGGTACCACGTAAACCTTCTTTCCAAGTTTGTCCACAGCCATTTTCGCGATGCGGAAGATGCCCTTTTTCACGGGCAGCATCCCGCGTTCCGCGCGGTGCATCCCCTCGCTGTACAGGCAGAAGGGGACGCCGTGGTCCAGGCAGTCGATGATCTCGTCGAAGGTCTCGAAATTCTTCGCCACTTCGGAAAGGCCGTTGCGTTCGCGGGCGATCGGCAGGATGCGCATCCAGCGCAGGATGCGGGCGGTCTTGGGATTCTTGAAGATGTCCGAACGCGCGCCGAAGGCGATCTTTCCCTTGCTGAGCAACAGGATCATCATCGGGTCCATCAGCGCCGTACAATGGTTCGGAGCCAGGATCACCGCACCGTCCTTCGGGATGTTCTCAAGCCCCTCGATCTGGACGGAACGCTGGCAGGAACGGGTCGTCAGGTTCCCGTAGGCGTGTACGGTATCGTAGTACTTGTAGTCTTCCCAGATCTTATGCATTCTTCAGGAGTTTACGGAACTCATAACGGTTGAAGACCGTACTGACGGCCAGGCCGCTGACGATGTGCCACACACCCCACCAGGCCGTGATCACCAGGGTGCCGCCGTGGGGCGGGAAACCGGCGAAGAGGCTGGTGCCCAGCAGCAGCACGAGGCCCAGGCCGCTGTTCTGGATACCCGTCTCGATGGTGAGCGTCCTCCGGTCCTTTCTTGGAACCTTGAAGAAAGTACCCATCCCGAAACCGATGCTCAGGGCCAGGAAATTGTGGATCAGGACGATCAGGAAGATGTATTTGATGCACTTCATGAAGGCGTCCAGGTTGCCGGCGAAGGACAGCACCACCATCGCGATGAAGAAGAGGATGCTGAACCACTGCAGCGGCTTCTTGAGCTTGTCCGCCACGCGGGGGAGGTAGCGGGCGGTCAGCACGCCGAGCGTCAGGGGGATGCCCAGCAGGATGAAGATGGTCTTGAAGACGTCCCACAGGGGGATGGCCAGGTGCGGCACGTTCCCGGCGACCTCCGCGCAGTGCAGGTAAAGGTTGCCGTAGAGCCAGAAGTTGAACGGGGTCATCAGGATGGCGAGGGCCGTGCTGACGGCCGTCAGGCTGACGGACAGCTCGACGTTCGCCTTCGAGAGGGAACTCATGAAATTGGAAATGTTGCCGCCCGGGCAGCTCGCGACCAGGATCATGCCCAGCGCCATCGTCCAGGTGATGGCCTTGCCGAAGGCGAGGGCGAGCAGGAAGGTCAGCAGCGGCAGGATGACCAGCTGGCAGCACATTCCGATGATCAGGGATTTGGGCTTGCTGAAGACTTCGGCAAACATCTTGGGCTTGATGCCCAGGGCGACACCGTACATCACGAAAGCGAGTACGATGTTGATCGTGTTCATTCCGCCGGCGTTCAAAGTGACATCGATGCTGTCGATGAGGGCGGTGGTTTCAGGTGTCATGGTACAACAATTTGAAAGCAAAAGTACGGAAAAAACGCGCCGCTAACAAGCAAGAGGCGCACAAAAACTGACAATCATTTAATTGACAAAATTTTTCTTATCTCTAAATGATTGAAAATCAGCTCCAAGAAAAATTATTAAAAAATTTTCAAAAAATATTTGCAAATTAAATTTTTCGTTGTACCTTTGCACTCGGGTTGAGCAAGTGACCGTTCTGGCCCGTCAACCTATTGGTTATTAGTTTTAGTGTTATTAATTATGTGGTTAGTATGAGTTGTTGCCGGGACGGTACCAACTCATTTCTTTTTTGTATCTTCGTATCGCAATACAATACAAACCAAACCAATCAAATGAAACCGTTCACCCGTCTGAGCATCCTGCTCGCCTGCGCCGTGGCGCTGGCAGCCTGCGGGGGCGTGAAATCCCCCGAACAGTCCTCCCTCTTCGAAAAACGCGTCGATCCCGAATCCGGCGTCGTGTCCTACGCCCTGAAATACGGCGCCCCCGACGACAACCGCCAGTCCATCTATTTCACCTCCAAGTCGATGACCGACGACGGCCGCTTCCTGGTCTTCTGGTACACCGAGGGCAATGAGCGCAAGGAAGGCGGGGCCGGCCCGCGCCGCCAGATGCTCGCCGACCTGCAGAAAGACAAGGTCTTCGACCTGGGCCTCTCGACGATGACCCCCTTCGTGGAGACGAAACTGGACTATATGGTTTACGGCGACCGCGAGCGCGGCTTCTTCCGCCGTGACTTCAAGGATCCGGAGCAGGAAATCAAGCTCTGCGACATCCCCGAGGAGCTGACCTCCCTGGGCGAGGTGCGCCGCCTGGCCACCCACCTGACGCTCACCGGCGACCGCCGGAAGGCCTTCCTGGACACCGAGATCTTCACCCCGGAAGGGAAGTCCCGCTGGCTGCAGGGCCTGCTCGACCTGGAAACGGGCGCCTGGGACCTCTGGGGCGAGACGCCCTGGAACTGCAACCACGGCCAGATCAACCCCACGGACGACTCCCTGGCGATGTGCGCCTGGGAAGGCTGCTGGGACGAGGCGGGCCAGGCCTACCAGGCCGAGACCGGCTGGTATCCCCGTATGTGGCTGATCCGCAAGGGCTCGCGTGAACTCATCCCCGCCAAGGCCATCAATTTCGCCTCCCACGAGATCTGGGACGACGACGGCCGCGGGCTTTCCTGGTGCGGTCACGGCTATATGGAAGACGCCCACTGCGTCTATCACCACGACCTCGCCACCGGCGAGCAGGAGGTCTGGGCCGCGGTGCCCGGCGCCCGCCACAACAGCTGCTCGCCCGACAACAAGTACGTGGTCACCGACCAGGCGCCCGAGACCTGGTGGCGCGGCTGCAAATGGCGCGTAGCCTTCTACAACCGCGAAACCGGCAAGTACGTCTGGCTGTATTCCACGCGCGATGCCCTGATGCCGCAGAACAACCAGTCCCGCCTGCATCCCGACCCGCATCCGCACTTCGTGATGAACGGCCGCTACGTCGTGTCCACGGCGAGCAACGCCGACGGCCACATGGACCTGTTCGTCACGCCGGTGGCGCAGATGGTTGAAATGACGCGCTAGAGATTCCCCTTGTCCTCGAAACACATCCGCTCCCCGCTGACGGGGTGGCGGAAGGCGAGGCTTTCGGCGTGGAGCCACAGGCGCCCGCCGTCCGCGCTGCCGTAGAGCCGGTCGCCCTTGATGGGGCGGCCGAGCCCGCGGTCGTGGGCGGCGTGTACGCGCAGCTGGTGCGAGCGCCCGGTCTTCGGGAAGAAAAGGATATCGACCTCGCCGTCGGGCAGTTCCTCCAGCACTTCGTACTCCGTCACGGCCAGTTTGCCGTTCTCGAATTCCACCATCTGCCGCGGGCGGTCGTACCAGTCCGGCGCCAGGGGGAGGGCGACGGTGCCCTTGCGAGCGTGTCCGAAGGGGCGGCCGGTGGCCACGAGCCGCGCCCGGTAGCGTTTCTCTACCTCCCGCTCCGCGAACTGCCGCTCCAGTTCCGCCTGGGCCGGCAGGCTGCGGGCGAAGACCATCACGCCGGAGGTGTCCATGTCCAGCCGGTGGCAGGAGTGAACCTCGCCGAAGCGCTCCCGGAGCCATTCCAGCAGGGATTTTGCGCGGGTGCGGCCGGGCACGGCGAGCATCCCGGCGGGCTTGGAGACCACGAGCACGGCGGCGTCTTCATAAAGGATGCGCGGCTCGGTGTCGGCGCCGTATTCCCGGTCCAGGGGGTTGGGCGCGACGTCCAGTCCTTCGAGCATGAAGCTCAGCAGCGGGCCGCATTTGCCGGTGCAGGAGGGGTAGAAGCGGCCTTGCTGGCGTACTTCCGAGGCGGGGGAGGCGCCGTACCAGAATTCGCCCATCGCGAGGGGGGTGAGGCCGTGGTCGTAGGCGTATTGCAGGAGTTTCGGGGCGGCGCAGTCGCCGGTGCCGCCGGGGGGCGTGAGGCCGCGGCGGGCGAAGATTTCTTTGATCGAGCGGGTTTCGCCGCGGGCGTTACGGACGCGGTATTGTTCGAAGATCCAGTCTTGCAGTCCGGCCGAGGCGGCTTTCCGTTCGGGGCCGGGCGGCATCGCGGAGATTTCGGCTTCGCGCCGGCGGAAGTACCCTTCCGGATCCGTCAGGTCGTAGATCGGCGGCACGAATCCCGGCACCGTCGCCCGGCCGCCCACCGTCCCGCTGAAACCATACAGATAACCCACCGTACCCGCCTCATCCTCAACTTGTAAGACCCCCAACATTTTCCCCTCCTTCAGCGCTCCGCTCAGCGGCGAACTGCCTCCGGAAACGTCCTCCTTCGTCGGACCCCACCGCTGCGCTTCGCTTGCGGTCCCCCCTCTTAACGTGCCGAGGGTGGCAGTGTTTCCGGAGGCACTTCCCGCTTGCGTTGCGCTAGTGTTATGCGAAGCGGGGCCGGTATCGGGGGACTGAAAACCGTAGCCGCCCGTGGCTCGTGAACGGGAGGGGCCCGCGCCGTAAGGCGTGGGAGGGATGAGCGAAGCGAAGTTTTCAGGCCCCCGAATACCGGCCCGCGAGCCCAAAGAATCTAAATGAGCAATGAGACGCTGGGCGGCGGCGACGATGTCCGGCGCCGGCGTATAACAGAAAGGATAAGTAAACGCCTCGCGGGCCATCAGAGAAAGCGCTGCAGCTCCCGCCAGACCCGATGCACCGGGAACCCCATCACGTTATAGAACGACCCCTCGATCCCCGAGATCCCCACATACCCGATCCACTCCTGGATCCCATACGCCCCGGCCTTGTCAAACGGCTGATACACATCGATATAATGATCGATCTCCGCCTGCGAAAGCTCGGTAAAAAACACCCGTGTGGACACGCTGAACGTCTCCTCGCGGAAAGCGTCCCGGATCGTCACCGCCGTCACCACCTCGTGCGCCCGCCCGGAAAGCAGGCGGAGCATCCGGACGGCATCCTCGCGCGAATGCGGCTTGCCCAGCACCTCCCGGTCCACGATCACCACCGTATCGGACGTGATCAGCACCTCGTCCGCCTCCAGCGGCCGGTGGAAGCCGTGCGACTTGCCCGCGCTCAGGCGCAGCGGCACCTCGTGTGCCTCCACGCCCTCCAGCGGCGTCTCCTCGAAAGAATTGCCGGTATCCACCGTAAACTCCAGGCCGAGCCCCGCGAGCAGCTCGCGGCGCCGGGGAGAATTGCTGGCCAGGATAATCCGTTTCATCGCCTAATAGAGCAGATCGTACCGGTCCTCGTCGAAACGCCACTTGTCCTGCGCCTTCAGGATCAGCTCGATACCCTCGCGGATGCAGCCGCGCCCGCCGGGCACCGTCGTCACGTAATCCGCGGCATCCTTCGCCTCCTGCGCGGCATCCGCCGGAGCGATCCCGAAACCGCACACGCGCAGCACCTGCGTATCGGGGATGTCGTCCCCGAAATACGCCACCTCCTCAGGCTGCAGGCCATTCCGGCTGCAGAACTCGCGGAAGACGGCCAGTTTGCCGCGCACGCCCAGGTAAAGGTTCTCCTCTTTCACTCCCATGTGCAGGCAGCGGGAGCGGAGCGCCTCCGTCTTGCCGCCGGAAATGACCGCCACGATGAACCCCTTCTGCGCAGCCACGCGCGACGCGAACGAATCCTTCGCGTTCACCACGCGCACGAGGTCCTCCGGGGTGGGGCCGACCGGGATGATGCTGCCGTCCGTCGCCACGCCGTCCAGGTCGTAGGCGATCGCCTTGATGGCCTTAAGATTTGGTGCCATTGGGCTGGAAATCAGCGAGATTGAACGTGCCTTTCTGCTCGGGCGCCCCGCCGAGGGCGATGGGCCCGAACTGGGCCTCGTAGCGCCCGATGTTCTCCTGCAGCGCGTTCAGTAGGCGCTTGCAGTGCTCCGGCGTCATGATGATGCGGTTGCCGACTTCCGGCTTGGGGAGTCCGGGGAGCATCGTCGCGAAATCGATGATGAACTCGCTGGGGGAGTGGGTGATGATGGCGAGGTTGGAATACGAACCCTTGGCGACCTCGGGTTTCAGTTCCAGGTTGATGCCTTTCGGCTTATTGTCGTTATTCTCCATGGATGGCGTCATTTAGTTTGTGCAAAGATAACAATTATAATGGGGAATCGTTAAATTTGTACACGCAAACAACCCGAAAACCCATGCTCAGAAAAACCCTCGGAATGCTGGCGGCCCTGCTGCTCACATTCACCCTCCAGGCGGGCAACCTGAAATTCTCCTCCCTGCTCGGCGACAACATGGTCCTCCAGCAGAACACCCAGGCACGCATCTGGGGCACGGCCGCCCCGCGCGCCTCGGTCAGCGTCTCGGCCTCCTGGCTGAAGTCGTCCGTCAGCACCCGCGCCGACGCCGACGGCCGCTGGGAAGTGCAGCTGAAAACCCCGGCGGCCAGTTTCGAGCCGCAGACGGTCCGCGCCACCAGCGGCGGCGAGATGGTGCGCGCCTCCAACGTGCTCATCGGCGAGGTCTGGCTCTGCTCCGGGCAGAGCAACATGGAGATGAGCCTGGGCGGCGGAATGGGCACCCCGGTCGAGGGCTCGCTCGAAGAAATCGCCCTCTCGGGCCAGTACAAGGGCGTCCGGCAGCTGCTGGTCCGCAAGGCGCGGGCCACCGAGCCGCAGGCCGACGCGGAAGGGGAGTGGCAGCTCTGCAACCCGGCCACCAGCCCCCGTTTCTCGGCGGTCGGCTACTTCTTCGCCACGCGGCTATCGAAGGCCCTGGACGTGCCCGTGGGCATCATCAACGCCAGCTGGGGCGGCTCCGTGATCGAGGCCTGGATGGGCGAGGAACTCCTCAAAGACTGCCCTGACGTAAACCTCGCCAACGCCTCCAGCAACGAGGTGAACGACATGTACAAGCCGATGATCATGTACAACGCGATGTTCCGCCCGGCCGCGAAGATGGCCCTCGCCGGCATCCTGTGGTTCCAGGGCGAATCCAACATCAGCATCGCCAACGAAGTCTATGCCGAGCGTCTCACCGCGATGGCGGCCGAATGGCGCCGCGACATCGGCCGGGGCGACATCCCCTTCCTGATCGTCGAACTCCAGCCCTACGACTACTACGACGGCCAGTACGGCCTGCAGGACGAACACGGCCCGCTGCTCCGCGAACAGCAGTTCATCGCCTCCCGGCAGATCCCCAACGCCGGCCTGGTGGGCACCAACGACCTGGCCTACGAATGGGAGCGCACGCAGATCCACGCCTCGCAGAAGCGCCAGATCGGCGAACGCCTCTGCTTCCAGGCGCTGGCCCTCGCCTACGGATATACGGCGCTGCCCGCCTTCAACCCCTGCTTCAAGTCGGCGCGGGTGGAGGACGGCAAGGTCATCGTCAGCTTCGACAACGCCCGCTCGGGCTTCCTGGGGCTGGACGAAGAGATCCGGGGCTTCGAGATTTCCGGCGGAGGCGGCCATTTCCAGCCGGCCCGCGCCGAGGTGCGGATGTCCTTCCGCGAAGGCACGACGGTCGTGCTCTCCACGCCCGGCGTACCGGATCCCGTGGCCGTGCGCTACTGCTTCCAGGACTTCGCGGTCGGCAACCTGAAGGGGACTAACGGCTTGCCGCTCATACCGTTCCGGGCGGAGATCCCCAAGGACGAATAAAAACACGGAGGGCGGCCCGAACGGACCGTCCTCCTTTTTAGTCCCGGCGGCGCCGGAACCGGTAAATTCTCTTTTGGGACTGGCAAGTTAGAAAAGAAAACGATGTTTTCCAAATCTTTTTTCGAAGAAATCTTCAATCTTTGATTGATAGGTCGGAAGTCCCAAAAAATACCTATCTTTGCAAGATATGGAACTTAGTGCAAAATACAACCCTTCAGAAGTAGAAGACAAGTGGTACGCCTATTGGCTCAAGAACCGGTGTTTCCACTCCGAACCCGATAACCGTGAACCCTATACGATCGTGATCCCGCCGCCCAACGTGACGGGCATCCTGCACATGGGACACGTGCTCAACAACACCCTCAACGACGTGCTCATCCGCAAGGCGCGCATGGACGGCAGGAACGCCTGCTGGGTCCCCGGCACCGACCACGCCTCCATCGCCACGGAGAACAAGGTGGTGGCCCGCCTCAAGGAGCGGGGCATCTCCAAGGAGGACATCACCCGCGAGGAATTCCTCAAGTACGCCTGGGAGTGGAAGGAGGAGCACGGCGGCATCATCCTGCAGCAGCTCCGCAAGCTCGGCGCCTCCTGCGACTGGGACCGCACCCGCTTCACGATGGAGCCGGAACTGTCCGAGGCCGTCCTCGCCACCTTCGTCCACTTCTACCGCAAGGGGTGGATCTACCGCGGCGTCCGCATGGTCAACTGGGACCCGGTGGCCCTGACCGCCATCTCTGACGACGAGGTCATCCACAAGGACACCAAGAGCCACTTCTTCCACCTGAAATACTACGTCTCCGACGGCCACGGCAACCCCACCGACGAGTACCTCGTGATCGCCACCACGCGTCCCGAGACCATCATGGCCGACGCTGCCATCTGCGTGAATCCCGCCGACGAGCGGCATCATTGGCTGCGCGGCAAGAAGGTGCTAATCCCGCTGATCAACAGGGAGATACCCGTGATCGAGGACGACTACGTCGAGATGGATTTCGGCACGGGCTGCCTCAAGGTCACGCCTGCGCACGATGCCCACGACTACGAGATCGGCCTGCGGCACAACCTGCCCATCCTGGACATCATCGACGACCACGGCTGCCTGAACGAGAACGCGCAGATCCTCGTGGGCGAGGACCGCTTCGTCGCCCGCAAGAAGATCGAGAAGATGCTCGAAGAGTCCGGCAACCTCGTGAAGGTTGAGGAGTACATCTCCCCGGTCGGCTACAGCGAGCGCACCGACGCCGTCATCGAGCCGAAACTCTCCGCGCAGTGGTTCCTCAAGATGGAAGACCTCGCCGCGCGCGCCCTCGACCACGTGGAGTCCGGCCGCATCAAGTTCATCCCCGACCGCTACCGCAACACTTACCGCCACTGGATGGAGAACGTCCGCGACTGGTGCATCTCCCGCCAGCTCTGGT